>DASPUY010000020.1:0-36056 GCA_035622655.1 Polyangiaceae bacterium
TCGCGCGGGCCGATTCCGCGAAGACCTCTACTATCGCCTCAACGTCGTGAACATCTACCTGCCGCCGCTGCGCGAGCGAGGCGACGACGTGCTCATCATCGCCAAGGCGCTGCTTTCCAAGCACGCCGAGGAGCTCGGCTCCCGGGTTCAGGGCTTCACGCCGCAGGCCCTCGCGGCCATCAAGAAAGGCTCCTGGCCCGGCAACATTCGGCAGCTCGAGAACCGGATCAAGAAAGCGCTCGTACTCTGCGACAAGTCGCTCGTTTCCCCCGAAGATCTGGACCTCGGCAAGGAAGAATCCAGCTCCATCCTGCCGCTGGAAAAGGCCAAGGAGGAGTTCCAGCGCAAGTACGTGCTCGAGATTCTCGAGCGCAACAATGGCAATCGCACCCAGACCGCACGCGATCTGGGCGTCGACCCGCGAACGATCTTTCGGTACCTGGAGAGGGAAGCCCACCCGCCTCCGCCCGCGGGCTCGAAAGGCGTCGACGACTGACCGGTGGGGGCACGGGGTCTGCTTTCAGCCCCGTCATGGCAGCACGAATCGAAGACTACGCCCTCATCGGCGACTGCCAGACCGCAGGCCTCGTCGATCGCAGCGGATCGATCGACTGGCTCTGCTTGCCTCGATTCGACTCGGGCGCTTGCTTCGCGGCGCTGCTCGGCACCCGCGAGCACGGCCGCTGGATCGTCGCGCCGCGAGCCCAGGTGAGGCGATCGACGCGCCGCTACCGTGACGGCTCCCTCGTCCTCGATACGTCGTTCGAGACCGACAGCGGCGCGGTGACGATCACCGACTGCATGCCCGTCCGCGACGAGTTCCCGTGCGTCGTTCGCGTCGTTCACGGCGACCGCGGCTGCGTGCCGATGCACACCGAGATCATCATCCGCTTCGACTACGGGTCGATCGTTCCCTGGGTGCAAAAGGCGGGGCACAGCGGCATTCGCGCGATCGCTGGACCCGACGTGATTCGCGTCGAAAGCGACGTGCCTCTTCACGGCGAGAACATGACGACGGTCGCGCGGTTCGACGTGGCCGCAGGTCAGACGTTTTCCTTCGGTTTGACCTGGCATCCGGCGCACGTCGACACCCCTCGGGGGATCGATGCACTCGCTGCGGTGGCAGAGGCCCAGCGAACCTGGAGCCGGTGGTCCGCGCGCTGCGCGTACCGCGGGGAATGGCGTGACATCGTGCTCCGCTCGCTCATCACGCTGAAAGCGCTGACCCACGCCAAGACGGGCGGAATCAGCGCAGCTGCAACAACGTCGCTCCCGGAAGTGATCGGGGGCGTCCGCAACTGGGACTATCGTTATTGCTGGGTCCGCGACGCCACCTTCACGCTTCTTGCCCTCGTGCACAACGGCTTCCTGGAGGAAGCGGAGGCATGGCGCGAGTGGCTTCTCAGAGCCGTTGCCGGCGACCCTTCGAAGCTTCAGATCATGTATGCGCTCGATGGACGCCGGCGCATCGACGAGCAAGTGCTTGCCTGGCTTCCGGGCTACGAAGGGTCGGCGCCGGTCCGGGTGGGAAACGCGGCATTTTGCCAGCATCAGCTCGACGTCTACGGCGAGGTGATGGATGCGCTCTATCAATGCCACCGTCTGGACCTGCCGCCGGCGCCCGACGCGTGGAACCTGCAACGCAAGCTGCTCGACTTTCTCGAGGGCCGCTGGGATGACCCGGACGAAGGAATCTGGGAGGTCCGGGGTCCGCGTCGGCAGTTCACGCACTCGAAGGTCATGGCTTGGCTCGCGTTCGACCGGGCGGTCAAAAAACTCGAGCGCTCCGGGAGCGGGCCGATTGAACGCTGGCGTGCACTCCGTGACCGGATCCACGACGAAGTGTGTCGTCACAGTTATGACGCCGGCCTCGGTTCCTTCGTGCAGTCCTACGGCTCGGATCGGCTGGACGCCAGCCTGCTGATGATCCCACTCGTCGGCTTTTTGCCACCGGGCGACGAGCGGGTGCGCGGCACCGTACGGGCCGTCGAGAGACGGCTCATGGAAGGTGGGTTGGTCCGTCGCTACGAAACGGCGCCGGAGATCGATGGATTGCCCGCGGGCGAAGGCACGTTCTTACCGTGCAGCTTCTGGCTGGTCGACAACTGGGCCCTTCAGAACCGGTACGACGAGGCGCGTGAGATGTTCCAGCGGCTGGTTGGCCTGTGCAATGACCTCGGCCTGCTGTCGGAAGAATACGACGTCGGCTCGGGTCGCATGACGGGCAACTTCCCGCAGGCTTTTTCACACGTGTCGCTGGTCAACAGCGCACTCACATTGACGGTGAACCAGCCGCATCCTACGCGGCGAGACGACTGAGCCTGGCGCTCGGGTTTCGCTCAGCTCGGGAGCGGCCAAGCCGTCGCGCTCGGGATCGCGACGATCAAGGCCGCGCTCGCGGTCGAAGCGGGCGGTCACGGTCGCGCTGGCGCGCACGCGATTGCATCCCGCCTCGGGAGCGATGTTTGCGTCTGGAGAGTACGGTTAATAAACATGGACCCGGAGACACCTGAAGTGCTGGCGAAGCGCCACGGTCAGCGAGTGGCGCTGGGCGTTCTTCTCGGTCTCACCTTCCTCGTCGTGGCGTGGATGGCGGCGCCGCTGCTCGTCGGGCTGGCGCTCGGCACCGTGATGGGGTTCACGGCTCAGCCGCTCTATGCCCGTCTTTCCACCCAGCTGCGGCAACGACGCGCGCTCGCGGCGGCCCTGACCACGCTGCTGAGCGGCCTGATGATCATTGGCGCCGCAGCGGCCGCCACGTGGCTGCTCGTCCGCGAGGTCGTCAACGCGATTCCGGCGATCGAGCGCGGCGTGGGAGCCGGCTCCGGAGGTCTCATCGGTCCGCGGGGCGCGCGAATTCTGTCGGCGCTTCACGTCGATCGCGAGGCCGTCGTGCGACGTCTCGAAGGCGAGCTCGGGCGCCTGGGTGATCTCGCCGCGGCGGCGGCGCGCGTCGTGGCCCAGACCTCGGCTGGAGTGCTGCTGACGATCGTCGTGGCGCTCTGGACGACCTACTACGTGCTTCTCGATTGGCCGCGAATCGCCCGACATCTCGAACGTCTGCTGCCGCTGGATCCGCAGCATACCCGCGCGCTGGTGGCCGAGTTCCGCGACGTCGGCCGCCGTGCATTCGTGGGGACGGTGGCGACGGCGGTCGTTCAAGGGACGCTCGCGGGCGTCGGCTTCGCTCTATTCGGGGTTCCGGAGGCGGCCGTGTGGGGGACCATCCTTGCGCTCACCTCGTTCATTCCCGTGGTCGGGACGATGCTCGTCTGGATCCCCGCCGCGATGTGGCTGCTCGGCACGGGGCACGTGACGCGCGCGCTCCTGCTCACCGGTTGGAGCTTGACGGTGGTCATGGCGTCGAACGATTACGTCATCCGCCCCCGCCTCGTCGGACGCGACGGCAACGCCAATCCATTGCTCATGCTGGTCGGACTCATCGGCGGTATCGCGGTGTTCGGAGTCGCCGGAGTGATCGTCGGCCCCATCTTGATGTCGCTCTTCGTGGCAACGGCGCGCATCTACGAACGCGAGCGCGACCAGGAGCTCGCGTCGAGTCCCGTGCCTCCCGTCACCAGTGTCGAAACGGCAACGTCGCGGCTCCACAGATCGCGACAACGCCTGCGTTCGCGGTCCCTCCCGCGTGGTTCTAAAACGCGAGGATCTCATTGAATTGCGGCAAGCCGGCCATCACCGCGCCGGCTCCCAGCGGGGATCCTCGGCCAAAAACCAGGAGACCTCCCGCATGATGGCGTCCTGCAATGGCCGGTCGGTCGTATGGCCTACGGCGGCGTAAACCACACGCGTCTCGATTCCATGGCGCTCGAGAAGGGCCGCGGAGGCCTTCGCGAGCGGCGTGCACCAGGCCGATCCGCAGCCAAAAAGCACGCGGCGACCCCCCTTCGACGAAAAATCGCGGGCGCTCGCCGCTGTCCACACGCCGTGACCGCCCTCGAGAAGAGCGATGCGAGCGAACCGCGCAGGATCGGCGATCGCGATCTGCGCGACTTCGGTGGCGCCGAGAGAGAAGCCCACCAGAACGGGCGTGTCCGTGTCCACGTAGGGGCCAAACCGTGCGCCAAGAGCCTGGAGCGCGGCGTCCACGTGACGGCGCAGATACGCGCCTCCCCGATGCGTGTATCGCGTATCGCCTGCCGTGGATTCGCGCGGATCGTATTCCCCGCGCGGGCACAGGACGAAACCTCGCGCGTCCGTGATGTGCCGCCAGGCGTCGCAATTCCAGTCCGGCCGATCGCCGCTACCGTGGAGAACCAGGAGGACGGGTCGCCGCGTCGTCGCCCCGTTCGGGACCGAGACCACCCCTTGGGGGTAACCGGCAATGGTCAGGTTGGTGAACAGGGGCTCGGGTGCGATCGGAGTCAGACCGCCCGACGCACCGTCCGCACCGGTTCCCTCTCGCTCGACGGAAGCATCCGCGAGCCGGTCGCGAGACCCATCCGGTACGGCTGGCGATTGGTGTGAGGCCGCCTCGTCGGAGACGTGACCCGTGTCACCGGCTTGCGACGCACGATCGAGTCGGCACCGGACGGCAAGCAAGGCGATGCCCAGCGTCAGAACACCGCAGCGCGCACGATGGCGGCGCCCAGTCATTCCAGCGTGCGTCCGCCCAGGTTCGCGACCATGATCGCCACTTGCAAAGGATCAGCCGGCTTGGGAACGTGCATCTGAAAGCCAGCGGCGAACGCCCGCTGGGCGTCTTCCCTTCTTGCATAGGTGGTGAGAGCGATCGCCGGAGTACGCCCACCGCGATCCCCGGGCAGCGCGCGGACTTTGCGCAGCAGGGCATAGCCGTCGACCTCCGGCATCCCGATGTCGCTCACGATCACATCCGGCCTCAGTTTCTCGAGCGCCTCGAGCGCCTCCAGCGCCGAGCGGACCCCCGCCACCTTCGCGCCGTGGTCTCGCAGCACCTCCTCGACGAGCAGCAATGCGTCTGCTTCGTCGTCGACGACGAGCACGGTCAGGCCCTCCAGGCGAGGTGACCCTCCCGCCCCCATCCCACGAAGCGCTCCGGGCGCGGACGGTACCTCGCTCGCGGGGGGAACCCCGCCGTGGGCAGGCAAACACACCGTGAACGTCGCTCCTCGGCCCTCACCCTCGCTGCTGGCGTTGACCGTTCCGCCGTGAGCCACCACGAGTTGCTTCACGATCGCGAGCCCGAGCCCGAGCCCACCGTGGACGCGCGTGGTCGATGCGTCCGCTTGCCGGAAGGTATCGAAAACATAAGGGAGCACCTCGGGTGAAATCCCGGCTCCGAAATCGGTCACGCGAACGCAGACGTCGGAGCCCTGCCTGTACGCCTTGACGAGGACCTTCCCACCTTTCGCGGAGAACTTCACGGCATTCGTCAACAGATTCCACATGACCTGATGCAATCGATCGCCGTCAGCGGTAATCGCGATCGAACATTCCGCTCCAAGATCGGCTTGGACGGTGACGCCCTTCGCCTGAGCGGCGGGCAACACCGATTCGATTGCTCCGCTCACGGTGTCTTCGATGTTCACGGGGCCGAGAGTCAACGACAGCTTGCCGCTGCTGATACGCGATATGTCGAGGACGTCCTCGACGAGGTGTAGCTGGCGGCGCGCGTTGCGCTCGACGATGCTCAGGCCTCGATCGAGGTCGGAAGGCGGCTTGCGAGCCCGCAGGGCGACGGTCCAACCGAGGATCGCGTTCAGCGGCGTACGCAGCTCGTGCGAGACAGTGGCCAAAAATTCGTCCTTTGCGCGGTTCGCGATGTCGGCTTCCCCGCGCAAATTGCGCTCCTCTCGGCGCGCGTCTTCGGCCTGCTTGAGCGCGAGCGCGTTCTCGATGGCCATGGCGCATCGGCGCGCGAAATCCTCCGCGAACGCGAGATCGTCCTGGGTGTAGCCGCGGCCGGACCCGGCATAGAGAAAGGTCATCGCTCCGAGCGTGCGGTCGCGTCCCCTCAAGGGAATGATCATCGCTGATTCGAGCTTCATCTCTCGGAGAAACCGTAGATGTTCCGCGTTCCGCGCCCAGACATGCAGCGCCGTCGAAGGGATGGAAGAGTAAAGCTCCGGGGTGCCCGTACGCATCACGTGGTGCGGGCCCCACTGGGCGCTCGGATCCGGCGCATACCTTGCCCGGAGCTGTCGCGCTTGCTCGAGCTTCTCCGGATCGAAGTGCGCGACCGCCACCTGCTGCGGCGTCCGCGCGCCTGGCTCGACGAGGTCGACCGCGCACCAGTCAGCGAGCTGCGGCACGGCAAGCTTGGCGACCGTGGCCAGCGTGGCTCGGTAGTCGATCGACGAGACCAGCGCAGCACCCGCGCGCGCGAGGAAATCTCGCCGAATCAGGTTCCGCTTTTCTTCGCTGGCATCGCGAAAGACCAGGACGACGCCGAAGAGGCTACCCTTGGCGTCGCGGATCGGTGCGGCGCTGTCGTCGATGGGAATGTCCACGCCCGTTTTCGAGCGGAGCACCGTGTGGTTGGCGAGACCGACGACCGCGCCATTGCGAAGGACGCTTTCGACGGGGTTGCTGCAGGCTGCGCGTGTCTCACCGGAGAAGATGCTGTACACGGCCTCGAGGGGGCGCCCGCGAGCCTCGGCGGCATCCCAGCCGGTCAGCCGCTCGGCCACCCCGTTCATCAGGGTGATTCGACCCGACGCGTCCGTCGCGATGACGGCATCGCCGATGCTGAGAAGCGTGGTCGCGAGCCAGGCGCGCGCGTGCTCTTCCCGATCGAGGCGCTGCGCTCGAGCCAGCGACTGCGCGCATTGCTTCGCCAACGTCTCGATGAAAGAGCACTCCTCGGTGGGAAAGCTTCGAGGCTCGAAGAAGCCCATTGCAAGGAGCCCGACGGCGCGGCCCTCGGCGATGAGGGCCACGCTCCAGAGCGTCCCGGCACGCCGCTGCCGAGCCTTGGTCGCGCCCAATTCCGGGAACAGCCTGACGTAGTCGTCCGCGCTCTCCGACCAGACGGCCGCGCCCTGCGTCAATGCGACAAATGCCGCGCGGTTGTCGGCCGTCTCGTCGACTCTGCGAATTTGTTCGAGCGCCTCGGGCGCGATGCCAAAATGGCCGGCCAGCGATAGGGAGGTCGCTTTTTCATCGAGCACGTGAAGGGCGCATGTATCCGCGCAAACCGCCCGCCTGCACTGCTCGACCACGACGCTGGCGACCTCGTCGGGCGTGCGCGCGCCCGACAGGTCGAGCGCAAGCGCCGTCAGCGCCTGCAGTCTCGCGAAGAGGCGTCTGCGCGCTCGATAGAGCTCCGCGAACGTGCGGACTTTCGAGCGCAGGATGTCCGCCTCGAACGGTTCGTGGACGAAATCAATGGCTCCGGTGTGGCACGCCCGTACGATGTCCGACGCATCGATGTCGGCGCCGGTCAGGAAGACGATGGGGCTCGGCCGCCCGTTTCGGTTTAAACGCTTGATCTCGAGTGCCGTCTCGAGCCCGACCATCTCCGGCGCGCTCAGCTCCAGGAGCACGACCGCGAAGTCCCGCTGCTCCCACGCACGCAGGGCCTCCTGACCGGGGCGCGCGGTGACCAGCTCGTATTCGGGTGAAGCCAGGGCTGCTCGCAACGCGGCGAGCTCGGTGGCTCGATCGTGGATCAGAAGGACGGGGACCCTGTTGGCCGACTCGCCCGCCCTTCGCTCCACGCTCACGCGGTTGTGCTCGATGTTCATGGGGGTCACATGGAACCTCACGCCCGACCCTCGACGCCTCGACCGAGCAGCGACGCCAGAGGCGCTGATTTCTCGCCGGGTTCGAGTTGCCCCGAGGCGCGTGACATCTACGGCTCGGTCTCACGCCTCCGACCGGCCAGACTCACGCGTCCGACCGGCCGGACCGTACGACGTTCGCGGCCTTTAATTTAGATCGCGCGCCGAGCCCGCGCAGCACGGGGCCGGCGTCGACCCTCGACCGGGGCTCAAGCCTCGGCCGTCGGTCCACGCTTGCGCAGGCGCGCCTTCTTCCCGGCGGCGGCGCGCCTCGCCTCGGTCCCGTTGGCGCCATGCTTCGCCGATTGGCGGCCGGCGCCGTTGGCGGCAGCACTCCCATTCACGGATGTCCTCTTGCCTGCCGAGCCGAGGAGGTCGTCGGCGATTCGAGCCGCGCGATCCGTTTTCTCCCAGGGAAACTCGGGCCGACCGAAATGGCCGTAGGCAGCGGTCCTCTTGTAGATGGGAGCCAGGAGCCCGAGCTCTTCGATGAGCGCCTTGGGGCGCATGTCGAAGTTGGCCAGGATGTACTTCTCGAGCACGTCGTCGGAAATCTTTCCCGTGCCGAACGTATTCACGTGCACCCCCACGGGGCGAGCCACGCCGATGGCATACGCCACCTGCACCTCGCAGCGTTTCGCGGCGCCCGAGGCGACGATGTTCTTCGCGACGTACCGCGCGTAGTAGCAGGCGCTGCGGTCCACCTTGCTCGGGTCTTTCCCGCTGAACGCACCCCCCCCGTGACGACCCATTCCGCCGTAACTGTCGACGATGATCTTGCGCCCGGTCAGCCCGCAATCTCCTTGCGGCCCTCCGATGACGAAGCGCCCCGTCGGGTTGACATGCACCTTGGTCTTCTTGTCGATGAGCCTGCTCGGCAGGGCCTTGTCGATCACCAAGTCCACGATCGCTTCGCGGAGTTGCTTGTACTTCACTCGCTCGTCGTGCTGAGTGCTCACGACGATGGCGTCGATCCGCACCGGAACGTCGTCCTCGTACTCCAGCGTGACTTGCGTCTTGCCGTCGGGGCGAAGGAAATCGACCGTTTTCTTCTTGCGGACAGCCGCAAGCTGTCGCGCCAGGGTGTGGGCATACTGGATTGCCGCCGGCATGAGCTCGGGCGTCTCGTCCGTCGCGTAGCCGAACATCAGTCCTTGATCTCCGGCACCCTGCTCCTTGTGCAAACCGTCGCCCTCGTTGACACCCTGGGCGATGTCGGGACTTTGCCGTTCCACGGCGACGAGCACCGCACACGTGCTCGCGTCGAAACCCACTTTCGAATCCACGTACCCGATGTCGGCGACGGTTTCGCGAACCACCTGAGGATAATCGATGCGCGCCGTCGTCGTGATCTCGCCCGCGACGACCACCATCCCGGTCTTCGCGAGCGACTCGCACGCCACCCGGGCGCGAGAGTCCTGCGTGAGGATCGCGTCGAGGATTGCGTCCGAAACCTGGTCGCACAGCTTGTCGGGATGTCCCTCGGTGACCGATTCCGACGTGAAACAATAGCGAGACATGCGGACTCCTTGGCGACGCGCGACCCTCCAGCCGCATCTAATACGACGCAGCTGGCAAATCCAGCCGCAACCGGCAAGCGCTCGAACGCACCGGTGAACGCCCCGATTGCAGAACGCTCCGCGGCCGATTCTATGGCGGATCGCGTCGCGCAGCGGTACACACGAGGCCACATCCAATGCCCGTGGTCGTCGAGCCCACCGATCGCTTCGTCCACCGCCACATCGGTCCGAGCGACCGCGACGTGGCCGAGATGCTCCGAGCCGTGGGCGCCGCGTCAGTCGACCAGCTCATCGATGAGACCGTTCCGAGCAGCATTCGCCTGAAGCACCCGCTCGTCACGCCGGCCGCACAGACCGAGCACGAGCTGCTCGAACGATTGCGCGACATCGCAGCGATGAACGAGACGTGGCGGAGCTTTCTCGGCATGGGCTACGCCGACTGCATCACCCCCGCCGTCATCCAGCGCAACGTGCTCGAGAGCCCGGGTTGGTACACGCAATATACCCCTTACCAGGCGGAGATCGCGCAAGGCAGGCTCGAGGCGCTACTCAACTTCCAGACGATGGTGAGCGATCTCACCGGCCTCGAGATCGCCAATGCCTCTTTGCTCGACGAGGCCACGGCCGCAGCCGAGGCGATGCACGTGTTCGAGTCCACGGCGAGCGACGATCGCCGTGCGTTTTTCGTTTCCGATGAGTGCCATCCGCAAACGATCGAGGTGCTCCGCACGCGCGCCGCGGGGCGCGACATCGAGGTGGTCGTCGGAGACGCCCGACGAGCGCTCGAGGACGCGACGGGCCTGTTCGGCATCCTCCTGCAGTATCCGGCAACCGACGGCGCGCTTTACGACTGGCGCTCGCTCATCGAGAGCGCGCACGAGTCGGGAATCAAGGTCGCGATGGCGTGCGACCTGCTTGCGCTGACGCTGATCGTCCCCCCGGGCGAGCTGGGAGCGGACATCGCAGTCGGCAGCGCACAGCGTTTCGGGGTCCCACTGGGCTACGGAGGACCGCACGCGGCCTTCTTTGCCTGTCGCGGAGAGCTCGTGCGTCGACTGCCCGGCCGCATCATCGGCGTGAGCCTCGATGCGCAAGGCAGGCCGGCGCTGCGCATGGCGCTGCAGACTCGGGAGCAGCACATTCGGCGCGAGAAAGCGACCAGCAACGTCTGCACGGCACAGGCGCTGCTCGCGGTCGTCGCGAGCATGTACGCGGTCTACCACGGCCCGGGCGGGCTGCGGGCAATCGCCGAGCGGGTCCACGGGGCAGCCGCAGCGCTCGCGCTCGGCTTGGCCAAGCTGGACGTTCGCACGGCCCACGGTCGGTTCTTCGACACGCTTCGCATCGAAGGCGACCCGGCCCGCGTCGAGCGGTGGCTCGCAGCCGCCCGCGAGCGCAAGATCAATCTCCGGCGCATCGACGATCGCTCGATCGGGGTCGCTCTCGACGAGACGACCCGCGCTGCGGACGTGGACACCCTGCTGGCCATCTTTGGCGAGGGACGCTCGACGCAGCTGTGCGAGCAGCTCGCGCGCGAGGCAACTCCTGCGCTTGCGGGCTTCGAACGACGCAGCGGATATCTCACACATCCCGTCTTCAACTCTCATCGTTCCGAGACGGCGATGCTGCGCTATCTGCACTTGCTCGAGTCGCGCGACCTGTCGCTCGTCCATTCGATGATCCCGCTCGGGTCGTGCACGATGAAGCTCAACGCGTCGGCGGAGATGATGCCGCTCACCTGGACGGGCTTCGGGCGAATGCATCCTTTCGCGCCGCCAGAGCAGGCGCAGGGCTATCAGCTCGTCATCAAGCAGCTCGAGTCGATGCTCGAGGCGATCACGGGGTTCTCCGCCGTCAGCCTCCAGCCGAACTCGGGGGCCCAGGGAGAGCTCGCCGGGCTCCTCATCATCCGCAAGTACCACCAGAGCCGCGGTCAGCATCGGCGCAACGTCTGCCTCATTCCCGCCAGCGCGCATGGCACCAACCCGGCGTCGGCCGCCATGGCGGGGATGCGCGTCGTCGTCGTCGCGTGCGACGAGAAGGGATACGTCGACCTGAGCGATCTGGCGTCAAAGGCGAAGGAGCACGCGCCGGAGCTGGCGGCCGTCATGGTCACGTACCCGTCGACGTACGGAATCTTCGAAGAGGACATCGAACGAATCTGTGCGGTCGTCCACGAGCACGGCGGACAGGTATACCTCGACGGAGCGAACCTCAACGCGCAGGTCGGACTGTGTCGGCCCGCCGACGTCGGCGCCGACGTCTGTCACGTCAACCTGCACAAGACGTTCTGCATCCCGCACGGCGGCGGAGGACCCGGCCAGGGTCCAATCTGCGTGGCTCGACACCTGGCGAAGTTTCTCCCGCGGCACCCCGTCGTGCCTGTGGGCGGCGAGCTCGGAATCGGCCCCGTGAGCGCCGCTCCGTGGGGCAGCGCAAGCATCTTGCTCATCTCGTGGGCGTACATCTCGCTCATGGGTCCCGACGGGCTGAGGCGAGCCAGCGAGATCGCCATCCTGAACGCGAACTACGTCGCCGAAAGGCTGCACGCGGCGTTCCCCGTCTTCTACAGAGGCAAACGGGGACGCGTCGCTCACGAGTGCATTCTCGACACCCGGGCGGTCAAGCGCACCGCCGGGGTCGAGGTGGACGACATCGCGAAGCGACTCATGGACTACGGTTACCATGCTCCCACGATGAGCTTTCCCATCCCGGGGACGCTCATGGTCGAACCGACGGAGAGCGAGTCGAAGGCCGAGCTGGATCGGTTTTGTGAGGCGATGATCGCGATCCGCGACGAGATTCGCTCCGTCGAGGAGGGACGATCGTCGCGAGACGACAATCCCCTCAAGCACGCTCCGCACACGATCGACGTGCTTGCCTCGAGCGAGTGGCGACACGCCTATTCGCGCGAGCAGGCGGCGTTCCCGACCCCCGGGCTGCGCACTCGCAAGTTCTGGCCGGTCGTCGGCCGGATCAACAATGCTCAGGGCGACCGCAACCTGGTGTGCACCTGCCCGCCCATCGATGCCTACGGCTCGGACTGACGCTCGAGCGCCGAGGCCATTCTCGCGAAGGCTTCCACGTCGAGCGTCTCTCCCCTGGCGTCGAGGGCGATGCCTGCGGTCGCCGCCGCCTTCTCGAGGACCGCAGGATCACGGACGAGCGGCCGCCACGCATTTCGCAGCATCTTTCGGCGGCTCTGAAATGCGGCGTGGACCACGTCACGAAACGCCTCGGTCTCGCGAGCCCTCGGCGGCCGCAGCGGGACGAGCTCCACGATCGCGCTCGTCACGGCGGGCGGGGGATGAAACGCGCCCGGGGGCACGCGCAGCAGCCGGCGAACGTCGAACGCGGCCTGGACGAACACCGTGAGCGCGCCGAAAGCCGGCGTGGCCGGCGCGGCGGTGAGGCGCTGCGCGACCTCGCTCTGGACCATGAAGACGACGCGATCCACCTCTCGGCAGCGGTCCACGGCGAGACGGAGTAGCGCGCCGGTGACGGCGTAAGGCAAGTTGCCGCAGATCACGCGGGGTGAGCCTTCGCGCGGTTCGCCGCTGAGCAAACCCCAGTCGAGCTTCACGGCATCCCCCTGGAGAACTCGCGCGCACGTCCCCTCGAGCTCGCGGACCAGTAGCGGTATGAGGTTGGGATCGCGCTCGATCGCGACGAGCTCGCACGCGCGCTCGGCCAGCAGGCGCGTCAGGGCGCCGGTGCCAGCCCCGATCTCGATGACTCGCGCTCGTCCGACTTCGTCGTCGTGCACGCACGCGCGAGCCATTGTCCGGGCGATCGGCTGCGCAACGAGAAAGTTCTGGCTGGAGCCTTTTCGCGGACGGAGGCCCGCTCCGGCGAGCAGGGTGCGCGGGTCGCGAGGCATCAGCCCCGGGTCCTGCGCCGCGGCTCGGTTCCGTCGACCAGGTGCCCCGGTAACGCAATCGCCGGCAAGGGACTCGCCCAGCGACGCGGGACGACCCTCGAGGCGACGCGAACTCCGAGGCGGCGCAGCACTCGCTCGCCCCGTTCGCGCGCAGCCCGTCCGCGCACGCCCACCGCTTCGTATAGGACGCTCGAGGGACCGGATTCGACCGGAGGCGACACGCTGTCCTTTGCGACGCTCGCGTCGAACGAAGGCAAGCTCCACCGAAGCTCGACGCCGCGAGCTCGAAGCGCGCGGACCCGGTTGCCGAGAGCGTGGGGTCGCGATGGCGGCGGGGCCCAGACGTGCGCGAGGTTCGGCCGCGGTCGCTCGGCCGTCAGTCGCGCCAGAGCATCGTCCAGCACGAGCTCGGCCGCAGCCCGCTCTCCTTCGACCCGCGGCGGGGATTCGACGCCGAACGCCACGAGATAGTGCCGAAGCTGCCGTTCTCGGCCTGTCGGGGCCAACGGAGGCTCTGCCGCCGAGAAGGGCGCCTGCGATCGAAGACGATTGGCGCGCGCGACCAGAGCGTCCAGGTCGCGCCTGTGCCAGTCGGCGGACGCTTCGCGATCGAACGGCGCGGCGTGCTCGGCGACGCGGCGCGCGGTCTCTTGCTCGTCGAGGCTCGAGCGATCGGAGTCGATCGTACGAGCCGAGCTCGCGAGCGCGGCCGCAATCACGAGGCCTTGGGAGGGCCCGGAATCCGGGGCGATCCAGCAGTGGATTCGCGAGGCGATGACCGCAAGACCCACGCGGTCGCCGCGATGCAGATGAGCGGCGGCGAGTGCGGCCACCTCGTCGACGACTCGATCGAGCGGCGCGCGACCGGCGTGGCCGGCCCAAAGCTCGACCGACGCGTCGACGACGAACCAGACGACCGATCGCTCTCCCCGGTCCATTTCTCGGACGAGAAGCTGACCGCGACGAGCGCTCGGCTTCCATGCGATCCGCTTGAACGGGTCCCCGCTCGCGTACAGCCTCAGCTCTCGCAGCGAGTCGCCCTCGCCGCGGACGCGCCGGGCGACATCGGCTTGCGACGTGCGTCGCACCCGCCCTCCTCTCGGGTGGCTCACCAGCTCCGTGAGCATCGCTGGAAACACCTCGACTCCGAGGGGCAATGCAAATTGAAGCGGGATCTCGAAGAGCGCGTCGGCGCCGGACTGAATCACGGACAGGAGGAGCCCGAGCCCGTGAATGCCCCAGTATCCGACCCGATGCGCGGTCACGATGAAGTCGACGCTGACGCTGCACTTGGGTGGGAGCTCCACGATGGTGGGCTCGACCGAGACCGAGAGGTGGCTCGACGCGATCGGGCGCATCTCCGTCGCGCGCAGCGCCAGTGAGCTGCGGTTGTACAGCTCGGCGTGAATGATTACGGTTCCACCGGCGCGCACGCGATGGACGCGTCGGCCGCTCGACCAGCCCATCACGAAACCGGCCTTGCGCAGGCGCACCACCCCGATCCGTGCCAGCGCACGCGCGAGCGCGACCGCCAGTAACATCGCGCCGCCGAATGCAACGACCGGCGCGACGCGCGCGGTCGTCCCCAACGTCACCAGCCCGACGGCGGCGACGGCCACGTGAAAGGTGGCGCGCGTAGGGTAAAGCTGCACGGGTTCTTTACGCCCCGTGAATCGCACGGAGCGCCCGGACCGTCTACATGGCACGCACCCCGCGCCTGTAGCTCACCTTCGAAAGCGCCTCTTCGATGACCCGCTCCCTGGCCCCTGCCTCGAGCTCCGCGTCGGCCACGAGAACGAGCCGGTGGGCCAGCACACTCGCGGCAACGCTGCGAATGTCGTCCGGTGTAACGAACGAGCGGCCACTCATCAACGCCGCTGCCTTCGCCGTTTGGACCAGGCCGAGCGTGGCTCGCGGGCTCGCGCCCAGCGCGACCGACGAGTGCGCGCGCGTGAAGCCGGCGAGCCCGACCGCATAATCGAGGAGGTCGTCGTCGACGTGTACCGCCGACGCGAGGGCCTGAAGCTGTGCGACGTCGAGGGGGCCGAGCACCGCCCGTGCGCTCGGCGAGGCCACGCCGTGTGCCTTGACCATGTGCGCCTCCTCTCGCGACGAGGGGTAGGTCATCGCCACGCGGACGAGAAAGCGATCGATCTGGGCCTCGGGGAGCGGATACGTTCCCTCGGAATCGATCGGGTTCTGGGTGGCGAGCACGAGGAAGGGCGAGGGAAGCTCGTAGCGGTCGCCCTCGATCGTGACCTGCCGCTCCTGCATCGCCTCGAGCAGTGCGCTCTGGGTTTTCGCAGGCGCTCGATTGATTTCGTCCGCGTGCACGAGGTTTGCAAAGATCGGTCCGGCGCGGAGGGCAAACGTCCCCTCACGCGGCGAGAGAACGTACGTGCCGGTGATGTCTGCCGGCAAAAGGTCCGGAGTGAACTGGATGCGCCTCACCGTGCACCCCAGCGCAGCAGCGAACGCCTTCACCAGGGTCGTCTTCGCGATCCCCGGAACGCCCTCGAGCAGCACGTGCCCGCGCGCCAACATTGCCGTCAGCAGAGCATCCACCGGCCTCAGCGAACCGATGTAGACGCGAGCGACTTCCCGCCGCAACTGCTCGAGACGCTCTCGCGCTGCGGCGATTTCGCTCGTATTCGCGGCGGCGGTCACGACCTCGTCCGGACTGTACCACGGCGAGGTGCGTCGACCGCCGCGAGCAAGGTGCGGACGCTTTCGGTGATGGACCGCACCTCTGCGGCGCGGACGCGATCGAACGGAAACAATCGTGGCCGCGCGAATCGAGCCGCCAAGCGCGAGAGCCGCGCGAGCGAGGCGGTGAGCGTGCGCATCTCGTGCTCGTCGATCAGCCGGGCCGCTCGCGCTCGGGCCACGAGCTCGGGCAGAGGGACGACGCTTTCGAGTCCGAGGCGCGCGGCGAGATGCTCTTCGAGTGCGATCTTCAGCTCGCGGAGCGCCACTTCGCGCGTCGCGCCGGCGGACGCGAGGGCAGCCGCGTGGCCGGCCACCCCGCCCTGGGCGCGGAGCGGAACCGGGCGGGTGAACGCGGGCATGGACGGCCTGTACATCTTGCCGGCATTCACGGCCGTCCATACGACGACTCCGATGCCCACGGCGATGGCGAACAGGTACGTGAGCGTGGGCGGCATGCCTCTTCGCAGCGCGTCCTCGGCCGCCTCCGCCATTCGCCCCAGTGCCGCCTGGGTGCGGGTCCGCCACGACCGCCCGCCAAACCCGCCGCTCATCACAAAGTCATTCGCCAAGAGGTAGAGCTTTCCCTCGCCATCGTTGCTCGCCTCTGAATCGGCGGCGGGGCCGCAATAGGCCAGCAAGGCAGACGCCAGGGAGCGATTCCCGGGGAAGCGCAGCATCGCGTTCATGGCGACCGAGGAGTCACCGACGACGACGATCCGTCCCTTCCCGATGACCGAGGCGCCGGCCACGACCACCGCGTCGAGCTTGCTGCGCACGACGAGCAATGGACGCAGCGGTCCGCCGGCGATCCCGGTCGCATGATTGGTGACGACTCGAGTCACGTCGTGCACGAGCGGGTGGACGCCGACCGAATCCGCCACGGCGAGCGATGGGTGGGCGCGAAGCATCGAGCTCGGATGCTCTGGAAGGTCGACTCGACGCGATCCGAGCGCGGCCAGCAGCCGGTCCCCGGTGCCGAAGTCGTCGAGGAGCGCAATCCGGCCGCCGGCATCGACGAACGAAAAGAGCTCGTCCGTATCGAGCTCGCGCTCCGGATGCACGAGAAGGAGCGCGTCGGCCGCCTTCAGGCGATTGAGGTCGAGTCGGGTCGCCAGAACGACGCGACCCGGTCCGAGCTCCTCCTGAGCGAGGCGCACCAGTTGCGACAGCCCTTCCCAGTCGGTTCCGTTCGGGTCGAGCGGGCGCGCAGACGCGGTTTGGGCTGCGGCCAAGAGCAGCGCGGCTACGATCGCGGCGCCGGCGCGAGCGGCACCCGCAGCGGCGGCGAGACGACGTAGGCCGCAGGGCGTCGCTCGAGAGCCGTCCGGGCGCGCATTTCCCCTTTCCCGGGCGTCGGCGCGTCTCGTCTCGAGCGCGCGAGCTGTGCGCCGGCCTTGCCCCAGGAAGGCCGCCAATCTTGACCCTGGCACTTGGGTTGCTATTGTTTTCAGGTAGCGGTTTGGGTGACGATCTGCGTGCGGATTGGGTAACGATTCCGGGTAGTGCGCCCTCTTTTTTTGATGCAGGGCGGCGACGATGACCTGATCGAGTGGATTCCGAGCGACCATCTTACTTAGGCTGTTTGAAAAAGGAGGTCTACGATGCTGCCTCCGTTCATCATCGAGCAGATCCGTCGACGGGAAGAGCAGGAGCGAACGCGCCCCGAGCAACCGCGCGTTGAAATCCCTGCCGATCGGCCCGCTCCCCGGTCGCCGCAACCGCTCGAGGACCAGAGCGAGCGGGGAGTGGTGGTGATCGACCTCATCGGGGGCGATACCGCCTGAGTCGAAGCGTCCTCCGAATCGAGCCGCGTGCCAGGGCCTCTGACGCGATCCGTCGATCCTCCCGCAGCCCATCCGCGGACGTGTGCGGTGCTCGACACTTACGCCTGCGCTGATTAGGCTCGGCAGCCGAATGATGACGGCGCGCTGCGTCGCCGGAGAAACGCGTGTCGCCTCTCGTCGCCTTCCCTTGATTCTCCTTCGCTATCTCCTCGTCGCCGCTTTCGTGACCGTCGCGGTGGCTGCGTGCTACTCGGGAGGGGGCGGGTCGCCGCCTCCGCCCGATCAGCTCTACTACCCCGTGGGGCTTGCCGTTTCGAACGGCGGGAACGTCCTTTACGTCGTCAATTCCGATTTCGACCTCCAATGGAACGGGGGCACGCTGCAGAGCTATGACCTGTTCCTCCTCCGCCACGACGCGGATGCCCTGATCAACGCGAACCTGCTGCCTCCGTCCGAGGACCCCGTCGCCCTGCCGTGTTCGAGCGGCGTCACCGCGAACTGCATTGCCGTTCCTTTTCTGGGCAACTGGGCGCCGTTCGGAGAGGCCGGCAGCTGCCTGAACACGACACCGTCGACCAACACGACGGAGAGCTCGAACGGGAGTCGCATTCCTCTCAACGAAGCCTGTTCGCCAGCCGTCAATTCGCAGCGCTATGTCCGAGACAACGTCAACATCGGAGCATTCGCGACGGAGCTCAAGCTGTCGCCGGACGGGTCCCGCCTGTTCGCACCCGTTCGAGGCAATGCCTCGTTGACGTGGGCCGATGTCCAGCCAGACGGGCCGCCCCCAGGCTACCCGCCGGGTGTCACCAACGCCGTGCCGCCGGCCGACATGACTGTGGCGAATACGAATTACGCGACTCCATGGCAGCAGAACGTCGTCCCCACCGACCTGTCGTCGGATCCGTTTGCCCTTCAATGCTTCGTCGACGACAGCGGTCAATGCACGACGACCGCCGGGAACTTCGTGGACCCTCTCGACTCGCGCGAGCTGACGCTGCCCGGCGAGCCGTTCGCCTTCGCGCTCACGCCCGACGGGACCGCGGTGGCCATGACCCACCAGACGTCCACGAACGCTTCGCTGCTCCTGACCGGATGCTACCCGCTGGTCCCGCCCCTCGATGGAGGGCTCGAGGGGGACGGCGCCGCGCTCCAGGGCGACGGCGGCGGCGACACGCCGCCTTCCTCGGCGTCCGAACTGCCCGACGGGGGGCTCGAGGGCGACGGCGCGACGCTCGAGGGCGATGGGGGTGCCGGCCCGGCATTGCCGCCGAACGCGTGTCATCCCCCGGCGCCCGCTCCGGTCATCTCGTCCGCGATCTCGCCGCTCGCCCCGTCCATGCAGTTCGTCTTGAGCGGAGTCGCGAACGGCGGCGACGGCATCGCCGCCATCCCGCACGACGACGACCCGGACTCTCCCGCCGTCGGCTGCGAATACACGATGCCTCTACCGTACATGACGGTGCCGCCATGCGTGCGGCCCGCCTTCCTCGAAACCAACCACACGACAGCCGCGATCGACCTCATTCGCTACGTCAACGACGACGGTTCGAGCGTCAATCGTCCATATCTCTTCACCGACACCATCTACACGCTGACGTCGAACGAGACCGGAGTCGACCAGCGCGGCATTGCCATCGATCCGACGCCGCGCCTCGCGTGCCGGGCTCGGGCGACGTCCCCGTCCGAATCCGCCGCCTGCGGCCTGGTGCCGTCGCGGGTCTTCATCGCGAGCCGAGCCCCCGCGTCGCTCATCCTGGGCCAGATCGGTGGGCTCTCGCTCAGCGGGGACGGCAGCTTCAACCCTGACCTCTTGACGATCACGGGCAACGTACCCCTGCCGCCGGGACCGTCGAACGTTTACCTCGCGCCCATCGTCAACGAAGCGGGAAACTACGAGCTGCGCGTTTTCGTCGTGTGCTTCGACTCCAACGAGGTTGCGGTCTACAACCCCGACACCGGACAGGTCGACCTCATTGACGTCGGACAGAACAATGGCCCGTTCGCCATGGCGTTCGATCCGTTCGACCTTACCAACGTCGCGCAGAACGCCCCCGTGCCGCGAGACCTCCGTCAGCTGGACCCCTCGCTCAAGACCTACCGCTTCGCGTACGTCGCCAACTTCACGTATTCGTTCGTCCAACTGATCGATCTCGACAACTCGATGTCCCAGATCAGTCCGCAAACGTTCGAGCAGATCGTCTTCACGCTGGGCCAGCCGACGGCGCCGAAGGGGTCCTGATCGTGGGGACCTCGAGGCGAATGGTCGGTCTGGTCGTGGCGCCGCTCGTAGTGGTCGCGTTCGGCGCGGTGGGACTCTTCGTCGGCTGCGCGACGACACCCACGCCGGTCCCGATCCGCACGTTCGAGCAGCCCCAGAAGATGACCGACGTGTGCCTCGGTGTGAACGAGCCGGACGGAGCGGCCGCCCCGCAGGTGACCCCCGTCCCGCTCGGGGCCTGCCCTCCCGTGCCGCCCAACGTGGTCGGTACGCCGTTCCAGAATCACCTGTTCGCCGTCGTCACCCAGAGGTCGCGGGGGCAGGTCGGCGTCGTGGACCTGACGAGCGGCGCAGTCGTCGACGAGGACAACAAGACGCCCGGGACCAACCTGATCCCCGTGGGCGCCTCCCCATCGGACATCGTCGCGACTCCTGACGTGCTCCTTCAGGAAGGCAGCACGGCGTATCCCCCGTTCGTGTTCGTATCGAGCCAGAACGATCAGCAACCATCGATCTACGCGATTCCACAACAAAATTTGCTCGGCACTTCGACCGGGGTCGACGCGCAGGCGCCGACCCTCACCAGCCTCCTCGCCTGCTCGCTGCCGGCGCCGCCCCTGGCCCTCGGCGTGGCGTTGACTCCCAGTGGCAGCGGAGCCGGCGCGAGCGACGCGGGCGCCGGGACGGACGGGGCTGCCGGAGACGCGGGTGCGGGCAATGCCTCCCCCGCGTATGTCATCGTCGCGCTGTTGCAACCACCCGTCGCCGGAGCGCAGGCGCAGCTCGTCACGATCGATCCGCGGCCGTTTCCGACGTACACGCCGGGGCTGCTGGCCCAGTGCGACGTAGTGGGAAGCTCGACCTTCGTCGGCTCGGTTGCCGAGACCGCGGCTCCCGCGGCTTCGTGGCCCGACGGTGTGCCGTACGCCGACGCTGACCTGAGCGGCAGCGAACCGTCGCTCGGCCCCAACTGCGGATCGAACGACGGCGGTCCGGCCGACGACGCGTCGGCCGATGGAGGGACCGCCCCGCCATCGTCCATCGGCGACGGCTCTGCAGTCCCTCCCCCGTCCGGGCCGAATCCCACGGCAATGGTCGTGCGTGACGACGCCCCCATCGCCTACGTGGCCGATAACGCTGTGCCGTTGATCCACGTTTTCGACCTGAGCAATCCGAATGGTCCAGCGGAGGTGGGGCAGCTGCTCGCCGCGAGCGCGGAGAACCCTTCCCGGCAGGTGCCAGTCGGCGGCTTGGCTCTCAGTCCCCCCACGAGCGACCTGCGCCGGTACCTCTACGCGATCGACCAGTACGACGGCACCGTGATGGTGTTCGACGCAACCAGCCCTACGCCGGCGAACCCGCCGCAGACCCCGATGCATCGGCCGCATCCCGAGCTCTCACCGTTCGCACCGGTCGATCGCCTCGCCTTCGCAGCGCCCGTCGCGACAATGACGTTCGCGCTGCACGATTGGCCGCTGGTGCCGCCGTCGCCTTACACGGACACCGTTCATTCGTACACGGGCCTCTTGTGCAACCCGAATCCGAACGCCGCGCAGCCCGACGCGAGCGGCGTCTTCGTCGAGGACGGCCTGGGAGGGTATTACCGCGTGGATCAGGCGGCCGTCATCGAGCCGCAAGGAAACGGCATCCAGGGCTTCCCGCACCGTCTGCGCGGCGTCTTCGCATTCGTCACCCTGTCGAACGGCAGCATCGTCCTGGTCGACGTCGACGATTGGGACGCCCCGTGCCGCCGACCGGATCCGATGGAGCTCGAGGGGGGCGTCCCGGACTTCCAGCTCGGCGCGCTCGATTTGCCCGAACCCGCGCCCACGGGCCCCGACGATCTCGACCCGTATCACGCGCCGCGCACGGTCGTCCCCAACGGCCAGACCGGTGTCACGCAGGAGGTCTACTACCCGGTCTCGGCCCCGAATCGGACCCGATCCGGCTTTCTGCTTCGAAATGATCCGACAGCGGGCGTTCACGCGCCCTATGTCGCCATCGCCCCGCAGCTATTCGACCTGACGGGTTCCCCGGTCGCATACACGACGAACGGAGCGATTTCGCTCATCCTGCCGACGGCCCTGTCGACGGGTTTCGTCGACCCGTCGTACATCGAGAACCCGACCGATCCCGGCCTCAACTACATTTTCGTCAATCCCGCTCTCGGAATCGCGAGCGAACAGGAGACGAGCAGCAACGAGGCCCTTTTGTTTCCAGGGCCGCAGACGACCGCCGGGGTCCGTGTGTCGTACGACGATCCCACGGCTCACATCGATCAGGACTGGACGGTGACGTACGAGGGGGCGCTGCCCACGGCGAACAACCTGTTCGCCGACCTGGCGTCGACGGACGGCACCTACGAGACCCTGACGCTGACTTCGGCCCCGGCATCGCTCGGAAGCGGCCAGTCGAGCGGCGCGCAGTACTGCGAGCGCGGAATCGAGGACTGGAACGTGGGTCAGATGCGCGCCTCGGCCGCCCTCGAAGCCATGAGAGCCGCCGGGCTTCCCGTGTCCTCGGCCGAGCAGACGCTCGGACAGTGGACGTCGGACTACATCGAGATCACCGACGACCTGCTGGTCGACACCGACGGGTACTGGAGCGAAACAGCCGCCGTCAACCCGTGCTGGCAGGGCCTCACGCTGACGGACATGACGCGGCTCGACGACGACTCGAACCCGAACATCGCCACCATCCGCTATAACGCGTGCTTTGCGACCTACAATTCGAGCGCGAACGACGACACCTATTACGCCCGCGATTTTCCCATTCTTCTCGCGACCGACGACGTGCTCGTGGTTGGCCGTTTTGGCTGGGATCCATCGAACCCGGAGCAAACGTCCAACCGTACGATCGTCGGACCCGACCCGAGCAATGCGCCGTTTCTCAAACAAGCGGCGTGCTGTTTCCACCATCAAGCCGGATTCAAGGTGCGCACCGGTGGCGAATGGGTCACCGTAGGCATGGTCGGTTCGAATCTGGGTGTGGGCCTGCTCAACCATAATGGTCCGATGCCCGGCACGAGCGAGTGCGGCATCCGATGCAACGACCCCAGCCAGGTCTTGCTCAATTCTCGAACGTTCGACGTGCCGCCCCCGGCTGCCGCCTGCCCCAACCCCCCCGCGAGCAGCACGTATCCCGCGCCCGTCGATCGATCCAGCGCGCTCGCGCTGCGCAACCCGATGCTTTCGTTCGTGATGTGGGGACCTTGCGGGACGCCGAGCATGGGGGCTCACACGCTCACTACCCGCGACCTCCAGTGGAGGTTCTCGCTCCGCGGCGGCTTCACGCCGCTGAGCATCGCCGTGCAGGGAACCTCACCCGTGCCGGTCTCGCCCCAGTCGATGTTCTACGTCGCGCCGTTCGGCCAGCTCGCGGTCATCGATGGCGCCACGAACGGTCAGGGCCTGGTGCTCATCGACTTGAACACGCTGACTTTCGCGCACGCCCCGTATTTCTGATTGGTTCCGTGCCGCTTCCCGAGTGCGCGTCCAAGCACGCTTGTGGAGCGTGCGGTGGACCGCGCTCGCAAGGCTTGATACTTCCAGTCGAGTCGCGATGTCGAAGAGTCCTGCGTCGCAGACGCCCGTGATGCGTCAGTTTCTCACAGCGAAATCCGCGCATCCCGATGCTCTGCTCTTTTTCCGAATGGGCGACTTCTACGAGCTGTTCTACGACGACGCCGTCGTTGCGGCTCGCGCCCTCGATCTGACTCTGACGGCGCGCAACAAGGGGGCCGAAGACGAAGTCCCGATGGCGGGCGTTCCGCACCACGCGGCGAGCGCCTACGTGCAGCGCCTGCTCGAGCAGGGATTCAAGGTCGCCATTTGCGAGCAAATGGCGGACCCCTCGAAGGTTAAGGGGATCGTTCCGCGCGAAGTCGTTCGGGTCGTGTCGCCGGGAATCGCATACGACGACGCCGGGCTGCAGGCGCGCGAGAACCACTATCTCGCCGCCGTGGAGTGCTCGGCCCAGGGGCCGGGACCAGTCGGAATCGCAGCGCTCGATCTGTCGACGGGAGAGCTTCACGCCTGCGTGGCCGACGACACGATGTCCGCACTTTCGGAGCTCGTGCGACTCGAGCCGCGCGAGGTCTTGCTCGGTCCCCGGGCCACCGAGCTGGCCGGAGCGCTCCTGGCGGCGCGGCCGCAAATCACAATCCGGACCACGGACGAGGCCATGACCGAGGCCGACTGCGCGGCGGTTCTCGACGCGCAATTCGGACCCGGCGAGGCCACGGCGTCTTGTCCCGCCGTCGTTTCTCGCAAAGCCGCAGCGCGATGCGTGGCGATCGCGCGCGCCTGCGAAGCCGGGAGGCGACTTCCCGTCGCTCGGATCGTCGCTTATGCTCTGGGCGATACGCTCGTCATCGACGAGGCGACCCAAGCACATCTCGAGCTCGTCCGTTGCGTCGATGGGACCTCTCGAGGCTCGCTTCTCGCCCAGATCGACTCGACGCGCACCGCCCCCGGGGCCCGCTTGCTGCGCCGACGCTTGCTGGCTCCCCTCGTGCGGGTCGCCGACATCCGGCGACGTCACGACGCTGTCGAGCTCTTCGTCGTGAATCCCGGCCTCCGGCAGGAGGTTCGCGAAGCCCTGGCGCAGATCGCCGATCTCGAGCGACTTGCCGTCAAGCTTGCTCTCGATCGCACTTCTCCCCGCGACCTCGCCTCTTTGCGCGGATCTCTGGCCACCCTGCCTCTCATCAGCGAAGCGCTCGACCGGTGCGGACAGCCGTTGGCGCGCGAAGCCCTGGGGGTCGGGCCGGGCGAGCCATGGGTCGACCCTTGCGCCGATCTGTCCGCGCTGCTTGCGCGCGCCCTGGGCGAGGATCCCCCGGCCCGAACGGGTGATCCGGGCACGATTCGCGACGGTTTCGACGCAGTGCTCGACGCGGCCCGAGAGCTCATGCGAGGGGGACAGCGACTCATCGTCGAGCTCGAATCGCGCCTTCGCGAGTCCGCGGGAATCCCTGGCCTCAAGCTCCGTTTCACGCGCGTCTTCGGCTGGTACATCGAAGTCTCCCGCTCCCAGGTCAGCAAGGCTCCGCCCGCCTGGCGCCGCAAGCAGACGGTCGCTTCGGGCGAGCGTTTCACGTGCGACGAGCTCGACGCTCTCGCCGACGACCTCGCCCACGCCGAGGAGCGCGCCGCGACGCGCGAGTTGGAGCTTTTCGGCGCGCTGGTCCGCGATCTCGCGGCCCGCCAGCAGCGACTCCGAGCCATCGCGATGCGCCTCGCGGAGTGGGATGTCGCGAGCGCGCTGGCCGAAGTCGCCCACCGTGACGACTGGGTCCGACCCGAAGTCGACGATTCGCTCGACCTCGTGGTCACGGACGGGCGTCACCCCGTCGTCGAGAGGCTCGCGGCGGCGGGCCGCTTCGTGCCCAACGACGCGGCCATCGGCGCCGGAGACGGGCAGCCGCGTCTGTGGCTCGTCACCGGGCCCAACATGGCCGGCAAGTCGACCTTCATGAGGCAGATGGCCATTTGCGCGATCCTGTGCCAGATGGGCGCCTTCGTGCCCGCCCGAAGCGCGCGCATCGGCGTGGTCGATCGAGTGCTGACGCGAGTCGGCGCGAGCGACAACCTGTCGCGAGGAGAGAGCACCTTCATGGTCGAGATGAAGGAAACGGCAAATGTCCTGCGACGCGCCACCAAGCGGTCGTTCGTCATCCTCGACGAAATCGGGCGAGGGACGAGCACTTACGACGGGCTTGCCATCGCCTGGGCGGTCGCCGAGCATTTGCACGACGCCATCGCATGCCGCGCGATGTTCGCCACGCACTATCACGAGCTCACGGAGCTCGCGGCCACGCGCGAACGGACGTGCGAGAACTGGAGCGTCAGCGCGCGCGAGCACGCCGGCGACCTCGTCTTCTTGCACAAGCTGCAGCGCGGCGCAGCGTCTCGCAGCTACGGTGTCGCCTGCGCGCGTCTGGCGGGCCTGCCGGAGCCCGTCCTCGCCCGTGCGCGCGCCGTGTTGGCGGCGCTCGAGCAAGGTTCGATGGGGCCGGACGGTGGTCCGCCGCCGATGCGCATCGGACCACATGCCGCTCGCTCACAACTCGACTTGTTCGGCGGACCGGCCAAGCGCGATAGCTCCCCGCACCCCGTCCTCGACACCTTGCGCGCGGTCGACGTCGACCGATTGACTCCCCTCGAGGCGTTGCAGCTCGTTGCGACCCTGAAGACAATGACGGTTGCCTCGTGATGCTGCGGGCGGCTCGAGTCCGCGTGACGGACCGGTGACTGCAGAGCGCTCACGGGCCGCTGCGGGGCCCATCGGGTTCGGCCAACGGGGGCGCATTTTGCCTTATGCCGCCGTTGCGTTTGCGGCTTGCTCCTGGGGTACCTGGGCCTTGTGGCTGCGGCGCGCCGAGACGATGGGGCCGATGCCGTCGGCGCTCGAGTCCGCGATCGTCATGGCGGTCATCACCGCCGGCTCCGGCGTCGCCATGTTCCGCGATCGCTCCCGCCGGCCGGCTTCCTGGCGCGCACGCGGCTGGGTGCTGTGGCTCGGCGTGAGCGACGCGCTCAACCTTCTCTTCTTCTTTGCCGCGTATCGAATCATGATCTCGGTGTCGGTCCTCGCGCATTACCTGACGCCCGCCCTCGTTGCCGTCGCGTCTCCCATCGCCTTGCGAGAGCGCGTGACCCCCCGCACCTTGCTCGCCGTGGTCGTCTCGGTCGCGGGCCTCGCAGTCATGGTCGGCCGCTCCGACGCCGCGGCCGACGCCAGGGTGGTGTGGGCCAGCGCGTCGCTCGGCGCGGCGAGCGCCGTCTTCTACGCGTCCACCGTCGTCACAAACAAGTTCGTCATCGACGAGTTCACGACGAGCGAAGCGATGTTCTGGCACGGCGTCGTGGCGACCGCGGTTCTCGCTGCTTGCGTCCCTCTGGACGCCTGGGGCGCGATCGAACCGAGGCCGACCTTATATCTTGCGGCGATTGCGATATGGCCGGGCGCTCTCGCGGGGCTGGTCTTCCTCTGGGCCCTGCGGCGCATGCCGGCCACCCACGCGTCCACGCTGACGCTGCTCGAGCCTCTCGTCGCCGTCCTCACGGCAGGAGCCGTCGTCGGCGAGGCGCTCGGTGCGCGCGCGCTCGTCGGCGGAGCAATGATCCTGGGCGGATCGCTGCTCGTGATGACCCAGAGCCCCGCTCGCGCCGAGCCGCGAGCGTCGACGAGCCCGGCGACCAGCGACTTCTGAACGGGCCGACCGCCGATGGCCAAGCAAGTGCAGCCCGGCTATCGTCCGGGCCATGAGCATCTACGACTTCTCGATGAAGACGATCGACGGCGAATCGAGGACGCTGGCCGACTACCGCGGACGAGTCCTCCTCATCGTGAATGTCGCGTCGAAGTGCGGGCTGACACCGCAGTACGACGGGCTCGAGAAGCTGCACGAGGCGTACTCGACCAGAGGCCTCGCCGTCCTCGGCTTTCCCGCCAACGAATTCGGCGCGCAAGAACCTGGGTCCAATGCCGAGATCAAGACCTTCTGCACGACCCGGTTCGGCGTCAAGTTCGACATGTTCGCGAAAGTGAAGGTCAAGGGACCCGGGATCGACCCCCTGTTCGACTATCTCACGAGCAAAGAGACGAACCCGCCGTTCGCGGGCGAGATCCAGTGGAACTTCACGAAGTTTCTCGTCGGAAAATCCGGCGAGGTGCTGGCTCGCTTCGAGCCGCAGGTGGACCCGACCGGCCCCGAGGTTCGTCGCTCGATCGAGAGCGCCCTCGGTGGGTCGTAGAGTTCGCTGCTGGCCTCGCGTCACCGCTTTTGATTTCGGGTTCTCGCATCACCCTGAGCCTCGCTCTGCCTCGACTCGCTGACGCTCGCTCGGCTCCGCTGCGGGCATCCTGCCAAGCCCTTCACGTTGTCGGGAGCGCCGCTCCCCACAACCCCCCCAGCAGAAGAGAGCTACGGCGGGGGCGGCCAAGCCATTCATCGGAGCACGGCGAGTGTCGTCTCCGGACGGCCGTCGATGCGGCGCGGAGCGCCCATTCCGAGCCAAGCTCCCGAGTAGCGCTCTCGACCGATACGATGGTTGAGCGCGAAGTCGACGTGGTAAATGAATCCCTCACGCCAGAGTCTCGTGGGAAAAGACACGATCGGAACCATTTCGCGGTCGACGGTGTCGACCGGGATGAGGCTCCAGGGGGCCCGCGCCTCGATGGACGATCGCACGCGAAAGGCATCGTCACTCGCCCAGTGCCCGACGCTTTGCCACCAGACTTCGAGGTAAGACTGCGCGCTTTCGGTGAACCGAACGCCGAGCAGTCGAACACCGTGCTCGAAGGGGGCCGCCACGCTGCGATCGAGCTGCGATTCGATTCGCTGCTCGAGCAGAGCAGCCTGATCGATCGCGCCGGTCGAAAGCGCGGCGTTGTGCAAGATCCGTAGGTCGTCGATGGTCGACGGCGACACGCTCTGGGGTACGGACGCCGGCTGGCCGAGGTGATAGCGCCACTCCCAGGTCCGCAGCGGATCCGGAGAGCGAGCTATCGACCGCACCGGCTCCCAGCCGCCGAAGAGCAGCCATTGCACCGGGTTCGGCTGTCGCTCGTTCAGCGACCAGGCGTCGATCGGAGCGGGACCCGTCCGCTGGTCGACCACCCAGATGTCGCCGTACACCTGAACGTGGGCCTTTGCGGCGATGCGCGTCTGATCACTCGAGCTCATGGTCGATGCGCGGGCAACCCAGAACGGATGCGTGCTCGTGGCGGGCTGCAGCGTATCCGGCTCGGAAATGTGTCGTCCGTCGCCATCGAAGGCCCATGCGTGTTCCCAGCCCCAACCCGTCGCGATGCCGATGTCGATCGTCCAGCGCGGCGACTTGTGCGGGACGACGACCTTTCGCACGACGTAAAGCAGGTCGACGTCGCTGCGTATGGGCGCGCCGTTGTCGTCGTAGCGACCGCCGGTCCGCCGCCAGACCACGAGAGAGCGCGCGGCGTCCGGAGCCATCACGACGGAGGGCAAGAGGCCGAGGACCAGCGCGGTCCATTTGCCGATTGCCGTCGCTCGCGCGGGAGGCGACATCGCGCGTGCGGCCGTGCGTGCCAACGCGCCTGCGGTGGCGCTCAGCTGCGCCACGGCAAGTGCGTAATACTCGGCGAACGGGTGGGGCCAGAAAATGTGGACGTCGGCCCCGCGTTTGAAGACCATGTACTCGAAGGCCGCGCCCGCCAGCGCGCACAGGGCATAGAGCTCTTCGTCCCGCCGCAAGAGGACGACACGCAGCAGCGCGATCGGAACGGCGATTTTGCCGAGGGTGATCGCGACTGGAGTGAAGCTGAAGTTGAGCCAGTTCGCCCGCGCCTGCAGGACCGCCTTCAGCGGCGTCCCGTCGCCACCACGCATGTCGCCCGACGCGAGCCAGTCGCCGATTCTGTCGGCCTTGTAGAAGAGCGCAATCCACAGTGCCAGGCTGCCGACGGCCGCAACGACGGACAGCGCCCACCAGCGAGCATAGGTGGGGAAATCGAGCCGAGGAGTCCAGCGCTTCGGGAGCACGAAGGCTCGCAAAAATGCCCACCCGAGCAGCGGCGCGACAGTCACGTACCCGTACCAGTCCGCCGAGCAACAGGCGAACAGGCCGACCACACTTGCAATCGTGTGGCGACGCGCACGCGTCACCTGCTGGCGCGAATGCCCCCAAAAGAAGAGCAGGGAACCGAAGATTCCGAGTGTTTCGACGTTGTCGAAATTCGCGAATCCAATCGCGATCGGAACGACGACATAGGCGCACGCCGCGACGGCTCCGACCCCCGCGCCCCAGTGCTGCTTGCCTATCCCGTAGAGGAGGACCGGGATGAGCGCACTCAGGACGACCGTTGGCAGACGAGCGGTGAAATCGTGGTGCCCGAAGAGGACGAAATAGAGCGCCGAATACCAGAAGGTGCCGAACGGATGATGACAGTAATAATCCGCTTTCGTGGGCGGTCCTTGCGTGTACCAGTTGCCGATCGGATACACGATTTTCCACTTCAACATCGAATACGACGCGGCCGCGTGACCGACCGTGCCGGCTCCACTGTGACCGCCGCCCGGGATCTGAAACAGCCCCCATGCCGCGGCGAAGGCGAACCAAAGGCACGCAACGATCGTGACCATTCTCGCGAACGACTCGAGGTTCACCCTCCGGCCGAGCATGGCCGCGCACGCTAGCACGGCCGCACACCCGATCGGCGGGCGTCGGCCACCGGTGGACATCCCATCCGCTTTCCGGCCGCTCGGCGAGCCGAGTCCCGATTCCCTGCTCTGCCGCGCGGCTCGTCGGCCGCGCCGGATTTGCTGCGCTGCGCCTCCGGCCTCGAGCAGGCCGTCGTTGCAGCATGCTGCTAGATAGCTTTGCTGGAGCTTTCCGGCGCGGGCACTCATGGAGAACACCTGATGCGCTCATTCGTCATCGGAGGGGCAGGATTCATCGGCAGTCATCTCGTGGACCGACTCGTGGAGAGGGGGCCGGTCACGATCTTCGACAACCTGAGCGTGGGGAAGCGGGATTTCATCGCGGAGCACCTCGCGAGCGGCCGCGCCAGACTCGTGCAGGGCGACGCGCTGGACCTGCCGGCGCTGACCTCGGCCATGAGCGGCGCGGCCGGAGAGGGGCACGACGTCGTGTTCCATCTGGCCGCCAATCCGGAGGCCCGCTGGGGGCTCGAGCGTACGCGGCTCGACCTGGAACAGGGGACGATCGCCACGTACAACGCGCTCGAAGCGGCGCGATTGGCCGCGGTGCGCCGTCTCGTCTTTTCGTCCAGCGGGACCGTGTACGGCAACACGGCCGAACCGTGCGGCGAGATGGACCTGGGGCACTTGCCGATCTCGCTTTATGGCGCGAGCAAGCTGGCTGGCGAGGCGCTCGTTTCGGCTTATGTCGAGTGCTTCGACCTGAGGGGATTCATTTGCCGGTTCGGCAACGTCGTCGGGCCCCGCGGAACGCACGGCGCGATTCTCGACTTTTGCAACAAGATCAAGTCACACCCCGAGTACCTCGACGTCCTCGGCGACGGGCGCCAGGCCAAGCCTTACTTGCACGTCACCGACTGCGCAGCAGGCCTCCTGTACGTGCTCGATCACGCCCGCGACAAGCTCAACGTCTTCAACCTCGCTCCACCCGACGTGACGAGCGTGCGTCGCATCGCCGAGCTCTGCGTCGCCGCTTCTCCTCACAAGAATGCCCGCATCGAGTATGCGGGCGGCGGCCAGGGATGGCCCGGTGACGTCCCCCGGTCCCGGGTCAAACCCGACAAGCTCACGCAGCTTGGATTCTCCGTGCGCTTCACCTCGGATGCCGCCGTCGAGCGAGCCGTTTCCGAAGTCGCGCGCGAAGTATTTTCGTGAGACGGCTCACTCCGAGGCCGCGACGTGCGCATCGTAGGCCGGAGCGTCCATCAGCAGCTCGGTCGCCTTGCCGTCCGCCGGGGCAATCGCGATCATCCATCCCTTGCCGTAGCAGTCCTCGTTCACGAGCTCCGGCGTCGTCGCGAGGGCTTCGTTGATACGTACGACCTTGCCTGTGACCGGAGCGTAGAGGTCGCTGAGGGTCTTCACGCTCTCGATGGTTCCGAAAGCCTTGCCGGTGGTCAGATCGTCGCCGGGCTTGACGTCGAAATTCACCAGCGTGACGTCGCCCAACTGCTCGACGGCGAACGCCGTGATTCCTACGACGACCTCTTCGGGGCTCGTCCGCGCCCATTCGTGCTCTTTTGTGTACCGGAGGTCTGCCGGTGTGCTGGTCTTCATGGCTTTGCTCCCGATCGGGATCGTTTGTAGAACGGCGTGGGCACGACGGTGGCGTCGACGTTCTTCCCACGACAATCGACGAGAAAGCGCTCTCCAATCTGCGACATTTCGGGTGGCAAATACCCGAGACCGATATTTTTGCCAACCGTCGGGCCGGGACTGCCGCTCGTGCACGTGCCGACCTCGCGGCCACCCAGGTCGCGCAGCGGATATCCGTGACGGGCGATGCCTCGCCCCACCACTTCGAATCCCACGAGCCGGCGCGTCGGCGGTAGCGAACGAGCCCGCTCGAGCGCGGCCTTCCCCACGAAGTCCCCCTTGTCCAATCGCACCACCCATCCGAGCCCAGCCTCGAACGGTTGCGTGGATTCGTCGATGTCGTTGCCGTAGAGCGCGAGGCGAGCCTCGAGCCGCAGCGTGTCGCGAGCGCCGAGGCCCGCGGGGCGGAGCCCGAGGGGAATCCCCGACGCGATGAGCGCACGCCAGATCTGTGGGGCGTCGTCCCATTCGCAGAAGATCTCGACACCGTCCTCTCCGGTGTATCCCGTCCGGGCGACCGTGCAGTCGACGCCGGCCAGCGTCGCGTCTCGGAAGTGAAAGCTCTTGAGCGTCGAGAGCTCTTGCCCCTCTTTTCCGAGACGCGCCAGCACCTCGAACGCGCGCGGACCCTGGAGCGCGAGGAGCGCGGTTCTCTCGCTTTCGTCCTCGAAGTCGCAGTGATCCTTCGCAGCCTGACCGAAGTGTGCGCTCATCTTGGCGCGGTTGGAGCCGTTGCAGACGACGAGCCAGTCGTCCTCCGCGCGCCGGTAGACGATGAGGTCGTCCAGGATCATGCCCTGCTCGTTGCAGGCGCAGGTGTAGAGGGCCTGTCCGTCGGAGAGCCTTTTCGTGTCGTTGGTCACGAGATAGTCGACGACCAGTTTCGAGTATTGTCCGCGAAGGCGCAGCTCGCCCATGTGACTGACATCGAAAATGCCCGCAGCGCCACGCACTGCTCGGTGCTCCTCCACGACACCGGCATACTGCACGGGCATCTCCCAGCCCGCGAAAGGCACGAAGCGCGCACCGAGCGCCACGTGCTCGGCGTAGAGCGAAGTGCGGCGAAGAGGGGCGTCGATCATGGGTGGCTTCCCGCCGTTAGGGTCGACCGAGCTCTTTGAGCGCCCGCTCGGCGTCGTACCGATCGGGCGAGCTGAGCGGAGCGATGTCCAAGAAGTGCTGATAGTGCTCGATTGCTTCCGAGCGTCGGCCGCCACTCCGGAGCGCCTCGGCGACGAGAAATTCCAGCGGCGCCAGCCACCCCGGACGGTTTTCCATCTTTTCCGCACTTACGACGGCGGGCAAGAGCTGCGCCAGAGCCGCAGCACTGGCCCCGCGCTCGAGCAGTAGCTTCCCGTACCGGTAATGCCAGTACGGGTGACCGACGAGCCCGTCGGACGAGCGGGTGTCGCCGTCGCCGACGATCGCGCGCTGCCACTCGGCCAGTGCATCGGCCTCGTCGTTCTTGTCCTCGTAGCACTCGGCAAGCGTCGCGTGCGCCTCGTAGCGCGTCGGACGCAGATCCATGGCGCGTTTCTCGTCCTTGATGGCGTCGTCGACGGCGCCTTCCATCCGCTCGAGAATGCCGCGCTGCCAGTACGCCTCCGCGCTGAGCTTGTCGAGCTCCATCGCGCGATCGACCTCGTCGCGCGCCAGTTCCAGTTGTGCCGGCGTCGCCTCGTTCGCCGCCCACGCGACGTAGACATGAAACTCGGCTCGATTCGGGTCGAGCTCTACCGCGCGCTTCAGGTAACGCAGGGCCTCCGGATGTGCGGTGCCCCCTTTGAGCATCAGCGCACGACCGATGTAGTGGTTCGCTTCGGCGCTCGTCGGCCGCTTCTCGAGGACCTTGCGAAGCATCGGCAGGGCGTCGTCCGGCCGGTCGATGGCCACGTAGGCGCTTCCGACCCTCAACTGCAGATCCGGATCTTCGGGCGCTTTCGCGAGGGCAGTCTTGAATTGCTCGATGGCGTGATTGACGTCGCCGGAATCCTCGAAGAGAAGACCGCGCTCGAGAAGTAGACCCGGGTAGTCGTGGTCGACCTCCGCCACCTTGTCGAGCTGCGCCGACGCCTCGTCGAATCTCCGGAGCCGACGCAGCACGACGGCGAGGCGGAAATGTGCCGCCGCTTCCTTCGGCTCTCTCGCGATCGCAGCCCGGTAATGAGCGGTCGCACCCTCGTAATCCCCCTGAAGCTCGTCGAACTGCCCCAGCGCGCGATCGAGGGCGGAGGATTCGGGCAGCTTCTTCTTCGCCTCGTCGAGCGTGGCTCGCGCGTCCGCCAGACGACCACGGGCGGATTGAAGCTCGGACAGGGTCGCGAACGGCAAGACTGCGTCGGCTCGCGTCGGATCGACGTGGGAGATCGCGGCGCGCAGATCGGCCTCGGCGGCGTCCTGGTTTCCGAGGTGCCGCTCGACTTTCCCGAGCAGCAACAGGATCCCGATGTCATTGGGAAAGCGCTCGCGGGCGGCCGTGAGCTGTTGCTTCGCGTCTGCCAGTCGCTCCAGCGCGAGCTTTGCTTCGGCATCGTTGGCGATTGTCGCCGGGGAGTTCGGCGCGAGTCCGAGAGCGGTGTCGAATCGGGCAAGGGCCTCGGTGGATCGACCCTCGTTCAGCAACAACCGGCCCTGGCCGTTCAACGCGCCGACGTTGGACGGGTTCAACTTCACCGCGTCGGCAAATGCGTCGCGCGCTTCGCTGGCCTGTCCGCGCTCGAGCTCGATCCATGCTCGAGCCGCGTATGCATCCGAGAGCTCGGCGGCCGAGGCGCTGGCTCGTACGGGACCGTCGAGCACCGTCGCGAGGTCCGCAAGGGCCGCCGCGGGATCCACCGCTGCGCTCTGACGACGCGCCCGGAGCGTCAGCGCCCCCGCGTGCCCGGGAGAGAGGCCGAGAGTTGCGTCGATCTCCTTCTTCGCGTCGGCAGCGCTGCCGAGCCCGTCGTACGCACGCGCGAGACCGAAATGAGCGCGAGCGTCGTTCGAGAGCGACAGTGCCCGCTTGAACTCCTCGAGGGCAGCCGACGGGTTGCCGCTGGCCAGAGCGATGTCGCCGCCGAGGAGCGCGGCGTCGACCTGCGCCGGATCGGTGGCACCGGTCCGGCGCTCGGCGCTTTGCAGCATCTTGGCTGCCTTTTCGAGCTCGCCCCGTTCCGCCGCCTGCGCAACGGCGGCGAGGTCGCGATATCGGATGTCCTGGTCCGCCGGCAGCTCGGCGAGCAATTGATTGGCCCGCGAAGCGCGCGACGCATCGGGGCCGAACCGCACCGTCACGGCAGCATCGATGAGCGCCGCGTACGCCGTCAACGGCCTTGCCCGCCGGAGCCGCGCATGCGCTTCGTACGACCTCGCAACCGCCTTTTTGGCCGCCTCGTAGGTGTCCGGGCCCAGGGTGGCCTCCACCTCCCGCATGGTCGCGCCCGTCGTGCGCACGTACTCGCCGGCCCGAAGAAAGTCGGTGACGACGAGATACCCGTACGCCCCGTAAGGCGTGAGCTGGAGCGCGGCGCCACCGGTCAAAAAAATCGCGAGCACGACGAGCGCCACGGCGGCGCGACGGGACGTTTTGCGGATCTTCGGGACGCGCAGCACCGGCCCCCGAGCGGCATGGTCCTCCGAAGAGACGGCCGGAGCGGGAGGGTTCCACGACGTGGCGGTCCCACGGGCGGAGGCGTCGGGAGTCGCGACCGTCTCCGACTCGATCCCCGCGGACGGAGGCTCCGAACCGCCGGCGGTGCTTCCCAGGTCGACCTCGCCGAACGCCATGCCGCCGTCGGCTCGACTCGCGTCCTGCCGGGCGACCCCCATCGACCCCGACCTTCGTGGGCGCGGTCCGTCCTCGAGTTGAAGATCATCGCCCGGCGACGGAGGTGGCGGCGACGGCGGATTGCGCGGGCTCGGAGGCATTTCGCGCGGCAGATCGATTTCACCGAATCCGCCGGCCGAGTCCGATTCGTGCACATCGTGCGATTGGCCGAAGCGGTCGCCGGACGCCACGCGCGGTAGTGACTCGGTCACCTGCGGCAGCGACTCCGCCACTCGCGGCAGCGTCTCCGCCACCCGCGGCAGCATCTCCGCCACCCGCGGCAGCGACTCCGCCACTCGCGGCAGCGTCTCCGCGACTTGCGGCAGCTCACCAGGCACGACCAGCGGCAGGGAGTCGGACACCAGCGGCAGATCGATCTCGCCGAAGTTCCGGGTCCCCGCGAGCGGTGCCGGCAGCGCAGCTCCTGCGGATCGAGACGCCGGCGTCCTCGCGGGCAACGCAGCTGCCGGAGCCGGCAGCGATGCATGGCGACTGGAACGCGAATCCGAGAGCGCGGGAAGGTCGGCGCTGACGGCAGGCAGATCCGACAGCGCGGGGGGCAGATCGTTCGCCTCCTGAAGTTGCTGGACGGCGCGTGCACCTCGTGCGCCCG
>DASPUY010000021.1:0-4429 GCA_035622655.1 Polyangiaceae bacterium
CGCGGACACGAACTTCGAGGCGAGGACGGGGGTGAGGGTCATTGCGAAGAGGATGCCGCCGGTGATTCCCATCGCGTAGGTTCGCGCCATGGGCGCGAAGATGGCGCCCGGAACGCCGACGAGGGTGAAGAGCGGCAAGAATGCGAACCCGATGATGACCGTGGAATAGGTCATCGGCTGGCCTACTTCGCGGGCGCCGTTGAGCACCCGCTCGATCATCGTGCCCTTTCCACTCGGGCCGAGGCGGCGGAAGATGTTCTCCATCATGATGATGGTCGAGTCGACGATGATCCCGAAGTCGACCGCTCCGAGCGACAGAAGATTGGCTGACTGCCCAAAAGACACGAGGCCGATGATGGCCACGGTGAGAGCGAGGGGAATGTTGAGCGCGGTGATGATCGCGGCGCGCACGTCGCTCAGGAAGAGCACGAGCACGATGAAGACCAGGGCGATTCCGATGAGCGCGTTCTCGCGGACGGTATGAATCGTCAGGTTCGTGAGGCTCCCGCGGTCGTAGTAGGGAGCGATCTTCATTCCGGGCGGCAAGACGTTGTTGTCTTGAATGAACTTCAGCTTCTGCTGGATCCCTTTGAGCGTGGGGACGGCCTGGCCGCCGTACTTCATGAGGACGATGCCCTGCACGACGTCGTCGTCGTCGTCGTGGCCCACCATGCCGAGGCGCGGGGCGTATCCGACGGCGACGTCCGCCACGTCGCGCACGCGAACGGGCGTGCCGGTGTTGAGGCCATTGACCATCGGCCCCTGCGAGACGACGACGTCGTTGATGTCGGTCAGGGGCGTTTCGGAGTAGCCGAGCAAGCCGATCCCGCGGATGTCGTAGGACTGCTCGCCGATCGAGAGCCTCTGGCCACCGACGTTCTGGTTGGCGTTCTGCAGCGCCGTGATGGTCTGGGTGAGGGTGACGCCGTGTCCGCGCAGCCGGTAGGGGTCGACGTCGACGTGGTATTGCTTGGTGGTGCCGCCGTAGCTGGTGACGTCGATGATGCCCTGCACCTGGCGCCACTGCCGCTCCATGATCCAGTCCTCGGCGGTCTTGAGGTCGGTGAGCGAGTAGCCCTTGCCCTGCAGCGTGTAGCGAAAGACCTCTCCGATGGCGTTCCACGGCGAGATCTGGGAATTGAGGCCGTTGGGCAGGTTGATCCAGGTCGTCATTCGATTGATGACTTCCTGCCGGTCCGCCCAGTAGTCGGTTCCCCAGGCGAAGTAACACTTGACGTCGCTGAGGCTGAAGAGCGACTGCGAGCGGATGTACGTGAGCCCCGGCATGCCGGAGAGGCCGACTTCCATCGGGATCGTGACGTACCGCTCGACTTCCTCGGCGCTCCATCCCATCGGCTGCACCAGCGTCTCGACGAGCGGCGGACAGGGATTCGGGTACGCCTCGATGTCGAGCTCGGAGGCGGCGACGATCCCGCCGAAGACTACGAGCAGCGTGACGAGGATGATGATTGCGGGGAACTTGAGGGCGAAGGCGACGACTCGCTGGACCATGGCGACGCGCGCAGCTTGGCGCATACCGGCGCGCCGACGAATGAAGCGTTCATTAAATAAAAGTCATTGTTACGAATTCGATAATAATTAAATCCGATTCACGATGATTAACTCGTGTTCATGAATCGTTGACGAATTTTTTATCGAGGAATCGCGCCAGAGCTCGTCGATTGGCTGGCGCGCCGAATGCTACGCGCGACACCGAATGCAACTTCAAATGCAAAGTTGGCAGGGTGTCGGGCCGCCTCCGGCGCATGCTGTCCCGCCCTGCGCACGCCGACGCGGCGCCATGTCGCGCCGGAGGCGGTCGCGATGCCTTTGAAGTGGTTGGCCCTTCGATGGCACGTGGCGTCGCTGCAGAGGTCGAGCCGATGAAGGCGCTCGTGCTGGAAGACGACGAGCGACTCGCGCAGTTTCTTGGCCGCGTGCTGTCGGAGGAAGGGCTCGAAACCGACCTTTGCACGAACGGAACGGACGCGATCGCCCAGGCCGGCCGCAACGCCTACCAGCTCGTGGTGCTCGACTGGATGGTCCCGGAAACGGATGGGCTCGAGGTCTGCCGCGAGATCCGGCGCATGGGCGGCGTCATGCCCATTCTCATGCTCACGGCGCGCGGCGCGACGCACGAGCGCGTCCTGGGGCTCGAGGCGGGAGCCGACGACTACATGCCCAAGCCGTTCGAGGTGGACGAATTCGTCGCGCGGGTTCGCGCTCTGCAGCGTCGGTTCGCCGGGTTCGTCACACTGCGACGCGGCGACCTGGAGATCGACACGATGGCGCGGCAAGCGCGGGTGGCGGGCGCCACGCTGGAGCTGACGAACCGCGAGTACGCCGTCCTGCTGAACCTGGTGCAGAACGCGGATCGGACGGTGAGGCGCTCGGAGCTTCTGGCCCGCGTCTGGGGGATGCGCTTCGATCCCGGCTCGAACCTGGTCGAGGTCCACATCAGCCGTTTGCGTCACAAGCTGTCGGGATGCAGCGTCACGATCGAGACGATCCGGGGACTGGGATACCGCTTGCTCGCGCCCACGAGCGCGTAGCCGCGGTCAGCAGGGCTTCCCGGTGGCGACGACGGGCGGCTCGACAGTGCCCGCAGGGCTCAGAAAGACGCCGCCATAGGCTTCTTTCCATGGCGCTCCATCCACGTGTGGGCGAGCACGAGCAGCGGCGGCTGCAGCACGCGCGTGAGCACCGCGAGGATGAGCGACCCGCCGATGACGACGATAGCGAGCGGCTTCTGCGTCTCGGAGCCGATGGCATGCGAGAGGGCTGCGGGCAAGAGGCCGAGCATGGCGACGAGCGTCGTCATGAGCACGGGTCGGAACCGCTTTTCGGCGGCTTCGCGCGCGGCCTGCTCGATCGCGTGGCCCTCGAGCGTCCGCAGGCGCTGGAAGTAGGTCACGACCAGGATGGCGTCCTGGATCGCGATCCCGAAGATCGAGTTGAAGCCCATCGCGGCCGATACCGAGAAGTTCATTCCCGTGACGAGAAGCGCAAGCACGCCGCCGGTGATCGCGACCGGAATGTCGATGAGGACGATGATCGTGTCCACCCAGTTGCCTACGGCGATGTAGACGACGAAGCCCGTGAGAAGCAGCGTGAGCGGGACGATGACGGCGAGCCTCTCGGTCACCTTCTTGAGCTCCTGGATCTCGCCTTCCCATTCGAGGTGCATGCCGTAGGGCAGGTGAACCTGTTCTGCGATCTTCTTCTGCGCTTCCTCGATGGCGCCGGCGAGGTCGCGGTCGCGGACGCTGAACTTGACGGGTGCGTAGCGCTGCAGGTTCTCCCGGTAGATGGAGGTCGGCCCCATGACCTGCTTGATCTCGGCGATCTGCCCCAGCGGGATGTACGCGCCCGAGGGCGTCGACACGGTGATCTCGCGAATGGCCTCGAGCGACGAGCGGTACTGCTCTTTCCAGCGGACGGTGAGGTCGAAAAACTTGTCGCCCTCGTACACCTCGACGATGGGCGCGCCGTTGCCGGTGAGGCCGCCCAGCGCCGACTGCACGACGTTGGCGACGTCGCCGGTATTGAGGCCGTAGCGCGCGAGCTCGCGCCGGTTGGGAGTGATCTTGACGTTCGGTTGCCCGAGCGACCGAAAGAGCCCGAGGTCCGCGATGCCGGGAACGGTTCGCATCACGTCGACCACCTGCTCCGCGTACGTTTCGTTCTGCTCGATGTCGCGGCCGAAGATCTTGACGGAGTTGGCTCCCTTGACCCCTGCGGTCGCTTCCTCGACGTTGTCGAGGATGTACTGCGAGAAGTTGAAGAGTGTGCCGGGGAACGCGTCCGACAATTCCTTGTTGAGCTGTTCGGTCAGCTTGTCTTTCGTCAACCCGTGCTGCCACTCGTCAAAGGGCTTGAGCGGGGCGAAGAACTCGATGTTGAAGAACCCGGTGACGTCGGTGCCGTCGTCCGGACGGCCGAGCTGGGAGACGACGGTGATGACCTCCGGATGCGTGCGATTCTGGTCGCTGCACTCGACCTTCAGGTCCTCGGGGCAGCCGCGCAGGATGCGGCGCATCCGCGTCGTGTACTCGGCCGACTTCTCGAGCGAGATCGACATCGGCATCGTGGCGCGGATCCACAGGTTGCCTTCCTCGAGCTTCGGCATGAAGTCGCGACCGAGCAGAGGAAAGAGGGCAATGCCGAGCACGACCGGGATGAAGCACACGACGAGCGCCAGCTTGGGGCTGCGAAGGGCGGCGTCGAAGAACGGGTTGTAGATCTTGTGCAGAACGCGCATGAGAAAGTTCTCTTTTTCCTCGTGGTGCGCGGACACGAACTTCGAGGCGAGGACGGGGGTGAGGGTCATTGCGAAGAGGATGCCGCCGGTGATTCCCATCGCGTAGGTTCGCGCCATGGGCGCGAAGATGGCGCCCGGAACGCCGACGAGGGTGAAGAGCGGCAAGAA
>DASPUY010000022.1:0-2703 GCA_035622655.1 Polyangiaceae bacterium
CCCGAGGATCGTCCGGTCGCGGCTGAAGCGCAAGCGGTGAGATCGGGGGCAGCAGCCCCGCGCGTCGCCGGCGGACGCGGCCGCGGGGCCTCGGACCTTGCGATTCCCGCGTACACGCGGCAGTTTGGGCCACCCATGCCATTCCGAGAGCATTACCTCTTCGTTTGCACCAACCGGCGGCCCGATGGCCACCCCAAAGGGTCGTGCGCGCAAAAGGGATCCGAGGACGTTCTGGCCAAGCTCAAGGACGTGCTCGCGCGCCGGGGAGCCGCAAAAGAAGCCGTCCGTGCCTGCGGATCGAGCTGCCTCGACATGTGTGAGTCGGGAATCACGGTGCTCCAGGAACCAGAACATGCGGCCTACGGCGGAGTGACGGCGGCGGACGTTGACGAATTGGCCGACGCCGCCATCCGAGGAGGCGTCGTCGATCGATTGCTCCAACACGGCGGGCGTCGAGCGGGGTGAGGGGCCGAGACGATGTTTCCCGGGGCGTCGTTCTGCGAGTGGTTGACAGGGAGCTACTGGCGGTTCGACGCTCCGACCGACGAGCTGTCGATCGAGCTGGCCCTCGAAGCGATTGCTCCGGACGTGCGCGAGCTCCTGCGTGACCGGGTGTTTTACCTGTCCGGGACGATCGACGCGGAGCGACTTGCTGCGCGGCGGGCGGTCGAAGGCACGCTGTGTTTCAAGCGGCTGAGCGAGGGCCAGATACGATATCGAATCCGATTCTTCGGGATTGACGGGGCTCGCTACGAGCTCAGCGGGCACAAGGAATGGAATGGTCTTGCGCCCCTCGATTCGGTGACCCTCCTCGTCGCGAAGCTTCTGGACGAATCGGACGAGGAGGTAGGGCGAGCCACGCTCCGGTTCGACTTGCGCAGCGACTGGTTGCGCTTTCTGCGCCACCTTCGTCTTCGCCTCTGAGCGGTCGTTTTTGACGATCTGTCCAGCGTCTGTCACCTTGTCGCAGTGTTGAACAAGCCGAGTTTTCCGCTGCCGTCTTCCGTTTCGCAGCGCCTGCCGCCGGCGGCGCCCGGAGTCGTGTCGGAAGGCGCGACCGGCGGTCCGGAGACCGATCCCTCCCCCGACGCCATCACCGTGCTCGTGGTCGACGACGAACGGTCGAACGTCGAGTCCTTGGAGAAGATCTTCGCGCGCGAGGGCGTCCGTGTGCTTTCGGCGCTCGACGCCAAGCGCGCCCTCGAGCTCTTGCGATCGCACCGCGTCCACGTCGTCTTGACGGACCTGATGATGCCGGGAACGACCGGGCTCGAGCTCTTGCGGGCAATCAAGCAAGTGGCTCCTGACGTCGAGGTCGTCTTGATGACGGCCTATGGGTCGGTGGAGGTTGCCGTCAACGCGATGCGTGACGGCGCCTACGATTTCGTCGAGAAGCCGCTCAAGCGCGTTTCGATCGTCAAGAGCGTCCGCAAAGCGGCGGAAAAACAGAAGCTCGTGGCCGAGAATCGATCCCTCAAGGACGAGATCAAGCGACTGGCTCACCGAGAAATCATCGGCAGCTCCCCTGCGCTGCGCCGCGTCATCGACGTGGCGACCCAGGCGGCGCCCAGCCAGGCGACCGTGCTGATCCTGGGTGAGAGCGGGACGGGCAAGGAGCTCCTGGCCCGGTACATCCACGAGCGATCGGCTCGATCGCGGGGCCCGTTCGTCGCCGTCAACTGCGCAGCGATTCCGGAGACGATCCTCGAAAGCGAGCTTTTTGGTCATGAACGGGGCGCGTTCACCGGCGCGACTGCGAAAAAAGACGGCCGTTTCGCGAAGGCGGCGGGCGGGACTTTGTTTCTAGACGAGATCGGCGAGCTGTCGCCCAGCGTCCAGGTCAAGCTTCTTCGCGTCCTGCAGGAAGGCGAGTACGAGCCACTCGGCGGCAACGTCGCGAAGGCCGACGTTCGCATCGTGGCCGCCACGAACCGCGATCTCGTCGCCGAAGTGACGGCGGCGCGCTTCCGGGAGGACCTTTACTACCGCCTGAATGTCATCGCCATCACGGCGCCGCCGCTTCGTGCGCGTCGGGAGGACGTTCCGCTCCTGGTCGACCACTTCCTCGGTCTGTACTGCGCGAAAAATGGGCGCCAGCGGCTCCAACCGACCCGCGGAGCGCTCGAACGCCTGGTGGACTATGCGTGGCCCGGAAATGTGCGCGAGCTCGAGAACGTGATCGAACGTGCGGTCGTCCTCTCGCGGAGCGACACCCTCGCGGAGGCCGACCTGCCCGATCATCTGTCGAACGAGCTTCCGTCGACAACGACAGCGCTCACCTTCCAGATCGGAACTCCCCTCGACGAGATCGAGCTGCGCGTCATCCGAGAGACTTTGCGTCACACGCGGGGCGACAAGTCCGTCGCCGCGCAACTGCTCGGAATTTCGACGCGCACGATCTATCGAAAGCTGGATGGAATTACGGAGTGACAGTTTGTCATCCAGCGTCGGCTACATCCGCCTGCCCTCGCCATCATGTCGTAGAACCTGAGCGCCAGGCGCAAAACTTAGAGCACTTACCGGAACTTGGGCTCATGGCACATGGCTTGCGCCATGTCCCGCCTGTACTCTTGTGTCATGGCCATCGACAAGGTCCTCAAGCGCCACTTCTGGGCGGTCATCCTCGCCCTCGTCGCGATCGCCGCGTTCCTCGACGCGCAGGGGATGATGCAGTTCGTCGGGGTCAGCCTGGATCCCGACGAC
>DASPUY010000023.1:0-42762 GCA_035622655.1 Polyangiaceae bacterium
TCGCCGTCAGCCCGCTGTCCTTCCAGCGCTCGACGCGTTTCGCCCAGGTCTCCCGCGACGCCCGGTCCATCGTAGCCTCCGAGCCGCAGAACTACGCGAGCCGGCGACCTCCGTCAGGAACGCGATTCGCGGAACGGATACAATCTTTGCACATTCGTTTCCACGCGAAGCTGTTGCTCCCCTTCACTGTATACGGTCAGATGCAAATCCTCTTCTGTTATTCGGTGGCCCAATCGCTTCTCCAACTCGGTCGCGACGGTTCGCCTGATTCCAGGCACATTTGCGAGCACATCGCGAGAGGTTGCGGCAAGCGTTTTATCGAGGAAACTTGCAGGATATACCTTCAGCGAACGTTCGACAGCGTTGATAAGTTTTGTGGTTTTGAACTTCCCGACATTAGGAAGATTGCGCAACGGTGATAGGCAATGGTCTAGCCACCACTCGTAATCGGCTGCTTTGATCTTTCCGAGCTGGTAAGTAAACAATGCCAGACCTTTGAGGGGGGCCATCTCACCCACTGTAACGGGATTGCTCTCTATGGCGAGGGCCCCTCGGTTCAGCATATTCGCTACGCCATCTGCGCCAAATGCTTCAACAAGCTTAGGAAGCTCCGTGAACCGTGCCGATTTTATGATGTATCGGTCGAATAGAAGAAGTCGCCGGAGGATACCGCCGACGTCGACCTCGCCGTTCGCTCCGGTGCATGCTGCCAAGAGCGAGGCGCGTATATCCACGGGGACCCAGCGTAAATCCGTCACGCCGGCTGCGACGGAAAGATCAGCGCCACCACGTGCTCGCCCTTCGCGTTCTGCTTGTACGCCACGCGCGACCCAACGATCCCGCGCTCCTTCGCCAGCTGCTCAATGGCCCGCATGATGGCGCGCGCACCGAGCGTCGGTCCCTCGTCGACGGCTTTGCTGCGGGGCGGGCGAACGTTATCGGGGGGCATGCCTGCCCCTTCACGCCTTGCGCGGACCGAGTCCACGGCGCCGCTCGGGCGGATCCAGCACCAGGGCGATCACGATCTCGCCTTCGGGGCCCTGCTTGCATTCGACCTTGAACGATGGGAGCGGGCATGCGGGGTCATTTGCACCTGAACGGGCGCGCAGTCAATAGACGCGGGCCGCACTCCGCCATCATAGGATCATCATCGTGCACGCCGATCGCCTTCTCGTCGTCGCGTTGACCTTCACCATCTGCGCCTGCGGCGGTCGAACGGCCCTCGACCTGATGACGCCAAGCGCGGATGGCGGTTCAGAACAGTCGACGTCGACCGCGACGGAAAGCAATGAGCAAAATAGCTCGCAAACTGGATTCAGGTGCGATGCTAGCAGCCAGTGCGTGATCCCGTGTCCCACAAGTGGCGGGCCCTGTTGTAACTCGCAGGGTGCCTGTCAGTGCGGATGCTGACCCCCTACTCCGAGGAAAGTCGCCCTGACCCGCTTCGCAAAGCGGCCGCGCAGTCAAGCCACGGGCGCCCAGTTGACCGGACACCTACAAGCATTGTACATTTCTTGTAGATGTCACCGCCCACGGAACGCTCGCGGCAACTGCACGTCATGCTGTCCGAAGACGAGGAACGTTTCCTTCGCGCCATCGCGGAGGCCGACGGGCTCTCAACTTCGGACGTCGTGCGTCAGTGGATCCGCCGCGAGTTTTTCCAGCGGTGGCCTCCGAAGAAGCCGAAGAAGTGAACGAAAGCGGGCCCCGCGCGGCGCCAACCGCCGGGACCCATGGCCAACCCCTGAACGAGCAGGAGTCGACATGACCAACGTACCGCCCCCCGAAGATCCAAACATCCCCCTCCACCGCGATCTCGCCGTTCTTGCGGCCCTGCGCGCCCGACGGCGCATTGACCTCGTGCGCAGCGTCGTAAGCAGGCGCCTGGCCTACGATCTCGGAGCGAGAAACCTGGCGACCATGCTCTCGATCGCGGAGCCCATGCTTGAGGCGATCGAGCACCTGATCCCCGAGCCGAGGAAGTGAAGGCCGAAACCGCGCCCCAATTTGGCTGGCGCGGTCCGTGGATCGTGTCCACGCTGACGAGGCCACGATGACGCACGATGAGTTGGTCCAGATCGTTTCCTCGCACCGAAGCGCGATCGAGGAAATGTGCCGGCATGGCGGGATTGCTGTCGTTGTCCGAGGTCCGACCAGAAGCGCAAAAGCTCTGGTCGAGAGTTGGGGATGGCAGGGTGAAGCCGTATTTCGGTTGCCTGCGCACGCTCGAAGATGGCTGGCTAGAGCGCCGAGTCCCAAAGCTCGTCAATTGGTCCGAAAGCCGCCGAGCGGGGTGCTCCGCATGGTCATCTTCAAGGGCGAGAACTATTGGCCGGTGGCGACCGAGAATGAAGCGGCGGCAGATGATGACCTCCTAGAGGAGCTGAAGCGGCTTGGACGAAAGAAGGACGCAATTGTCGGCAGAAGGAGCAGTGATGGCGGTTAGCAAACCCTCCACGTTGCTCTTCTGGGTGCTCGATGCTCCGCCGGACTGGCTTGCCCCCCGCGGCCTCGCGCTGCTCGCCAGCGAGCGATACCCGGGCGGCAGCTATGAAGATGTCGATGGGCTCGATTTGCGCGGCGTGTTCGCTCGGTTCGGCATCGACGATCCGGCCGCGAGGGCGCTTTCCTGGCGGTGGTGGTGCGACGAGACGCACCCGAGCGAACCGGAGCTCCCGCCGTCCGTCGCGCTCGTGAGCATGACACTTGGCGCCCGGGTGCCGCTTTCCGAGGTCCCTCGCATGATGGGGTGCACGCTGACCCGCGAGGGGCTCTCGGCGCTCGGATTCATCTCGGCGACGTCCGCCGCATCACCGGCCCCCGCCTCACCGGAGCCCGTTCTCATCGATGCGCCCGCGGCGGCACGCCTGCTCGGAATCACTCCCCTCGCGTTTCGACAGCGCGTGCAGCGGGGTCAAATCCCGAGGGCCGCGATCGTTCGGACCGGCCGTCGCCAGCAATTCATACGCGCCAAGCTTCCGGGGCTGGGCGGCAAATGAGCGTCGCCGTCCAGCCGTGGAAGCGCGGCGGCTTCCAAGTCACGATCCGCTTTCGGTGGCCAGATCGGTCGATCTACAGAGACCGTCGCGTGGTCGACCTTCCGACCCTGCCGCAAGCTCGGAAGTGGGGCGAGCAGCGGGAGAGAGAAATCCTCGCCGCGGGGCAGCTGAAGCCCGAGGAAAAGAAACCCAAGGTCCAGCGCAAGCCCATCCCCGCACTCTCCGCGTTTTGGGACCGGTACATGGCCCACTGCACCGGGGACTACGAGAAGGCATCGAGCATCGAGGCGAAGCGGTCGATCTACAAAACTCACCTCGGCCCGCGGTTCGGCGATCTGCCGCTCGACGAAATCACCAGCGAGCGGATCTCGCACTTGAAAGCCGACCTCGCGGGCAAGGGGCGCTCGCGCAAGACAACGAACAACGTGCTGACGGTGCTCAACGCGTGCTTGAAGCTCGCCGTCAAGTGGGGGGTGATTCCGGGGATGCCGTGCAGCATCGAGATCGCGGCAGTGCATGACGAGCGCCCCGACTTCTACGACTTCCCCGATTTCGATCGAATCGTGTCGGCAGCATCAAAGCTTGGACCGAATCATCTCCTGCTCGTGCTGCTCGGCGGGGAAGCCGGCCTACGTCGCGGCGAGATGATGGCGCTGCGCCAGGGCGACGTGGACTTCAACCGCAATCATCTCCGCGTCGAACAAGCCGCGTGGAAGCACTCCGACAAGCGCGCTCGCGAGCAGGAGATCGACGACCCGATCGTCATCGACAAGCCGAAGTCGAACAAGGGCCGGATCGTCCCGATGACGAGGCGCCTGCACGAAGCTCTGAAGGCGCACCGGCATCTTCGGGGTGACTTCGTTCTTTCTGACGAGGCGGGCGAGACCATCCCGGGCCACATGCTCCGCGACATGCTGGAAGCGGTGCAGCGTCGCGCCGGCTTGCCGGTGATGGGGTCCCTGCACAAGCTGCGTCACACGTTCTGTTCGCACCTGGCCATGCGGGGGGCGAGTCCGAAAGCGATCCAAGAGCTGGCGGGGCACGAGAGCCTCACCACGACGCTCCGCTACATGCACCTCGCCCCGTCGGAACGCGACCGCGCGATCGCCTTGCTCGATGCTCCGCCGGGCGCGCCTCGTGCCAACATCGGGCCAATGCATTCTGCAAGTTCACGAAACGGCTGAAAACAAGCTCAATCGAAGTGGAGCTGACGGGAATCGAACCCGTGACCTCTTGCATGCCATGCAAGCGCTCTCCCAACTGAGCTACAGCCCCGAGCGTGCGCGCATCGAGACGCCGATCGGGAAGACTCGGCAGTGTGTAGTTAATGAACCCGCCGCAGGCAACCCCCAACTGCGAAGGCTCGGCCCGCAAAGGGCGGAAAGCGAGGCGCCTCACTCGGACGCCCCGGGGATCTTGATGCCCAGCCGGCGGATCATCTTCTGGAGGCCGAAGCGCGATAGACCGAGGAGGCGCGCCGCACGGGTCTGGTTGCCGCGGGTCTTTGCGAGCGCCTCGTGCAATAGGTCGCGCTCCAGGGCGTCGACGCGGGAGCGGAGGTTGAGGCCGTGCCCTCGAGCCGCTCCGGACCCACCGCGGACCACTTCAACGGACAGCTGGGAGAGATCGATCGCACCATCGCTCAGGACGAGCGACCGGCGGACCTCGTTTTCGAGCTGGCGTACGTTGCCCGGCCACGGGAAGCTGACGAGCTTGGCCATGGCGGCGCCGGTCACTTTGACGGGTCGGCCGGACGCGTGCTTGCGAATGAAGTGCGCGACGAGCAGCGGAATGTCCTCGGGCCGTTCCCGCAGCGCCGGGACGCGCAGGGCGACGACGTTCAACCGGTAGAAGAGGTCCTCGCGAAAGCCGCGGGCGGAGACCATGGCCGCCAGGTCTCGATGCGTCGCGGCGACCACTCGCACGTCGACCTTCCGAGCCCGTTCGCCACCGACGGCGCGGACCTCGCCGTTTTGCAGGACTCGCAGCAGCTTGGCCTGCATGGCGAGGGACATCTCGCCGATCTCGTCGAGAAACAAGGTTCCCCCGTCGGCGACGTCGAATAGGCCGGCGCGCGTCGAAGACGCCCCGGTGAACGCGCCGCGTACGTGTCCGAAGAGCGTGGACTCGAGCAGAGTCTCCGGCACGCTCGCGCAGTTCTCGCTCACGAAGGGGCGGCGCGCGCGCGCTCCGTTCTGATGCATGGCGCGCGCAACGAGCTCTTTGCCCGTTCCACTTTCGCCGACGATGAGCACGGGCACGTCGGTCGCGGTGACGCGGTCGACCAGTCGCAGCAGCTCGCGCATTGGCTCGCTTCTGCCCTCGATTTCGTCGTAGCGGTACCGGGTCTCCCGCGTCTGTCGCGTCAGCTCGAGCTGGGTGCGCGTGACGTCGAGCTCGGCCTCGCGTTCGCGAAGGAGCGACTCGACGCGAGCGCGGGCGCGTTCGGCGCGGCGGGCAGCGCGGCGAAGAAGCACGCCATCTCGCGCATCGGCAATGGCCATGGCCGCCTGCGAGGCGACCACCCGCACCCAGGCCAGCTCGCGCGGGCCGAATGCCCCTTTTCGCACCCGGTCGTCGAGGTACACGACGCCGAGCGTTTCGCCGCGCGCCAGCAGAGGCACCGCGAGCACGCTGCGCAGGCGCAAAGCGTGGACGCTCGCATGCAAATCGCCGAGGGTCGACAGAGCGTCCGTCGCGACGACGGCATCGCCTGTTTCGACCGCGCGCCGGGCGATGGTCTGGGACAGGGCGAGCTGATCGCCCGCGATGTCGTGGTGAGCCAGGTTGCGCGCTGCGCGCGGCACCAGCCGTCCGTCCGGCGCCCGCAGGAGCAAAAGTCCGCGCTCGACTCCGGTCCACAGGACCATCGTGTCGAGCACCTGTTCGAGCAGCGGGCGCAGCCGATCGCGTGCGGACAGCGCGCGAACGATGGATTCGAGCTGCCGCACCTGGGCCGGCGCGAATGCGATCTCGCTCGCCTCTTCGAGCTCCGGGGCTCGCGCCCAGGCAACCTCGGCGAGCGTGGAGCGAAGCTCCGCCGGCGTTCCTTCGCGGAGAGCTTGAGCCGCGGACCTGCGGGCGAGATCGAGGCGACGGGCCGCCTCTCCGTCGCCCAGTCGCTTGGCCAGGCGAACGCCGGCGTCGAGGGCGGGGCCGCGCGATCCCAGGGGCGCCGCAGCCCCGACCAGACCCACCAGCGCGCCGACCACGTCCCCGTCGGCGTCGCTCGCCGATCCCCTGTGGATCAGGGCTTGAGCACGAGCACCCCACCATTCCCAGCGCGCGGTCGCCCCGAGCTCCGCCACCGTCCGGTCGGCCGCGGCAATCTCGTCCGGTCCAAGTGTGTCGGGCGCCCAGACGAGACGCCGCGCCAGGGCGCGGAGAGCGTCTTCGGCGGACGATCCGCGCAGAAGCGCGGCGGCTTCGAGGGTCCAGGCGCGCGCGTGCTCGTCTCCGGGAGGCCGCACCTCGACCTGGGCCCAGCGGGCGTAGGCCGCCGTCCGCCCGTCATGGGCCTCGATCGCGCGTGCACGAGCCTCTTCTGCCGCCTCGTCGGTCGCGTGCTGCGCGCCCACCGTGGCCAGCGCCCCCGCGCGCGCAAGCCAGGCGCGTGCCGCTCTCTCGGGTCGCCCGAGTCGCTCCCACAGCAGCGCTGCGCGCGTCGCGCTGGCGAGCGACCGACCGACCTCGCCCGCATCGGCGGCGGCGGCGGCCTCGCTTGTCCGGTACGTCGCCTCATCGACGATCGACCCGGCCCGCGTGGCGAGATCGACGGCCCGCGCAAATGCTTCCAGCGCCGCGCGCGATTGCCCATGTCCGAGCTCGAGCATCCCTCGAACGCCTTCGAGTCGAGCCTGGGCGTCGGCATCGGGCCACTCGGCCAGGGCCTGCTCGATCTCGGCGAGGCCCACGTCGTACGTTCCCCGTTTCCAGGCGATGAGCGCTCGAACTTCGGTGGCTGAGGCGCCGCGCACGTCGCCGATCACACGCTCGGCCTCCTCGAGGTCGCCCGAGTCCCACGCCATTCGCGCGAGCGTCGCCATTGCGCTCGAGCACGGAGCCCCAGGCCCGGATTCGATCGCGCTCTGCGCTGCGGCACGCGCCGCCGTCTCGTCGCCGCGGCGTCGCGCGAGATCGGCGCGCAAGGCATCGGCCTCGGCTCCGTGCGTGATCGCGAGCGCGGCCCACGCCCGACCCGTTTCGCCCGCCCGCGTGAGGGCGGAGGCGAGCTGCACGGCGAGCGTCGGGGGCGCTTGCCCGTGAGCCACCTCGTCTTCAACGGCACTGAGGGCGGCCGCCTCCGGCGCCGGACGCATCAACTCGCGCACGAGACGCGCCGTGCGCTCCTCGCCCGTTTCCTCCGCAGCGGGCCTCCACGCGGCCGCGCGCTTCGGGGAGCGTCCCACGAGGTCATCGCGCGTCCACGAGGCCGGCTCACATCGACGCGCCAGAGCCGTGACGCGCGCTGCGAGATCACCCTCCGTGCACTGGTCGACTCCGAGCGGCCATGCCGCCGCGCTCGGACCGACGAGCGTGACGAGCCAGCGGGCGCGCCGTAGCGGGGTCAGAGGCTTGATCACGCGCGGCGCCGCCCCGTCTGCCGGCGGCGGTCCGGCACGCCCGATCGCGGCCTGCAGCCACGCATCGGCGGGTGGACCGACCTCCGGCGATACGAGGGCCCCCGCAACGATCTCTCGTGCCCTTTCTCTCAGATACGCGCGCCGCACGCGTTCGATCCGAGCCTGGGCCGCCTCGTCCTCGTCGAGCGCGAGATCGAGCCAGCGCGCCGCGCGCGACGCAACCCATCCCGCGCCCGGCCGCCCGCCGGGGGCGACCGCAAGGAGAGCTTTCGCCCATCGGGCCGGCTCGCTTTCATCGACGTGCCAGGTCTCGAGCGCGAGGCGGATATCGCGCACGTGCCCGAGGTGGGGGTCCAGTACTTCGGCCAAGAGGATTCCCAGCGCCCACAGATCCGCGGCCGGGCCGCCCGCACCATGCGCGCGCAGCTCCGGCGACGCGTAGCGGGGCGTGCCTCCCCTCGCCTCACTGCCGCTATCGCCCGCAAGACCCAAGTCGACGAGTGTCGCTCCTCGAAGGCTCGCCGCATCTCGGGCCGGTCGTCGGTTCGTGAGCAGCACGTTGGCGGGCTTGACGTCGCCGTGCTGGACCCCGGCCTCGTGCAGCTCCTCGAGGGCTCGCGCCACCCCATGGGCCACGATTGCCGCGATCGTGACCCGATCCCCGCGGAGGGCTGCCACGTCGAGCGGATCGCCCTCGGCCCACTCCGTAACGAGAAAATCGGGGCCAACGTCGAGCAGCGATGGGCCCCAGCGCCGTCCGATGCGTCCGAGGAGCGCCGCTTCACGCGCGAGCTCGAGACTCCACTCGGGCCCGTCGTTTCGCGCGACTTTCACGGCTGCGATCTGCCCCGTCTCGTGGTGACGCGCCCGCGAAACGACCGCGGTCGCCCCCTCGCCCTGGGGCTCGAGGAGCAGCCAGGGTCCTTTCGCCTGCAAAGGCGTCAACCTGCTTGACGTCCGAATCACGTTTTGCCTTTTCAGCAAACATTCGTGATGCAGACCGGTTCCGTCAACTTGGGTGACTGGTCGGCCCGCAAAAGCCACAGAACGATGAATGATGTCCGGGAATCAAGCGTTCCATCGCGCGCGCGTGAGCGGCGGGAAAGCCTCCGGCTCATTTCGCCGGAGTCCCCCGGCGTTCCGCCGACCGGCGCGCCGCGCTTCGGGCTTTCGAGGCCGGCCCATGCGCGACCGCGACGCAACGCGACGAGCCTTCGAGGCCCAAGGCTTCCCTGCTGGAAGCCCAGAGCTACAGCGAGAGTGGAAATTGGCCACGATACCCAGAAAAACCTAGAAAATCAGCTAACTCATCCGTGCGAGCGGCAGGGCCAACGGGCCGCCGTTGCCTGCCGAGCCCCTCATCCGGGTACCGGTCAATATGCGGAGGAGTCATGCATGAACAACGCGCCGAGACGGAGCTGATGTTGGCGGTTCCGCTTCAAGAGCGTCGGTCGTCTGTCGCTTCACTTCGTCCCGTTGGCCTCTCGGTACGGGCCAATAACGATCCCGATCGCACTTACGAGGTCTTGTCGAACGAATGGGACGTTTCCGAACGGCGACGTCGGCTCGCCCGCGTCGTCGTGGGGGCGGTCGCGGTGTGTGGCGTCATCCTGGCCGCGGCCGGCGTGCGTCTGGTGATGGGCCGAGCCTCGAGCTCCGAGGCCTCGTCGGCGGCCCCGGCGGCGGCGCTCCAATCCCCGGCGGAATCCGCAGGATTGCGCGGGGCGGCATCCGGAGGGGCGGGGGACCAGGTGCAGGCGGCGGATCCCCGAGCCTCGGCCGAGTCCGCCGGGGCAGCTCCGCTCAACAACGCGGCGACGATGGGGCTGCTCATCCTCGAGCGGCCTGCCGCGCCCGGCCACGTTTGGCTGGACGGCGACCGCCTCACGGCCGAGTCCACGACGATCTCGTGCGGAAGGCACGAGATTCGCGTTGCGCCGCACGGGCGCGCCCACCCGATCGACGTTCCTTGCGGCGGTAATCTGCGGGTCTCCCGCTGATGGATCGGTGACCCGGCCGCGCGGCTGGACTCAGAACTTGATGCCGTTTTCCGCGCGGTGTTTCCACCAGCGCCAGCCGAGCACGGCCGTCGGAACAGCCGCCACGACGCCTAGGGGCAAGGACACCGCCGCGCCGAGCACGACCGTCGCCGCCGCAGCCGTTCCCGCCACGAACCCCTTGCGACGGGATTCGCTCAACACCTCGCTCCGCGACTTCGCCATGACCGCCATCCTGAGGCTGGCGCACTCTCCGCGCAACTCCCCTCGGACGGACCCGCTTGGCCTGATGCGACCGCGAACGGCAGCCCAGGAGTGCTAGAACGCGGACGATGCGGGTGCTCGTCGGGACAAGCGGCTACTCGTACAAAGAGTGGAAGGGCCTTTTCTATCCAAAGGACCTCCCTGCCGAGCGGTTCCTGCAGTTCTACGCGGCCCACCTTCCCACCGTGGAGGTCAACAACACCTTCTACCGTATGCCGACCGCCAAGCTCATCGAGAACTGGGCGGCCGAGGTTCCGGAGACGTTTACGTTTTCGATCAAGGCTCCGCAGCGCATCACGCACCTCGCGAAGCTCGACAATGTCGCGGACGTCGTCGAAACGTTCGTACGGATCATCCGGGGCCTCGGCGCTCGGCTGGGCCCGGTTCTCTTTCAGCTCCCACCCTTCCTGCGCAAAGACGTGCCGCGGCTCACCGAGTTTCTCGCCCTCGTACCGAGAGGACTGCGGATCGCCATCGAGTTCAGGCATGCTTCCTGGTTCGACGAGACGGTCTGGAGCGCACTGCGCGCGGCCGGCGCCGCCTTGTGCGTGGCCGAGACCGACAAGCTCGAGTCTCCTCTGATCGCCACGGCGGAATGGGGGTACGTGCGCCTGCGACGGGACGCCTACCCGGATCCGGTCCTCGAAGAATGGGCACGGCACATACGCTCGCAGCCCTGGCGGGAAGCCTTCGTCTACGTCAAACACGACGAAGGCGACGCACCGGCGGTGGCGAAACGGCTCACCCAAGCGCTGGCCACGATCGATGTGAAGTCGGCAGGCGCTCCTGGATGACTCGGGCGCACGTGGCCGATCAAACGCGCGGCAGTGTTTGCGTCGCCCCGAGAGCGGCCGCAAAAAGGTCACCCCGCTTCTCGATACGCGACAGGACCGTGCGAATGGTGAACCGGGTCGGGTCGAGCGTCTCGTCGAGCTCGCTCCATTCGATGGGCGTGGAGACGACGGCGCCGTCGCGCGCACGGATCGTGTACGGGGCCACGATCGTGCGCCCTTCGCCGTTCTGCCCGTAGTCGACGTACAGCTTGCCACGGCGCTTGTCCTTCATGCGCTCGACGGTGGCGAGGTCGGGAAGGACCTTGGAAACGGCCCTCGCCACCTGCTCGGCGAACCCCGTCGCTTGGGCATGCGTTGCTCCGGGCGCGATGGGAATCAGCACGTGGACACCCCGCTTGCCACTCGTCTTGACCACGCTCTCGAGATGCAGCGCCTCGAGGAGCTTGTGGACCGCTCGGGCGACCTCGACCAGGTGCCACCAGGGTCCGGCGCCGGGATCGAGATCGAGCACCACGTAGTCGGGCTGCGCGATCGCGCGATCGATGGCCGCGCGTCCGACCGCGTCCGGCGGCACGTGGCTGCACCACTGGTGGATCGTCAGCGCCGCGAGATTCGCGAGCCATTGAAGCGTCTCGAGGTTGTCGCAAACGATTCGCTTCTTGCCGTCGTGGCGCGGCCCCACGTCCACGAGCCGCACGAAGCCAGGAATCTTTTCCGGGGCATTTTGCTGATACCACTCTTCGCCTTCGATCCCGTTGGGGTAGCGCTGCAGCGTCAAGGGGCGGCCGAGCAAGTGCGGCAGCATGACCGGCGCGACGGCGGTGTAGTAGTCCCAGACATCGCCCTTGGTGAGCCCATCGCGCGGAAAAATGACCTTCGCCGCGTTGACGAGCTTCGGGGCCTCGCTTCGTCTTTGCGGCGGGCGCGATGCGGAGGCGTCGTCCACCCTCGAAACGGTTGCGTGCACAATCGGGGCGCCCACGTCCGGGGCGCCGTCCTCGACGTCGGGAGCCTCGCCCTCGACCGCGGGAGCGTCGTCCTGGACGGTTTGGCCCTCGCGCACGCACTCCATCGGAGTCTTGTCCTCTCGGATCGTGAGAAAGCGAGGATGCCGCATCGAGCCGTCCCGCGTCCACTCGGCGAAGCCGCACTCGCAGACCAACGAGACCTCGACCCAGTGCGCGTTCTTCACGACGGGCGCTCCCTCGATCGACGGCCGATCGATTCGCGCGCGGTCCAAGCGCCTCGCGAGATCACGCCGGGTCGCCGTATCGAAGCCGGTGCCGACGCGTCCGGCAAAGGTGAGTGTCCGCCCGTCGTTGATGGCGAGCAGCAGCGCACCGACGACGTCGTGGGTGCCCGCGAGCGGGATGTACCCGGCGATGGCGCAGTCCTGGCGCCGGTCGAACCGCAGCTTCACCCACGCGCCCGAACGGCCCGAAATGTACGCCGATCCCTTCTTCTTGGCGACGAGCCCTTCGACCCCGGCCTTTCTCGCCATGGTGAGCAGATCCGGGACGCTGCCCTCGACGCTGCGTGAAAGCGTCAGCGCCCCTTGCTGCCCCTCGAGCAAGTGCTCGAGCAGCTCGCGCCGCGCTTCGATCGGGTCAGCACGCCGATCCCGACCGTCGAGCCACAGAAGATCGAAGACGGCGTACGCGATCCGCGCGCCTTTCGATCGCCCGGCCAGGTACTCCTGGAGGGCTCCGAACGAAGGACGACCTTTTTCGTCGACCACGCATGCCTCGCCGTCGAGAACGCATTCGCGGGCCGGGAGGCAGGCGACGGCATCCCGGATAGGCGGGAAGCGCTCGGTCCAGTCGTTCGCGCGACGGGTCGCGAGACGGACCTCGCTGCCGGCCTTCGCTGCGAGAATGCGGTAACCGTCGTATTTCATCTCGAACAGCCATCGCGCGGGATCCGAGATGCCGGTCACGGCCGTGGCGAGCGCAGGGCGGCCAACCGCCTCCAAAAGGGCCTTGGCGCTCTTGCCTTCCGCGGACGCGCCGGCACGGCGTGGGCCGCGCGTCGCCAGCCGACCGCTGACGATGGACTCGGGCCGCGCGGCGATGACGTCGTAACCGGCATTGGCCGAAGCGTCCTTGGCCTTGAACAGCAGCCACTGGGCCTTACCGCTGCGTCCGGCGCCGTCGTCGCCGCCGCCCCGGCGCGTCCGAACCAGGTGCCATTCCCCCGTGAGCTTGTCGCCGAACAGACGAACGTGCAGGTGCCCCTTGTCCAGCATCGCCCGCTGCTGTCCGGGTGGGACCGTCTCGTAGGTGCCGCGATCCCAGATGAGGACGTCGCCTGCGCCGTACTCTCCATCCGGGATCCGGCCCTCGAAGTCGTTGTATTCGATCGGATGATCCTCCGTCTGCACGGCGAGGCGTCGGACCGCCGGATCGTAGCTCGGCCCCTTGGGCACGGCCCAGCTGGCCATCGCCCCGTCAATCTCCAGCCGCACGTCGTAATGGAGTCGCCGCGCATCGTGTTTCTGGACGACGAATCGAAGCCTCGTGGCGGGCGAACGCGCCGGCGGCGCTTCCGCGGTCGGCGGCGCCGCGGGTGATTTCTTTCCCCGAGCCGGACGCTTCTGCGACGATCGCGGTGCCGGTTCGGGCGTCCGATTGAACCGGCGCTTCGCAGTGTATTCGGCCAGGCGGTCGCCGGAGCTGGTCTTCTTTTCAGTGCTCGGCGTCCGCGCTTTGCGGGCATCGGCTTTCGTTTTACGTGCCATCGTTCACGCTTGGCGTGAGGAGAATTGCATGCGCTCGTTCTGGTCCGGTGAAATCGCCTTCGGGCTCGTCACGATCCCTGCCAAGCTCTACACGGCCACCAAGGACCTGACGCCGCAATTCCACCAGCTTCACAAGGAGTGCGGAACGCGAATCACGATGGTGCGACGTTGCCCCAAGTGCAATCGCGACCTGGCCTGGGAGGAGATCGGTAAAGGATACGAGGTCTCGAAGGGCGAATACGCCCTTTTCACCCGCGAGGAGCTCGCGAAGCTCGACGGCGACGAAACGGAAGGCGCCATCGAGATCGTCGAGTTCGTCGATCCGCTCGAGGTCGATCTCGCCTACGTCGAAAAGAGCTACTGGGTCGGCCCTGGAAGCAAGAACGTCCGGGGCTTCGAGCTCCTGCGGTCCGTGCTGGAGGACACGAAAAAGGTCGCTCTGTCCAAGGTCAAGCTGCGCACGAGGACGCGTCTCGCACTGCTGCGGCCCCGAGGCCGACTCTTCTCGCTCGACATGATGCGCTTCGCCGAGGAGCTCGTGCCGGGTGACGAGATCGCCCCTGCGGCCGGAAAAGAGGCAAGCGAAAGAGAGAAACAGCTCGCGCTTCACCTCGTCAACGAGCTGACCGGACCGTTCGACCCGGCCAAGCATCCCGACGAATATCGGAGCGCGGTGCTCGCCGCGGTGGACGAAAAGGTCGAGGCCGGCGAGGTCGCCCGTGAAGCGGGCGCGGCGGAGGTCGCGGCGCCCAGCGCGGGGACGACGGGCGCCCAGGTCATCGATCTCGCCGAGCTGCTTTCGAAGTCGATCCGTGTCGCCGCCAAACCCGGCCCCGCGAAGGCCGCCGCCCCCAAGCCGCCCAAGGTCAAGGCCACGACCTCCGGCCCGAAGAAGCGGCGGGCCGTGAGCTAGACCCCGCGCTGCGAGCCGACGATTACTCCTCTTCTTTGGGTCCGGGGCTCTCACTGAACCGGTAGCCGACTCCGCGGACCGTCTCGAGGAAACGTCCCGCGGCGCCGAGCTTGTCGCGCAACCTCTTGACGTGCGTGTCGACGGTCCGTGACGCAATGTCGGCGTCCATCGCCCACACGTCGCTCAGCAGCGTTCCGCGCGCCTGCACGCGGTCACGACGCTCGGCCAGGGCGACCAGGAGCTTGAATTCCAGAGCCGTGAGGAGCACCTCTTCGCCCGCGACGGTAACGCGGTGGGCATCGCGCTCGATCCGCAGCTCGCCGACCTCGATGACCCGTTGCTCGGGCACGCGTCCTCGACGAAGCACGGCCTCCACCCGCAGCATGAGCTCGCGCACGCTGAACGGCTTGACGACGTAGTCGTCCGCGCCGATCTCGAAGCCGACGATCCGGTCGATCTCCTCGCCTTTCGCCGTCACCATGATGATGGGCACGAGCTGCGTTTCGGGCTCTCGACGCAGCACCTTCGCCACGGTCGTGCCGGAAACGTCCGGGAGCATGAGATCGAGCAGGACGACCTCGGGATGGACCTCGTGGGCGAGCTTCAGCCCCGCCTCGCCGGTCGCGGCCGCGAACGGGCGGTGTCCGGCCTGGGCGAGGTTGTACTGAAGCACCTCACGCAGGTCGGCCTCGTCTTCGATGACCAGCACGCGCGCCACGGACGAAGCCTCGGGTGCGACTGCAAACGTAAAGCGCCGGACGCGTGACGTTTTCGATGCAGGTTCTCGCGCGTTTGCTTTCGCGAAACATCGAAGTGCGTCAGTTGTCACACCTCGGCCACAACCGGTAGGTAACGGTCGGGCCGCTGTGGCAGACGTTCTCGTCATCGATTCCGATGCGAGCGCGCTCAGCGCGCTCGTCCCGGCGCTTCGAGAAGCGGGGCATGCGGTCAGGGTCACGCAGACAGGAGCGGGGGGGTTGCTCGCCGCCCGCGCCCACAGGCCGGACGTGGTCGTACTCGAAGCGGCTCTTCCGGACATCTGCGGAACCGAGGTCTGTCGATCGCTCAAGACCGACGACGTCACGCGCGACACGTTCGTGCTGTGCATCGGCGCCAACGCCACAGATGGCGATCGGGTCAGGGCGCTGGAGCTCGGCGCCGACGACTATGTTGCAAAGCCGTTCAGCGCGCGCGAAATGGTGCTGAGAGTCCGGGCGATGCTCCGGCGCGTCGTCAGCGCTTCGCAGAGACGGTCGATCATCGGCCCCTTGTGCATCGATCGAGCCGCGCACCGGGTTCTCGTTCATGGACGGCATGTGCATCTGACGGTCATCGAGCTTCGTTTGCTATGCGCCCTCTGCGACGGCGGCGCGCGGGTCCAGTCCCGCGAGGCTCTCCTGCGCGGCGCCTGGGGAGCCCAGCGCGGTGTCACCGTGCGGACCGTCGATACGCACGTCAAGCGTCTGCGAAAGAAGCTCGGCGACGCTGCGGGCTGCATCCGAAGCGTGCGAGGCGTAGGTTACGGCTTCGACGGCCCCGCCGGCTCTGCCTATGGCGAGAGCCTGCGTCTCGATCGCGCAGGGTAAAACCTCACGGTCGAGCTCCAGGGCCGCTGGGGCGTGACGCCCAGACGGCAGAGGCGTGACGTTCTCGTCACGTTTGGCCACGACGGCGTAGAGAATTCGCGACTCAAAGGCTCCTGGCGTAAGCTCGGTGCTGTGTAGTGGAGGCGGATTATGAAGCGCAGATCGAAACGCGCGGGTCATACAACGAAGCGACAGACGCAAGAGTCGCAGGAGTCGGGCGTGTTCGTCGTTCCGAGCCACGGGCGCCTGGCGCGGCGTGGCTCCACGCACGTCGTCGAGGAGGGAAGCGACGAGACTGAGGCGTCGGGCCGGCAGCGCGATCGCGACGGCCAGGCGGCCTAGCCGCGTCGCGCGGCGTTGCCGCGGACCGCGGCTAGCATCCCACCACCCCTTGCAATGCGGACGAAGGCGCCACCGCAACTGCGGCGCTCGCCTTCGGGTCGGATTGCGCGACGGCAATTCGTCGGCGCAAAGCCGCCAGCAGGCCATAGCCCGCCGCGATCCAGACGAGCTCTTTGCCACGTTTGATGAGGACGAACGCCGCCGCGGCGTCGGGGCTCAGGCCCATCGCCGGCAGCAGGGTGGCATAGCTGGCATCCTGCACGCCCAGACCTGCAGGGACCACGTTCGACACGGCTCGAATCAGCGAGACGCCTACCTCGGCGGCCATGGCGAGCGCCAGATCGAACGGCGCTCCGACCAGGCACAGGATGACCGCCGTCTCCACGGACTCCAGCAGCCAGCAACAGAGGAACGCGACCGTGGCGCCCCACGTCGCAGAGGGCGAGGAACCGAGGCGCGAGAAGCGGGCGTCCAGAGCCATCGCGCCATTCCGCCACGAAGCCGTGCGTCGGCGCAGCCACTCCCACGGTGACCGGGCGAGGACGCGCTGCAGCCGCACGAGCGAAGCCTTGCCGACGAACGCAGCTCCCACGCCGACCGACAGCACGAGCGGTACGAGGGCGGACGCGCCGACCGCGTAGGGGAGCCAAGGGCCGACGCCGCACCGGCGCGAAACACCCGCAAGCACGCCCGCGCTGAGAAAGGCCCCCACGAGGATGTACGCCGCGTGACCCCGCATCACGAGCCAGCGACGGGCAACGGCGACCACCGCGCCGTCGCTCAGGGGGACCCCGAAGCGCCCGTGCAGCAACGTCGCCGCCGCCGAATCGGCGACGAGGAAACCGGCGGGGGCGGTGTAGTGCAGGGCTTCGGTTCCTACGCGTATCGCGAACAGCTGTCGAAGCGCAACACGGCGCCCGAGAACCCGAAGAAGCAGGAGCACCCCCGTGGAATCGAGGAGCGCAGCTCCCAAAAATGGGACGAACACCAGGGGTGCGGCGGAACCGACGCTGCGAAGCGCGTGAAGCGTGCCGCGCCAATCCACTCCGGCGAATGCCCGCACCGAAAGGGCGGCCCCCAGGGTGACGACCGCCATCGCCGGAGCTGCCCGGACAAGGCGCAGGCCCTGAAACACGCGCGAATTGTGGAGAAAGGGAATGGCGTTCGTGTAACGTGCGCGCGATTGAGGTGTGACTTCCGAGGTCCCTGCGACTGGTCGAGCCTCGCCGCGGCCTTTGCGTCCGGCGGCGGGGAGCGCCAGAATTCCGACCCCATGCGCGCATCGATTCGCGCGGCTCGATGGATCCTGGCGATCGGTGTGCTGCTGTGGTCAGCGCCCGGCAGCGCGGCCTCCGCAAGCACGCCGGCAACACCCGGCGGGCCGGGGTCTGCGGCGGCGGGAACCGCGACGTTCGTCCCTGCCGACGTCCTCCACCGGCTCAAGAGTGGCGACGATGCGGCAATCAAGGACGCGCTCGACGAGGTGCGCACGGCAGGCAAGGCGGGAGCGGCCGCGGTGCCAGCCATCGTCGATCTGCTGCGCGCCGGACTTTCGCCGACCCTGACGCACGTCGCGCTCGAGACCCTGGGCGACACGGAAAGCCCGTCCGCGAGCGAGGTCGTCGCTTGGTACGCGCGGCATCGCGACGTCACAGTTCGCCGCGCTGCGGTCGAGGCCCTGGCAAAGACACGAGGAACGGGGGCATCCAGGGTGCTGCGCGCGGCGCTGTCGGACTCCGATGCAGCCGTCCGAGGGATCGCGGCGACGGCGCTCGGAGACATGAAAGTGCGCGAGGCCATTCCCGACCTCTTCGCCGCCCTCGACCGCGACGTCGCCGAGGCGGCGGCATCGATCGGAGAGCTTTGCACGGGCCAGGAATGCGAGCGGCTCGTCGCCAAGCTGGGCAGCGTGCCGTTCGACATCGTCACGAGCGGACTGGACGAGGTCCTGCTCCGATCCTCCGCCGAGGTAAGCGACGAGATGAAGCTGAGCATCGTCGGGCGGGTTCGCGAGCTCGGTACGGCCGAGGCGAATCATTTCCTGAAGGGCTTGCAGGCCAAGTGGCCGCAGAAGGGCTCGCGCCACCTACGGCAAGCGATCGATCAAGCCGTGCTCGCCACCGAGGGCTCGCCGGGAGCCGACGGAAGGGAGACGGCGCCGTGAAGCCGTTGCAGGCAATGGCGGCGCTGGCCTTCGCGGCGGTTGCGTGCGGAGGAGCGCAACCGAGGTTGACGCTCTTCTCGACGAATTGGCAGGACGATCGTGGGACGTCGATCGCGAGGGTCTGGGAGACTCTCGAGCGCGTCCCCATTCCCGCCGCGGCGGACGTGATCGTCGGAGTGACTGAGCGCGGCGACGCCCTCATCGGACTGCCGATTTCGGGCGAGCGAGCGAGCCGCTGGACGGTTTCGCACGCCCTTGATGCGCGCCCGGTGGTCGCGGGCGACGTCGTCGTTGGCTCGGGCGGCGGGGAGATCTTCGCGGTCGACGCCGCGACGGGACGGATGGTCTGGCGATGCCCCTCGGGAGGTCTCCCGTTGGTCGGCGCCGGCGACGACGGCTCCATTACGGTCGCCACGTTCGAGCAGGCGGGGGGCTTGGGCAGTGTGCTCCTCGCCGTGCGACACGACGGCGAGATCCTTCGCCGCATCGAGACCGACAAGGCCCTCGGTGCGCCCGCGGTGGTCGGCCACCTCGCGTTTGTGCCGTGGGCGGGACAGTACGTATCGGTCATCGATCTGGCGAGCGGAAACGAAACCGCCCGCGTCACGCTCCGCCAGCAGATGAGCCATGCATGGACCCAAGCGCAATCGCTGTGGTTCGGCCAGCTCGGCTTCACCCGCTTCGACCAGCGGATCTCACTGGCCTCGTCGGGAGGGGCGACGATGACCACTGTCCTGTCGAGCGATCTGCCGGGCACACCGACGTTGATGCCGCCCGGGGTCACGCCGCTTCCGGCCGCCGCCAACGCCGGGGACAAGGTGCGGCTGTACGCGCGCCCGGCGGCGACCGACGCCGGAGTCACGATGTCCGACGGCCGCTTCTACGCAACCTACTTCCGAGTGGCGATGGGTTTCGAAGTGTCCGGGACGAAAATCGACTGGGTTCACGTGCATGCGGCCGATTTTCTCGGCGGAGCCGCCGGAGTCGGCGCTGTCGTGCTCTGTGACGAGCAGGGCAAGGCGGTCGCCTTGGACGGCAAGAGCGGCGGCATTCTGGCGGAGATGGATCTTGGTCAGCCGCTGCGGGCGTGCGTCGTGAATGTCGACGCCGCACGTGAGGGAGTCGGCACGCCCGTCGTGAAGCCCCTCGCCGCACAGCTCGAGGACGCCGTCCGGGTGGACGATCCCACGATCACGACGGCCCAGCGCTTTCTCCTGCGCGAGCTCGCGGCGGTCGACGATCCTTCGGCGACCAGGACGCTCATCGACGTGGCGAGCGATCCGCGAGCCAGCCCCGACCTCGTCGCCGACGCGCGCACCGCGCTCGCAAAGCGGCGCAACGGTCAGACGTTCATGGAACAGGCGCTCGAGCGGCATTTCGATTTCCTCAAGGACGTCTTGTCCGAGCCGCCCGTGGGCCCGATCGCCGTGGCGCTCGGCGCCATGAAGGAGCGCGCCGCCGCGCCGCTTCTGGCGGCACATCTGCTCGATCCCAACGACACGCCGGACGACGTCAAGCAGACCGCGGCGGCCCTTGCGGTCGTCGGAGGTCCCGACGAGCTTCTCGCGATGCGCCAGTTCTTCGGAATGTATCGGGCGAGCGCGGAGGACGACGACGTCGCGGCAGCCGTGGTGAGCATCGCAGAAGCGCTGCTCGCGTCGGCCGACAAGGGTGCGCGCGCGGAAGTCGAGGTTGCCGCGAACGACTCGCGGACCGTTCCCTACACGAGGGACCGCCTCGTGCAGATGCTCGCGGCCGCGCAGCTCGACGCGGGACCGGCCCCGAGCGTCGCCAGGTGACGATCACGCGCTCGCGCCGTCGATGATGCCCATCTCCTCTTCGCGCGACGACAGACAGCACTCGCTGCCCGCCGGAAACGTGCTGCAGGCGTCGGGCCGAATGGCATAAATGCCGCACTTGTTGTCGTCGCCGAGGTGCCGGCAGCAGCGATCGGTGCGCAGAACGAGGATCAGGCGCCCATCCTGGCGACGCGCATACGGAGCGCGCGCGAGCTCGCCCCGTCCTGCGCCTTCGAAACGCTCGACGTCGCCGTCGCCGAGCTCGACCCGGTTGTCTCGACAGCACGCTGCGCACGCCAGGCAATCGAGCTCGAGATCCCGCGTCGGCTCCGGATGGATGGAGTCGCGGACGACCCGACTCCGCACGATCGAATAGCAATCGTGGGGAACGCGCACGTACCCCATTCCCGCGAACGGCCCACTGCGCGCGATGGAGTAACCGGACCGACCGAGATCGAGCACCGACCACCATCCCAGGTCGAAATCGTCACCGCGACGAGGTCGCGCGAAGACCAACCTCGCACGGCGCGACTCGCGCCACACGACCGCGTGACCGCCGCGCCGCACCCATGTGGCGGCTTGCTCCCGATGACGCCAGGTGTAGCTTCGAACCACCGGACGAGTCACCCGCATCGCGTCCACCCGACGTTATATCCTCGGGCTCGACCCGGTTTCCAGAGCCCCCCGAATGCGCGCTGTCGTCATCCGCGAGCCAGGCGGTCCCGAGGTCCTCGAGCTGAAAGAGGTCGCCGACCCGGTCCCATCGCGGGGCGAGGTGAGGATCCGGGTGCGCGCAACCGCGGTGAACCGCGCGGACATCCTGCAACGACTGGGGCGTTATCCCGCCCCACCCGGGGTGCCTCCGGACATTCCGGGCCTCGAGGTCGCCGGAGAAGTTGACGCGGTCGGCGACGGCGTCGAAGATCTCGTCCCGGGAGCGCGGGTCTTCGGGCTCGTCGGCGGCGGCGCCTATGCCGAGTACGTGGTGGCCCACGCTCGAACGCTCGCCCCCATTGCGGAGCAGGTCACGTTTCGTGAGGCGGCCGCAATTCCCGAGGCGTTCATCACGGCGTGGGACGCGATGATCCGGCAGGCGGGCCTCACTGCGGGCGAGACCGTGCTCGTCCATGCCGTCACGAGCGGCGTCGGCACGGCCGCATTGCAGATTGCAAATGCCATCGGCGCGCGACCCATCGGAACGACCCGGACCGCGAAGAAGCTGGCGCTGGCCGGCCAGCTTGGGCTCGTCGACGGGATCGTCGTCGACCGGGGCAACTTCGCGGAGGCGGTGCTCGCGCGAACTGACGGCCGCGGGGTGGATGTCGTGCTGGATCTCGTGGGTGGCTCGTACGTGGCCCAGGACCTCGCGTGCGTGGCGACCAAGGGGCGCATCCTGAGTCTTTCGACGACAGCCGGCATGAACGCAGAGATCGATCTTGGCCTTTTGATGCGCAAGCGCGCCGAGCTCCGGGGAACGACGCTGCGGGCTCGCCCGCTCGAAGAAAAGATCGTGGCGGCGATCGATCTGAAGCGTCACGTGACGCCCCTCTTGGCGCGCGGGGCGGTCCGCGCCGTCATCGACCGGGTGCTGCCGCTCGCGAACGTCGCCGACGCGCATCGGGCCGTGCAGTCGAATGCGACCTTCGGCAAGGTCGTACTCGAAGTATGAATCTGCCGGGGGAAGCTGTGCGACCGGTCAGTGGTTGCGAGCGTGCTGCAGACAGAGCGTCCGCGGCTTGCCGCCGCACTTCTCACACGAGCACACGCGAACGTCGGCCCCGTCGGCCTCGCGCGCCCCGCACACCGCGCAGACCCGTTGCCCGAAGACCGGGGCGGCCGCTTCGAACTGCGCACGCCGGGAGCGCTGGCGCGTGACGACGCGCCGGTTCCGAAGCACCTTCCACCAGTGCTCTCCGAAGAACACGGCGTAGGCCGCCGCCGACGCCCCGATGGCGGCGCGCTGGTTCCAGTCGCCCACCGCGAAGGAATAGGCGAAGACGGCGGCCGCGACGATGCCCAGCCATTTGACCCGGATGGGCAGCACGAAAAATAGCAAGATCTGGATGTCCGGAAATACGGTGGCGAAGGCAAAGACGAGCGACCAATTGAGCCACCGGTTCGTCATCGGCCCGAACACGACCGCAGCGCCGATCGTCGCGATCGCGCCGATGGCGTAATAGAGGTCGAACTTGAAGGGTCCCCAGTGTTGCTCGAGGCTCGAGCCGATCCACCACGTGAAGTACAGAGCGACCGCCTCCCACAAAATCGATGACGACTGCTGAGCTTGGACGGTCGGGATGAAAAGGAACGTGATGAGCCGCCAGACCTCGCCATGGCGCACCGCGTTGATGTCCAGGATCAAGCGGAACTGAAACTCGGGGCGGAGCAGCGAGAGAAGCCAGACAATCGCCGTTCCACCCACGATTACGGAGATGAGGTTCGGAACGGCGAGACGGCCGAATCGCCGCTCGAGTCGCGCGAGAAAGCGCTCCATCGGCGGCAGGCGAGTAGCATGCGGCGTCCGGGCCGGCCAAGGCTTCGGGGGGCACGTACTCCGGTCCACAGGCGGCGTCCGGCTCGGAAGGATGATGGACGGTTCTCGTTTCGCTCGGCCATCGGTCGGAAAGAAGGGCGCTGCTTGGATACCCCCGTCGACCCGCCGCGCATCGTTCTCGAGGGACGCGAGTCCTGCCCCAACGCAGAGCAGGCCCGGACGTTTCTGCACGAGGCGCTCGCGGCGGCGAGCGCGCCAACGCCGGGCTGGACCGTGCTCATGCGAGTCGAGCAGTCCGCTTCGCACGCGCTCCGGGCAGAGGGGGACATCGCCGATGCTGCGGGCCGCTCGATTGCCCATCGCGTGCTGAGCGGCGCGGCCACCGATTGCGGCGGGCTCGCTCGTGCGATGGGGGTGTGGGCGGCCTTGGTTCTCGACGTCGAAATGTCTCACACGCGCCCGCCGTCTCCGGCCACTCCGGTCCGCGGAGATGCGGCCGCGCCTGCGAGCGCGAGCACCGGGTCTCCAGCACCAGCCGCAGCCGAGAGAGTCTTGCCGGCGCCCTCGCCGATGGGCGTGGCGACCCCCCCGACCTCGGCGGCGGGCGCTGGACTCTCGCCGGGGCTGGCGGAGGCCGAATCACCAACGCTCGCGCCGACGGCGCCCGCAACGCGCGCGGGGCCCTCGACGACAACGGCAGCGAGCGGAGGCGCCTCGGCGTACGATGCCGTCCCGAGAGACAGAAGCCCGTGGCCGCCCGCGATCGCCGACAGCCCGCCGCCGACGACGTCGTCCTTCGCGACGGACGGCCAGGCGAGGGGGGAGAGCGCCGCGCTCGGACGTCGTGACGAGCACCGAACCCTCGAGATTGGCGCCGGGACCCTCCTGATGGCGGGCACGGGCTCCAACGCCATCCTCGGCATGACCGCCTACGTCGGAATCGAGGTGGCTCCCGGCCTGTTCGTGCGGCCGGCCCTCGCCGGAGGGGAGTCACTGGCGCCACTCGGCGGCCAAGGCAACGCGAATGCCCTTTGGTTTGCGGCGCGCACCGACGCGTGCTGGAGGACGCCCGGAACGTACCCGCGAAACCGCGGGATGGTGCTCGATCTCTGCGGCGGCGTCGACGCGGGAGCGACCCGATTCGCGGGGGCGCCGAGCGGCTATTCCGGCACAGGCGCGCCCCCGACGACTTCGGAGCTGCCGGTGGTCGCCCTCGGCCCCGGCCTCAATCTCCAGGGAGATCTGGGGAATGACCTGGCCGTGGCCATCCGCGGCGTTGCAGGGGTCAATGCGGTTCGCACGAGTTTCACCGATACGAGCGGAGCAACCGTAAAGGTGCCATGGTTCTCCGGGCGGCTGGAGGTGGCACTCTCATGGAGAGCCCGGTGACCAACGCACTTGTGCAAGCGGAACCCGACGAAGTCGGCCCCGAAGCCGGCATCGCTGTCCCTCGCGAATCGCGCCCCACGCTGCGACCCATCACGGTGGTCGCGCCGCCCGACGAACGCGCCCGCAGCTTCCGATCGCTCTACGAGGCGCACGTCGACTTCGTCTGGCGCAACCTGCGACGCCTCGGCGTGAGTGAGTCGGAGGCCGACGACAGCACGCAGGAGGTGTTTGTCATCGCCCACCGCCGCTTCGACGAATTCGCCGATCGCGGCCACGGGCCACGCGCCTGGCTCTTTCAGATCGTCCTCCGCGTCGCGAGCGGCGTGCGCCGCCATCACCGTCGTCACCCCGAGGTCCCCGACGGAGGGATGGCCGTCGACCGCGAAAGTATCGATCCGCCCCAGGCCGACGCGTTCGCGCGGCGCGAGGCGCTCTCCAGGCTCGACGCAGCACTGGCCACGATCGACATGGCCCGGCGCGCCGTGCTCGTTCTGCACGAGATCGAAGAGATGACCGCACCGGAGATTGCCGAAATACTCGGAATTCCACTCAACACCGTCTACTCGAGGCTGCGCATTGCACGTATCGAGCTCGAGCAGGCCCTCGCCACAGTCGGAGGCGGACGATGAGCGACCCGCGCGCGTCGTCGACCCTTCGGTCGCTCATCGAAACCGCGAAGACCGACGGGCCGGACCCGCTCGTCCGCGCGGACGTCTGGTCCTCGCTGTCCCGTTCGGTGGCCACGAGCGTCGCTCCCGCGGCCGCGAAGTCGGCCCTGGGCGGCGCCGGCGGCGGAAAGCCGGTCTCGATCGGGGCACTGTTCGGCGGAGCCGTGACGGTAGGCCTGGCGACCGCGGTGCTCGTCCTGCAGCCGATGCGATCACTCGGGCAATCGCAGGGCGGCAGACTGGCGGCTCATTCCAACGCGCCGCGAGTCGTGATCGCGGAGCAGCCCGGAGACACGCGACCGACGCGTGACGAGGCGAGAGTCACAGTCTTGTCGGCGATCTCGACCACCTCGCGCGCGGCGGCGAACGCGCCCCCGGCCGCCGGAGTCGGCTCCGCTAGCGAGACGACGAGCGCGGCGACCGAAAACACGGCCGGCGCCACGCAGGGGGCAAGGGCGGCCGGCGCCACGACGAGCGAAACGACGCTGCCCGCCGCGAGGGCAGGCGGACCCGGCGCGGCGATACCTTCCACTCCGCCGAGTCATCCGCCGATGCGGCCTTCCTCCGCTTCAGCGAACCGCGCCTTTTACGATCCGCTCGCTCGCGAAGCATCGCTCCTCACTCAGGCGCGGGCCGCGCTCGGCCGGGGCGACCCGCAGGGGGCGCTGAATGCGGTGAGAGCCGCGATGGCGGTCCCCGGGCGGCAGCTCGTACCCGAAGAGCTGTCGGTCGAAAGCCAGGCATTGCGCGCGCTCGGGCGGCCCCAAGACGCGGATGCTCTGACCACCGAGCTTCGAGCGCGCTATCCGGAATCGGCCCTCGCTCGGTAAGCATCCTTCCGCTGGGGGGCGCGCGGAAGGGGCGCGGGGGGAGCGGCGCTCCCCACGACGCGAATAGCTTGGCGGTCCCGCTCGCAGCGGAGCCGAGCGAGCGTTAGCGAGTCGAGGCACAGCGAGGCTCAGGTTGACCGGAAAACCCCAAGAACAAGATTTAGGTATGACCCGACACCCCTCGATCACGCGATGCTCCGGCCCGCCGGACCGTCGGCGCCGCGGTTGACGCCCACGCGATCCCCGACGCCGGAATGCAGCCGGGCCCGCGCGGACCGTTGCAGCAGCCGCTCGTAGAGCGTTTCGTGCTCCTGCGCCATGCGCAGCGAGGACCACCGCTCCCGCGCGCGCTCGCGGCACCGGCGTCGATCGAATCCGTCGAGCCGCTGGATGCGCGCGGCCATCTCGACTTCGTCCCGGACGATGAAGCCCGTGACGCCTTCCTCGACGACTTCCGGGACGCTGCCACGCGGGAACCCGATGACGGGCGTGCCCACGAGCATGGACTCGATCATGACCAGGCCGAACGGCTCTTCCCAGTCGATGGGGAAGAGAAGAGCGCGAGCGCCCCGCAGGAGCGCCACTTTCGGAATGAACGAGAGCTCACCGAGCCACTGAACGCCTCCGCGAGAATCGGCGAGCCGGGGCCGCACCTCTCGCTCGAAATACTCGCGATCGGGAGGGTGCACCCCGCCCCCCATTCGCAGCGGAACGCGGGCCCGCCGGGCCGCGTCGATCGCCGCGTGTGGCCCCTTCTCGGCCGCGAACCGCCCCAGAAAGGCGACGAACCCCTGGTCCCCTGCTCCGAGCTCGAAGAGATCGGAATCGATTCCGTGCAGGATCACGTCTTCGATCGCGACCTCGGGCACGAGGTCGGCCTGGCGCCGGGAGACCGCCACGTATGCGACGTCCGGGAAATCCCGGTACATGGCGATGAGCGATTCATCACGATGGTGATGAAGCGTGTAGACGGTCGGCACCGAGTGGACGAGCGAGGCGAATGCGAGCGACTGCGACTGATGAGCGTGAACGACGTCGAATGCATTCGGAGCCCGCGCGATGTGTCGCCATGCCGCCGCAGCGTGCCGGAACTCGGCTCGGTCGGTCGGCGGCCAGGTCGGGCGGTCGAACAGCCACTCCAATCGACCTGCGGGCGCCGAGTCGCCCGTTGCGAACGTCGTGACGTCGTGGCCCAGTTGCGTCAGCCTCTTTGCAAGCTCGGCGATGATGAGCTCCGTTCCACCGTAAGCCCGAGGTGGAACCGACACGGCGCAAGTGGATATCAAGGCGATGCGCATGAGCTTCTCCTGCGTTTCGAGGCTGGTGCGTACGCCTCGAACGCAGAGCATGTCTCGTTCCGCCGGACGCTCATGCGGCGGGCGTGGAGACCGGTTCGCCATTTTCCCGACCGTCATTCCCCGACGGCGCGGCTCTTTCGCCTGATTCCGGGCGCGCACCCGACAGCTCGGCCGCAAGGGAGTGCAGCCGAGCAAAAGCACCCCCCGGTCGTGCGAGCAGCGTGTCGGGCGTGCCGTCTTCGATGATGCGACCCGCTTCGAACACGAGCACTCGATCGACCGAGCGAAGCGTCGACAGTCGATGAGCGACGATGAGTGTCGTCCGACCTCGGCAGAGCGCGGAAAGATCGCGCTCGAGCTTCGCCTCGGTGTTCAGGTCGAGAGCACTCGTCGGCTCGTCGAGAACCACGATCGCCGGGTTGCGAAGAAACACGCGAGCCAGCGCAATCCTCTGCCTCTCGCCCCCCGAAAGGCGACAACCCCGTTCGCCGCAGGGCGTCTCGTACCCACGCTCGAGCCGCTCGACGAACTCGGCTGCCTGCGATCGCCGTGCCGCTGCCTCCACCTGCTCGTCGGTCGCATGCGGGCGGCCGAACCGGATGTTCTCGCGGATCGACGCGTTCCAGAGAAATGGCTCCTGCCCCATGATCGCGGTCGCCCGCCGGAGCTGGCGCAGACCGATCTCGGCGAGCGTCGAACCGTCGTAAAAAATTTCTCCGCTCGAGGGCTGATAGAAACCGAGGATGAGATCGACGAGCGTGCTCTTGCCGGCACCCGTCTCGCCGACGATGCCCACCCGCTGGCCGGCCGGGATGTGCAGATTCACGTCCGAAAGCGCGCGCTGGGAGTGGCCGGGGTACGCGAAGCTCACGCCGCGCATCACGATGTCGCCGCTGAGTGAAACGCGGCGGCGCGGAGCGCGATACGCTTCGAGCTCTTGCGAATCGAGCACCGCGAGCACTGCTTCGAGGTGCGGGCGCGCCTTCGACCACTCTTCGAACGCATTGCTGAATGCGGAAAAACCCGACTGGACGTACACGAGAAGCCCCGCATAGACGACGATCTGTCCAATCGAGACTCGGCCGTGCAGGTACAGGTAGCCACCGAACGAAGCCACGAGGATTGGCATGTAGAGCGAGATGAGATCGACCCGCAGCAGCTGCGCACGGAGCGCGAGGGTGGCGCGTAGACCGGCGTCCTTCAAGAGCTCGATCTGCCGGACGATCTGGTCTCGGACGTGCTGTTCGTTGCCGAAGCTCTTGATGACGCGCATGCCCGCCACGAGCTCGACGATGCGTTCGGAGAAGCCCTCTCCTCGGCTCTGCACGCGCTCTTGCAGCTGACGGGCGCGCCGCCGGGGCACGTACATCAGGACGAGCTGAAGAGGCACCAGGGCGAACGCGATCCAGGCGAGCAGCGGATTGAGGAAGAACAAGTAAACGAGCGTGACGCTGCCAACGGCGATGTTGACGACGAAGGCGTTGCTCACGTGCTCGAGGAATGCCTCGACGCAATTCATGTCGAGAGTCATCTGATTCGAAAGTGCGCCCGCTCCTTTCGCTGCGAAGAACGAGAGCGAGAGTCGCTGCATGTGATCGACGACGAGCCGTCTCACGCGGGCGATCGTTGCTCTCACGAGCCTCTGGGCCGTCCCATACGCAGCGAGCGTGAACATGCCGTGAATCGGCAGGAGCGCGAGGTTCGCGAGGGCGTAAAACGCGATGTAAGCGGCGCGATGCGCAGGCAGGATCCGATCGATGAAGATCCCGAGGCCGGCGGTGAAGGGAACGTGCGAGATCGCTTGCAGCGCCTGGAATATCGCGCCACGCACGATGAGCTTGGGCTCTGCGCGCAGCAGCGTCCAGAGCCGGAACAGCGCTGTTCCATTTTTTGCGGCGGTGACCTGCGCCAGACTGCCGCGCAGCGGCACACTGGCCGGGACATCCGACAGGGCGACGACGCGCACCGCGGCAGGAGCGGCCACGCTCACCGATTCGGAGTCGGCCGGACACACATCCGACTGGCGCTCGTCGCTCATGGGGAACGCGGAATGCCTCGCGCTCTCATCGAGGCAAGAACATGGGGTACCAGCGCCAACGCGTAGCAATTCACGCACCGGCCTCGAGTCGATCTCTGGCGGCCTGCCTCCTGCGTGCCCGCCGCGTGCGCGATGCAAGGACGACCCATGAGGCCGCGACCCCATGGGCAGACGCGCCGCTGCCGCAGCCAACTTCAAGGCAGCGCTCGCCGAAGGGCGCGCTCATCTGTCATGGTACCGGGGCGCAGAAATGAACCTTGCACGGCAAAGCGAGACCGGGATGCACGCCGCGCAGGGCGCGATGGCGCGGAGGTTGCCCGCCGGTGTGGATACCTCGCCGGCCTCCGCCATACGCGTCCGGGCCCCCGTCCGCCATGTGGACGTCACGCGGCGCTCGTTGACCGCGTGCACCACCGAAGGCGCGCTGGCCGAAGTCGTGGCCGCGTGCGCGGGAGCCAACGTCGTGACCGCGTGGGCCATTCAGCTCGGCGCCGGCCCTGCGCTGCTCGGCCTGATGTGGGGCTTGCCTCAGGTCGTACAGCTGCTCCAACTGCCCGCGGCATGGCTGACGTCGCGCTTCGGTCGTCGCGCCGTCGCCATCTGGGCGGTCGGCGCGTCGCGACAGGTCGGGCTGGCCCTGCTCCTGCTGCCGGTTCTGTCGCGGCCCCCGGCCGCCGGACGAGCCTACGTTCTGGCGGCCTTCGCCCTCTCCGCCGGCCTCGGAGTGCTGGGCCACAACGCGTGGCTCACGTGGGCGAGCGATCTGGTGCCCGCGCGCTTGAGAGGGCGTTACTTCGGGAGACGAACCGCGCTCTGCACCTTCGTCGGTACGCTCGCCGCAATTGCGGCGGGTCGCTTGATCGACGCCTCCGACGCCCGCGGCGAAGGGGTCAGAGGCTTGCTCGTGCTGACCGCCATCGCGGCCGTGACGGGCGCCATCTCCACGGCCGTGATGCGCTTGCAGCACGATCCACCGGGCGGCCCCCAACCCGTCGTGGCGTGGCACCAGTTGCTGCAGCCATTCCGCGATCGGAGGGCGAGACGCCTGCTCGAAGTTCAGAGCGCGTGGTACGGCGCGGTCGGCCTGACCGCCAGCCTCACGGTGTTCGTGATGCTGAAGACGTTGCAGGTCGGTTTCGCGGGACTCTCGATCTACACGGCAACCATCGCGCTGATGCGCGTCGTCTCGGCGCCGCTCTGGGGGCGCATTCTCGATCGACGCGGAGCGCGCGGAATTCTCGTCAATACGAGCCTGGGGGTGGCCGCACTCTCGACCGTCTGGCTGTGGGCGGCCCCCGGACGCATCTGGCTCGTGGCCGTCGACGCGGTCGCATCGGGGGCGCTGCTCGGGGGTCAGCAGCTCGCTCTGTTTACTCTGCCGCTGGCCATTGCACCTCGCTCTTCCCGCCCGGTGTACATGGCGGCCTTCGTGATGACCGCCGGCATCGCTTTCGGGGTCGCTTCGATCCTCGGCGGAGCGGTCACGGCGCCGCTCGGGGCTTCCTGGTCCATCTGGGGTCGGCGCGCCTTGTTCGGAGCTGCCGCGCTGGGGCGTGCCGCCGCGGGTTGGCTCGCCTCGCGAATCGAGCCGAACGAGGCGAGGGAACGACACTCCGACGCGCTGGCGTGAGCGCCCGGGCGGAGCGGAGGCACACCGCGCGCCGAAAGCTGGTATCAGCGAGGTCTCCGTTGCCTCCCTTCTCGCCCCCTTCCTCGTCGGGTCCGCCGCCGCCGACCCGCGCGGCGTTCGCGTTCATTCTCGTCACGGTGACCCTCGACATGCTGGCGCTCGGCATCATGGTGCCCGTGTTGCCGAAGCTCGTGATCCAGCTCGAGGGCGGAGACATCGCACGCGCAGCTTCCGTCACCGGCTTGTTTGGCTTCGCGTGGAACGCGATGCAGTTTCTCTTTTCGCCGCTCATCGGCGCCGCATCGGACCGATTCGGACGCCGGCCAATCGTCCTCTTGTCGAATCTCGGCCTGGGGCTCGACTACGTTCTGATGGCGCTTGCGCCCAATCTCGGGTGGCTCTTCGTCGGACGCGTCGTCTCGGGCGTCACGGCGGCGACCTTCTCCACGGCGACGGCGTACATCACCGATGTCTCGTTGCCCGAGAAGCGCGCGGCGCACCTGGGTATGATCGGGGCGGCGTTCGGGCTTGGGTTCATCGTGGGCCCGGCGATGGGAGGGGTCCTCGGGCAAATCAACCTGCGCCTGCCGTTCTGGGTGGCGGCGAGCCTCAGCCTGGCGAACGCTGCGTACGGCTTGTTCGTTCTTCCGGAATCCCTTTCCGGCGAGCGCCGAACGAGGGTTGCGTGGAGCACTGCGAATCCGGTCGGCTCGCTGGCGCTGCTGCGCTCCAGGCCCGTCGTGCTCGGCCTTTCCGCCGTCGCGTTTTTCGACTACGTGGCCCACGAGTCCCTACCGAGCTGCTTCGTCGTCTACACCGACTATCGCTACGCGTGGAACGAGCGACAGATCGGCCTCGTTCTCGCCCTCGTGGGCGTTTCGACGGCGGTCGTCCAGGCTGCGCTCATCGGTCCAGTGGTGAGCCGGCTGGGCGACCGCGGCGCCCTCATCGCGGGGATGGCGCTGGGTGCAGTCGGATTTGCGTTCTACGGCGCCGCTTCGAGCGGAAACCTGTTCCTGATCGGCGTCCCTTTCGGCGCCCTGTGGGGAATCGCCAATCCTGCCCTGCAGGCGCTGATGACCCGCGAAGTGCCCGCGACGCATCAGGGACGCCTTCAGGGCGCCGTGAGCAGCCTGAGAGGCATCGGAGGAATGATCGGTCCAATCCTCTTTACCCAGACCTTCGCCGCCGCGATTCGTCCCCGTGCGCACCTACCCTGGCCCGGAGCACCCTACCTGCTCGCGGCGGCGTTGCTCGTCACGTGCGCAGCGGTATCGGCGCACGTTGCCCGGACGCCGGAGCCGGCCCCGAGAGCAGCCTCTTGAATGGAGCACGGCGGGGTCTGCTAGAGTTCGCCCACCGTGGGAGGTGCGATTCGAAAGGGGGCGGGACGGATGGCGGGCCTCTCGCTCCTCGGCCTCGCGGCATGCACGACCTCGAACGCGGCGCCCGTGACCACGACGCCCGAGGCAGGATGTGAGCCGTACGTGTCGGACGCGGATCTCAGCGAGTCCGTCTCGTTTTCGGCGAATGTCGTTCCCGTGTTCATGACCAACTGCGCGGTCGGGGGAAACATCGGCTGCCACAGCGCCGGAAACGCGTCGCCGTTCCTCGGCTCCAGCGACGGCGGCGTCGACGCGTCGATCGTCCTCGCCAGCATCATCGGAGTCGAAGCCGGCGAGGATCCCGAGATGGACTATGTCGCACCGAACGAACCGGAGCAGAGCTATTTGATGCACAAGATGGATGGGGATCAGTGCACGCTCCAGGCTCAGTGCGCCCTCAGCTTTTACAACGAGTATTACCCGAACTGCGGGGCGTCCATGCCGTTTCTGCCCCACTTGCTTCTTCCGGCCCCGGTGCGAGACCAGGTGCGCGCCTGGATCTCCCAGGGGGCGCAGAACAATTAGACGCCGGTCGACTGCCGGCGTGACGCTTACTGGACTTCGCAGAAGCCGAAGTTGCAGGCGGGCCGGGACGGTGGGCAGTCGGCGGCCGTCGCGCATACCCTGCAGTCGGCGGGAAGAGGAGTCGTTGCGGCAGGCACTCCCGCGTCGGGCGGCGGGGGCGGCGGCTGCGCCTCGCTGAGGTAGTAGCACTCGCAGGAGTGTTCCGGCTGAAACGACGCAAGGGCGCTGAGCTCCTCGTTCTGGGAATGAACCACGGTCATCGCGCAGTTCGGAATCAGGAATGCGTCGATGAATCCATCCAGGATCGCCGGCGTGACCTGCGCCCCGCTGAAGTACGCGAGAAAGCTGAGGACCTGCATGCTCGGCTGGTTCGACGTGAAAAAGTGAATGGGACCCCAGATCGGGTAGTGGCCGTCACGGACGTTTTGCTTGTCGTACGTCTGCACGCCCTGCGCGTTCATGGAATCGGGCAAGTAGGCGCAATTCTGTCCCGCCGCCTGGTAGGCCAGCGCCCTCAAGTTCAGGCGATTGCTGTCGTAGACGTCGTCCGACAGGATGCCAATGGCCTGGTCGGCCTCCACGGTGTTGCTCGCGATCGACTGCAGGTCGAGAAGGACGTTCGACGCCGACCCCCGATCGATGCCCCAGAACTCGCCAGGGGGGACGCCGATGGCGTCGCCGATCATCTGCTGGGTTCCGGTGTTCTTGTTGCGAACGTAGTACCGCTGCGGGTTGGTCCACGGAGCCGCGCCGCCGTCGTTGCCCCCCGTGCCGAACACTTCGCGCGCGGCCTCCTGGCTGATCGTGTTCTGCGTCGAGGTGGCCGGGACGACGAATTCCATCGCCTGGATGGGGCCGAGCGTGTCGCTTTGATTCACGATCGTGTACGACGGGTTGCACGTCGTCGAGAACACGTCGGACTCGCCGATGTCGACCGACGTTCCTGCGTCGCCCAGAGAGCAGGCGATCGTCCCGCCGTCAGCCAGATAATATTGTGCATAGGACGACAGCGCCGAATTGCGCGGAGGATCGTGGATGATGTTGGCCGCCGCGTCCGGGCTGAAGATCGCGTCGGCTCCCTGACACGAGCTTGACGTCAACCAGACGATTGCGGGACCCGGGCCGAGAGGCGGCACGCCCGTGATCACGAGCGGCGCCACGTTAACCAGCAGCGGTACGGGGAAGTTGCTCGACCCCGTCACGTACACCGTCCCGCCTTGCCCGGCCGGCAGGCTCGCGCAGTTCGGAACGGTTTGGCTAGCGGAAGTGGCCGCAGCAGTCGACGCGTCGGGCGGTGGCGGATCGACCAGCGATGGCCCATCGTCTCCGCAGACGCCGAGACGCACGCAGTTGTCGAACTGCAGACACTCACCCGTACTGCACTGGTTGAGAAAGTCCGCGCTCGAATCCGGCACGCCCGGGTAGCAGGGAATTCCCGTGTTCACGCAAACGCCGCTTTGACACGACGGGTGAACTGCGAAACCCAGGCAGTCGCTGTCGACCTGGCATTCGGTGGTGCTCCGATCCAGCAGGAACGAGCACGCCGCCCCGGACACGGCGAGCAGCCCGACGACGACGCCGACCACGGCGTAGCGCACACGGCGGACTCTGGTCGACGTCAATGAGTGCATGAAATGTCCAAATTAATCAGAAAGTGGTCTCGAGACGCGCGGAGGCGGGACCGAAGCTGACGCGGATCGCGGGAGGCGAGCTTGCCCCGCTCGTGCGCGGAGCCGAGAGAAACGATGCGGTCCAGTAAAGCGAAAGCCCCCCGGTGACAATTGCAGCCACTGTCAGCGAATCCGCGGCGACCGAGAATGCCTTGGTCAGATTCGCGTCGTGGTCGAGCGGGGCCGCGGGGTTGGGTGCTGGGTTGACCAGTCCCTCGCGCGTTTGCCGCAACACGTCAGACTCGTGGATGGCGAGGATGCCGAGAGTCCCCGCCGCGACGGCGAGGGTGCCGGTCGTGATCCACCCGGCCATGACGAGCGTCTGCGAGGCGTGCCACTGAGGGAGATTGATGGCGCGGGCAGCGTGCTCCTGGACAGGCGGCGGCGCGGCGGGCGTCACTTCGACGGGAGCCGGGAGCGGGAGCGCGATGGCGGCCTCGTCGCCTGCCGCAACGTCGACGTAGCTCGTCACGGGTTGACGACCCGGCATCGATGCGACCACTTTTCGGCGCCCCACGCTGACGAGGAGCGACTCGGCCATGGGCGTCCTGCCGACCGCCTCGTCGTCGATTGTGATGTCGGCGCCCTCGGGGATGCTGGTCACCCGCAGGTGGCCGACGCGCGTCGCAAGCACCTGCACCGCGGCCTCGACCTCGGCGTGATGGTTCTCGCCGGCGCCGAACTCCAATAGAAACTTCTTGAAGGTCTGCAGCGCCCCCGCGTAGTCCTGAAGCTGGAATTGTGTTTCGCCGATATCGTAAAGAGCCGTGGAGCTCGAGGCGAGGGCGTAAGCACGCTTGAACTCGACCAGAGCGCCGGCGTAGTTCGCCTCGGTGTAAAGCTCGACCCCACGGCGGAAGTGCTGGCCGGCCTCGCGCGCCGTTTCGGACGTCTGGGCGCGCGCCGACGACGGGAGCACGGCCAGAACCGTTGCGGTGGCGATGGTTCGCCGGACGAGCCGTCCAACCGTCATGGGCCGCCGTATGGATCTTTCGTCTCGATAGGATGCATGGGTGCGCGTCCTCCCGAGGAGTTGAGCTCGAGCGCCGTCGCTGCGGGCACGGCGGATAGGCCGAGCTTCGTCGCCGCGGTCTCCGCCTGCGGCGCCGAGTCCGGGGACGGGCGCTTGGGAGCGCGCGGCGGAGGCGTCGAAGCGACGGCGGGAGCGGTCGTCGCCGAAGCGCGGCGATCGAGCCCCAGGTCGACGATCGTATCGGCCGTGACGGTGACGTTCGTCGATTTCGTTTCGTACCCCCATGCCTTCGCAACGATTCGATGCGTGGTTCCATCCTTGGGATACGAGGCGAGAGCCGGGTTGTCGACCGGCTTGTCGTCGATGGTAATCTTCGCCCAGGATGGTGACGCCCGAATCACGAGCTCGGCCCGGCCCGTATCGCCCTGCAGCGGCGCCAAGGTCGCCGCAGGGCCCGGCGGCGGGTCGGAACCCGGCGCCGTCGCGCCCGGGAGAACGGTTGCAGGACTCCCCGCCGCGGACGGCTGCAGTTCGGTGCGCGCCAGAGTCGGCGATGGCGTCATGGCAGGGGCGGCGGTGGCGGTCTTGTCGGCTGTTCTGTCCTTGAGCGCGAGGCCGATGACGAAGGCGAGAGTCGCTGCGCCGCCAAACCCCGTGATCGAGAGCCACCGACGAGTCGTGGCCGGCGATTTGCGTGCATCCATCTTCGAACCCTCGATTTCTGCGGCTCGAATGGTGAGCGAGAGCGGGCTGCTCGGCCCCGGCGTCTCACCATCCAGGCTCAGAGGGATGCTCAAGGGCGGATCGCTGGACGACGTCGGTCGATCGGAGATCGGGATGGGCTGACTGACGTCGAACGCCGGGGTCATCGACGCCGCCCGCTCCGCGGCCACGCGGGATCGCGGGGTGGCGAACGGCAGCAGCGCAATCGCGAGCTCGCCGGCGCTCTTGAAGCGCGCCTCTCGTTCTTTGGCCAAGCAGCGATCGACGATCACGTCGAGCTCGGCCGGAAGCTCAGGGCGTGCTTCCCGCACGCGCGGCGAGGGCTTGTCGAGGATTGCGGTGACCAGCTCGGGCAAAGTCTGCGACGCGTCGAACGCCGCGCAGCCGACGATCAGCTCGTAAAGGGTGGCCCCGAGCGACCAGAGGTCGGTGCGGTGATCGACGGTCGCCGTGGATCGCAGCTGCTCGGGCGACATGTAGCATGGCGAGCCGAGGATGACTCCCGTCGCGATGTTGCCCGGATCGGAAAAAGCAAATTTCGAAATGCCAAAATCCAAAACTTTGATTGCGTTCCAGCCGGGGGCCCGTTCCAGCAGGAAAAGGTTGTCCGGTTTGATGTCGCGATGAACGATCCCGCGCGAGTGCGCCTCCGCGAGGCCCTCGCATGCCTGGATGACGTATTCGACGGCGGCCACGACGTCGAGCCGGCCCTGGCTTTGAAGCGTCAAGGCCAGGCTCTGACCCTCGAGGTACTCCATGGCCATGTAGGGCGTGCCGTCCTCGGTGACGCCCGCATCCAGGACGTGGGCGACGTGCTCGCTCCGGAGCTGCGCAGCGGCTTTGGCCTCCCGGGTGAACCGCGCGACGGCATCGAGCTCCGCGCTCACGTCCCGGCGCAAAAACTTCAACGCGACGGCCTGGTCCAGGTGCAGATGCGTGGCCGCGACGACCACCCCCATTCCGCCTTCGGCCAGAATTCGATCGATACGATACTTTCCGGCAACGATACTCCCGATTTCGAGAGCCAGCCGCGAGTTACCGCCATCCATCCGATTCACCGCCGTGCGGCCAACGACCGCATCCCGCCTCCTGCGCCTTATACCTCGAGAGACCCAATTGCAAGCGTGCCCGAATTACACGCGATGGCAAGGGACGAAGGCATCCGGGCCGACAAAACTTCCGGCCGGCAACGCCGCAGTTTTGCGCCCAAAGCGCCCCAACGGTCACGCTCGCAGACTCCCTCACTCTCGGTCTCTTAGCAGACTTGCGGGCGGGCGGGCGAGCGACATGGCGCCATGCCCTTTCGGCCGCAGCGGTCGCCGCAACGGCATTCGGGGCGGGGGCGGGGCAAGCGCCAAGCGCCCCTCGCCCCCCTCGCCGCCGCGCGCATCGATCTCCGGTGAACCGCATGACGCGAACTCCGAATTGAGCCTCACGGCACGCGGCTTTCCGTTTCGCGCTTGCTTCCGTTCTGTTACGTTCGCCACCGCAGGCTGGGGACGGCTCGGCATTGCGGCCGAGCGCGAATTGTCTCCGCTTGCTCAACGCAAATTTCCAGTGACATCCTTGCTTGGGGCACGAGCTTGCCGTCAAGCTCCCCGGCTCGACCGCCGGCTCCGGCTCGCGTCGCAAGACACGGCGGCAGCCGGGGCGGCAGCCGCGTCGCCCGCGCGAGCACGGCGGCCGCGCCCCCCGGCAGTGCGCCTCCTCATCGCGCGCGCCCGCGCGCCTTGCTCAACGCCTCGTCGATCATGGCCTGCTGTTCGGCGGGATCGCTCCAGCGGCGCTGCTGATGAGTGGCGAGCTGGTGCAGCGGGTCGAAATACGTGAAGAAACGGCCGAGCTTTACGCTCGGGGCCGAATAGACGCTTATCCCTGTATCACGGTCGTAATACTCGTACGAGTGGGCGTCCCGCTTGCCGCCCCCGCCCGGAGCGTCCACGACGAACGTCGGGGTGTTGAAGCCGGCGGTCGCGCCGCGCACGTGCTTCTCGATGTGAATTGCCGTATCGACGCTCGTTCGCAGGTCCTCGACGCCCCGCACCATGTCGTGGACGTAAACGTAGTAAGCGTGCACGTTGAGATGACCGAGACGCTTGACCAGCAGGGTCATGGTGTCGACAGAATCGTTGACGCCGCGAATGAGAACGCTCTGGTTTCGCACCACTACGCCGCGCTCGAAGAGGCGGCCCATCGCCGCCTCGGTGATTGCCGTGATCTCGTTCGGATTGTTGAAATGCGTGTGCAGGACGACGTCCTTGCGCATCCGGCGGCCTTTCTCCACCACTCGCGTCAGTGCATCGACCCACGCGCTGTCCGTGAGGATCTTCATCGGCATGACCGCGGGTCCCTTCGTCGCGAACCGCATGCGCCTCACGTGCGGGATGGCCAGAAGCGCATCGCCAATCTCCTCGATGTGCGCGGCCCTCAGCTGGTACGCGTCGCCGCCGCTGATGACGATGTCCTCGAGCTCCGGTCGGGAGGCGATGTACTGATACGCGCGACGCCAGCGCTCGTCGTTCGGACGCAAATGCACCTTTTCCACTTCGTCGGTGTCGAGGCCGATGGCATAAGACCTCGTGCAGAAGCGGCAGTACACGGGGCAGGTGTCGAGCGGCAAAAAAAGCGCCTTGTCGGTGTAGCGATGCGTCAGCCCCGCGACCGGCGCATCGGCCTGCTCGGCGAGCGAGTCCAGGCCGAGCTTGGGATGATCGGCGAGCAACCGCGAGGCAACCGGGAAGAACTGGACGCGAAGCGGATCGTCGTACGGGTGCTCCCAGTCGATGAGCGACACGATATACGGGCTGACGCGAACGCTCATCGGGGCGCGCTTCATCCCGGCCTCGAGGTCCTCCACGAACCCGGACGGGACCAGATCCTGGATCGTCTCGACGAGCCTGGAGACCTTCGTGATCGAGCTTCTCGCCTGCCAGGTGTGGTCGAGGAACGTCGCTTCGTCGATCTGCCGGTACGCCGGAATCGCGTGCCACCACGTGCCCCGGCGAAGCTCGCGATGCGCGAGGGCCGACGGCGGCGCCGGAGGCTTTTGCGCGACGACCGCAGACGACACGGGTAGAACGGGAAGAGACGCGGACATTCGTCATTTTGTACCGCGGCTCCGGGTGGTTTTCATTCCTCGTTCGCGAGCTGGTCCTGTGGCCGATACGGCCAGCCGACGCGGGCAGCCGACGCGGCCAGCCGACACGCGGCCAGCCGACGCGACCAGGCCCCTGGTGCCCGCTCATCGGTAGCGTTCCGCGGCCCGTCGGAGCTCGAGCGCCACTTCGTCCGCCAGGCCGCGCGGCTCGAGCACCCGCGCGGCGGCGCCGAAGCCCAGCACCCAGCTTCGCACTCGCCGAAGGACCTCGGCCGATTCGGGCACCTGAAGCGATGCTCGGACCCGCCCGTCCGGCGCGACAGCGAGCTTCTGAGAGGGGTGCACGCGCCGGGCGCGAACCGCATCGGCCGCAGACGGCTCGAACTCCACCAAAAGCTTCAATGTCCGCGATACCCGGGCGACCCCGAAGTCGCCTTGCAACCAGTCGGCGAGGGCGAACTCCACGGGGAGCTCGAACCGTTCGCTCTCGCTCGCTTCCACATCACTCATTCTGTCGAAGGCGAACGCTCGCGCTGTCCCGCGCTCGACGTCGTGCGCCACGCAGGCGATGGCGCCCTGATGCAGGACGAGGGCGTAGGGATGCGCCGAGGTGCGCACCGCGCGCGCGAGATCGTGCTCGGGCTGCTCCCGGTAACGGAAGTGCAGCACGCGCGTCTCTGCAAGTGCACGGAACACCTCGTCCACTTCCTCGGCCCGATTCGCGTAGGTGTGAGCTGCAGGCGGGACGTAGGCGAACCGCTCCTCGAGCGGGACATCGGCGGCTACCGCGTCGATGCGCGCGGGCCGGCCCGCCGCGCGGGGGCTCGGACGGTGGGCCACCTGCTCGATTTCGCGCAAAACCACGTCCACTTCGTCGAACAGTGCGGATCCACGCAAGATCTCGAACACGCGGCGCGCGGCCAGAAGCGCAACTGCTTGGGTGCGCCTCAGCGTGACTGTACGCCCGCGTTCGCTCGGCTTGATCCGCCACAGGTGGGCGCCGCCGGGTCGTACCGCGATCGATTCGAGCTCAGTGACGAGGGCGAGCTCACGCAGGTAGCGCCGCACGGAGCGCGTCGTCATGCGAAGCATGGCCGCGAGCTCTTCGAGCGCCAGCCCGGCGGTGTGGGTCTCGAGCTTTTCGCGGAGCAGATCCAGGCGGCGATGCTGGGTGAATCGACCCGGTGGACGGCCGACGCGAGGGACCTTGGGCCGGGGAATGGGACGCAGTGCCATCGCTGTCGCAACCTCGATTCAGAGCGGGCGATCGCCCAGCTCGCGCCGGTAGCGGTCCCTGTACTGCGCATGGCACGATCGACAGGCGGCCTTGACGGCTCCGAGGTCTTGCGTGCGCGCCGCGTCGGCTCCGTCGCGCGCGATGGATCTCCAATTCGGATATCCATCGGGCGCAAACGCCACGGTCTGGTCGAGAGCCCCCTTCAGCGCGTCGAAGTCACCGGCGATGACCGCGGGAGCCATGTGCGCGTTCATCCAGTCGCGCAGCACGCAGCTGCCCCCGGGCGGAGCTCCGCAAGCCGCGTCCGCAAGCGTCCCAGGGGCGCCCGGTGCCGACGGGCCGACCGGCGCTGCGCCCGCGGAGCGAACGCCGGAAGCCGCGGGCGCCTCCCCTGCAGCGAGCACGACGGGCGGATCTTGTGTGGACGCCTCGCCCTTCGAGCATCCCGTGGACAGGCCCGTCCCGACTGCAACCGGAAGAAGCAGCAGCAGGGGACGCATGGCGTCGCACGATAGCAACGTCGAGCGTCGCGATGCTATGGCTGGGCGCGATGCCGCAGCGCACGCTCGTCGAGATGGTCGCGGCAACGCGCGACGCCGTGCGCCTGTCGGACGAAGAAGTCGAGCGTCTCATCGACTCCTTCATGCGCGCCGAGCTGACCGACTACCAGATGGCCGCCTGGCTCATGGCGGTCTTCTTCCGGGGGCTCAGTGATCGGGAGACAGTCGCCTTGACCCACGCGATGCTCGCAAGCGGCAAGGTCCTCGACCTGTCGGACATCCCGGGCATCAAGGTCGACAAGCACTCGACCGGCGGCGTCGGCGACAAGGTATCGATCGCGCTCGCACCGCTGGTGGCCGCCTGCGGGGTTCCCGTCCCGATGGTCAGCGGGCGCAGTCTGGGACACACGGGGGGCACACTCGACAAGATGGAGGCCATCCCCGGGCTGCGCACCGATCTTTCTGCGGAGGAGTTCGTGCACGTCGTACGGACGGTCGGCTGCTGCATGATCGGACAGACCGCCGAGATCGCCCCGGCCGACCGGCGCATCTACGCTCTGCGCGACGTGACGGCGACGGTCGAATCGATCCCCCTGATTGTCGCGTCGATCTTGTCCAAAAAACTGGCCGAGGGGATCGACGCGCTGGTCCTCGACGTGAAAGTGGGCCGGGGTGCCTTCATGAAAGACGAGGTGAGCGCACGCACTCTGGCCGAGTCGCTCGTCCGGGTCGGAACGGGCGCGGGCAAAAAAGTGGTTGCGCTGCTGACCGACATGGAGGCGCCGCTGGGGGCGGCCGTCGGCAACGCGATCGAGACGCGCGAGGCGTTCGACGTGCTGCTGGGAGCAGGTCCCGCCGATGTCGTCGAATGCACGATGCGCCTGGCTGCCGAGATGCTGCAGCTCGGAGCTGCCGCGGACAGCCCGGACGCGGCACGCGCGAAGCTCGAGGACGCGATTGCCAGCGGGCGGGCCGTCCGCGTGGCCGAACGGATGATCGAGGCACAAGGGGGCGACCCGCGAGCCGTCGTGGATCGAGCGCGACTCGCTCCGGCTGCCGAAGAGGTCGTGCTCGAATCGCCGGACGACGGTTATGTCGTCCGCGTCGACGCGCTCGCTGTCGGGCTCGCGGCGGTCGCCATGGGGGCCGGACGCACACGTGCCGACCAAACCATCGACCCCGCGGTCGGCCTGTTCGTAGACAAGAAACCAGGCGCGTCGGTGTCGCGTGGCGAACCGCTCGCTCGCCTCCGCGTCCACCGGCGCTCGGACGCCGACTCGATCGCCGACCGCCTGCGGCGCGCGTTCCTCGTGGGCGATGCGCCCCCGCCTCCGCGTCCGCTGGTGCTGGACAGAATCACCACGAACTCGACCGCTGCGCACGCTTCCGACTAGATTCGCGAGCCGACAGGAGGTCTCGCCATCATGGTGCGAATGCTGACCGCAGTTGCAGCGATGCTGGGGGTGCTCGCCACGACGTCGCTCGCCCGCGCGCAAGCCCGCGAACTCGGCACACCCGGAGAATTCATCATCAGCGCCGATCGGCTCGTGCCGCTCTTCGCCTACACGCGCGTCGACGAGCAGGCCGATCCGACGGCGAACTCTTCGACCACGACGACGCAGACGTCCATTTCCTTGCTCTGGGGCGAGAACACCCAGCAAGAGCTCTTCTACACGGTCCCGCGCGCCGGGTTCGACTACGTCATCCTTCCGAACGTCACGGTCGGGGGCGACCTTGCGCTCTATTTCTCCCTCGGGAGCGGCACGTCCACGAAGACCGTGGAGCCCACGACCACGACGACGACGAGCGGCGGCAACGGGGGCGTGGTCCTCTTCGGGCTCGCCCCCCGCGGAGGTTACATCTTGCGGATGAACCACTTGCTGTCGTTCTGGTTCCGCGGCGGCATTTCGTTCTACACACTGGTCCAGAACACCGCGAAGTTGAACGCGGCGGGAGCCTTCGACCGGTTCAGTACGGACGAATTCGGGCTCGACTTCGAGCCGCAGGTGGTCTTCACGCCCGTGCCCCACTTCGGCCTGACGGCAGGACCGACGCTCGACATTCACCTTTCGGGCCAGCACAAGGAGACGGAATTCAACGGGACGGGCGGCAGCACGTCGGCCTCGG
>DASPUY010000024.1:0-9567 GCA_035622655.1 Polyangiaceae bacterium
GTTCGCCGGTTTTCCACGCGATGTAGCGCAGGCGCGGCGCGAGCTCTGCGCCGGCCACGGCACCGGTGTCTGAGCCCGCGTTGTTTGTGGGGTCCAGCTCCCTGTGGATTCGAATGTGATGGTGCTTGTTCTCGCATTCGAGAACCACCGCGGCGTAGTCGCGTACACTCGGATGGAGCGTCATCGCCTCGGCTTCCCGCGCCCGCGCCGCCTTGGCGTGCTGCTGATCGGTCTCGACCCTCACTTCGACCAGCCGTCCCGAGACGATATCGATCAAGCCCCGCTCGCCCCAGGCAACAAGCGTTTGCCCACCGCTGTGCCACACGCCGTCGCTCGCGTTGACAACGAGCGCAATCGTATTTGCATCAAAAAAGTCGTCGTAGTTACGGAGGAATTCTTCGGGGTTGGCCACGGAGGCGAGCGGCTGGGAACGATCGACGGGATAGGGCATCAGCCGAGAGACGGTCGCCCGGTCGTTCGCTTGCAACGCCGCGAGGAGCGTTCGAAGCGCCACAAGATCCTCGGGCGGGGGGATGCTCGAAGACCCCGAGTGGGCGTCGTCTTGCGCATCCCGCGCCGAGTCGCCGGGCGACGCTTCGTTGGTCGCAAGGGAACGATCGAGATCACTCGCGCGAGCCTCCGAGCTGGCCACGAAACTCGGCCGGGCGGCTTCGCCTTCGTTCATGTGGCACCCGGCCGACCCGGCGGTACCCAGCACGACCCACCCGCTCAGCGCGCTGTACATAAACCGACCGATCGCGACGAGCGGCCGCGCAACTGGTTTCATCGTCCCGTCGGCACGTGTACTCACGCTTCGCATTCGGCGCCGCCGTCAACGTTTCCAGTAATCCCTCACGTAGGTCAACGTCCGGTCTCTTGCGGGGTCCGTAGGATCCACCATGCTGCGGACGATCCGCGACATCGTCTCTTCCCCCAGGAGAGACGACACGACGGGCAAGCGTTCCGCGGCACGTGTGAAGGTGAACCCCCCGAGGGCATAGCGTCTGGCCAGGACCGCCGCCGTGACGTAAGCGCGGATGGTCTTCTCCACGAGCACCGCCAAGTAGCTATCGCGAGTCGTGCTCCATTGGTCCTTCCATTGCTGCTGGGTGCTTTGCATCTGGGCCGTAAACTGGGCCGCGGCGCCCGGGCTGCCTGCTGCCGCGAGTCTCGTGGCGATCCTCTGGAGCCTCGTGAAGAGGGCGATCTGCCTCGGGTCGAGGAAGATGGGCGTCGAACTCCGAAGACTGTTCCAGAGGCAATCGTACACGCTTCCCGCTCGGGCAAAGCGCGTCACTTCCCATTGCGGCGTCGTTCGGGATTGTCTCAAGTGCTCGAGTCGCCGGTCGACCTCGTCGGCCCGGCGCATGGCTGCTTCCAACGTCCTCTCGATCTCCCAGACAAGGCCGGCGTAGTACTGTTTCGATTCGTCGTTCTCGGGGCAAATCGCTCGGGCATCGGTGTCGATCCTCTCGAAGATCCTCTCGGTGGCGCTCCGACTCGGCCTCGGGGGTCGACTGGGGTTCACAGGACACGCCATCCCACGAACCGCACGTTGCCCGTGGATGAGCGCACGCGACGCCATCCCAGAAGGTGTCGTCCGGACACCTCGGAGCGCTGGCGAAGCCTGCAGCCGACCGATCCCCCGGCGGCTGCGTCGCGGCTGAGAACGACGGTCCGAGCGGATGCTCCGACGACAGGGCGGCAGTCGCCTCAGTGACCCGGCTTGGAGCGTAGACCGCAGGCGGGAGGGAACTCGCCCCGCACCCGGTGAGGGTCGCCATTCCGACCACCCCGAGCCCGATGGTTGTCGTTTCGGGTCGTGTTCACAGGCAACGAAACGTGACGATGACCCGACGGGGTCTCTCGCGTGCGCGGTTCGAAACCACGGACGTGCAGCGACCGATCCCAAGACTGCCAAACGAGAGGGCGCACCATGGACCCACGCAGAATCCGCAACGCCGACATCGCCGCCATCCAGGAGACGCTCGAAAACGTTCCCGCATATTAGGCCGAGACCCTGACCAAGCGGGCCGCCATCGTCCGGCTCATGCCCCAGATTGCCACACTCCGCGCCAAGGGCTACACGCTCCAGGCGATTGCCGAGCAGCTGACCGCGCATGGTGTACCGATCCATCGCGCCGTCCTCCAGAAGTACCTGAAGGAGCTCGCCAGTGCGCCGCCGTCCCGCACGCGCCGAAACACCACCGCTTCCATCCCCGGCGCATCCTCGAAAGACCCGCGAGCAACGTCCACGACGTCGCCGAATTCCTCTCCCGACCGGATCGTCACGGCCCCGCCCGAGGAAAGCCCCCGCACGACGACGGAGTCCCCGAAGGGCACGCCGACTCCCCGAAGAGACAGGTGATCGCGAAACGCTGCTCGTCGGTAGCCGATGATTCTTTCCTTTCGCCTTTCCGCGGGTGACACGAGCCGGCTCGTCCAAGCCGCTCGAGCGACGCCGCGGGGTTGCATCGCGAGTCGCAGGCGCAGCGCCTGATCCGCTGCGCGATGCGTCTTCACCGATAGCTTCGGGGCGGTATTCATCCATTGCGTATTGGCCGCCGCTCTCGAGACGCCTTGCGCGGCGCGGTGCCTTCTCCCCCCGGAAGGGCAAGATTCGAGCGTACATTTGCAGGACGATGTTCCTGAGGGCGTCCCGCCGTTTCCGAGCGACGGCGCCGAGCGCCGACCTCGTCAGGGCTGGCGTCGGCGGCGTTCGAGGGAGTCGCCCTCAGCGCGCCGTGCGGAGCCGACTGGCGAGACACACCCGGTCGGCGCGGCGCCCGGCGTCCGTGGCCCCGCAGCTCCTATGCGCAATCGGTGTTCTGATTGTTTCTCTCGCGATCGCGTGCGGCGGAAGGCTTGCCCCTGACATGGACGGGGACCGAGCGAATCCGGACGCGGCGACGACGACGGCGTCCGGTTCGCCCCCGGCGGGCGACGCAACGCACGAAGCGAGCACTCCGGATGCGACTGCGGATTCGCCCCAGGGCCCGGCCAATCCGGCCGACGGAGCCCTCGAAGGCGACGCTCTTGCGGGCACGGATGCGTTTTCGAATACTCCGCCCGATGCCGGTACGAACGATTCCGGTGCACGGGGAACCTCGGACGCCGCTGTCGAAGCGGCTTCGCAAGACGCCGCTGGAGACGCGGGTCTCCTCGACGCGCCCGACGATGAGGGCAGGGTCCCCGACGCTTCATGCGATTGGCACATGACCGCGGGTCCGACGCTCCCCTTCGGACCGCCGGGCCAGTCTCCGAGCTCCGAAGCGATCGGCGACTTCAACGGCGACGGCAAGTTGGACCTCGTCGTGGGCGCGAACCCAGGTTTCTTCGAGGTGTTTTTGGGAAACGGAGATGGAACGTTCAACGCCGCATTGGACAGCGACGCCGGCGGCGAGCCGGTCGCGGTCGGGGACTTCACCGGCAACGGCGATCTCGACATTGCGGTCACGAACTCCTCGGGCGGTGGTGCCGAGGGCACGGTGGATATTTTGCTCGGCAACGGCGCGGGGACCTTCGGCGCGCCCATCGCGTCTCCGGCGGTCCTCGATCCCAGCGCGGTTGCGGTCGGCGACTTCAATGGCGACGGGAAGCTGGACCTGGTCTTCACGAATTACCTGGCCGACACCGTGAGTGTCTTGCTCGGGCAGGGAGACGGTTCGTTTGACTTCCTTGGAACGTTTGCGACGTTCATCAACCCGCTTTCCGTCGCGGTCGGTGACTTCAACGCCGATGGGATCCCCGATCTCGCGGTGGCCAATTTTGGGTCCGAAACGTCCGGACCGGCCCCGACGGTGAGCGTGCTCCTAGGCGACGGGGACGGCACGTTCGCCCCACAAGTTCAGGAGACCGTTGGGCAGGGAGTCGCATCGGTCGCCGTCGGCGACCTCAATGGCGACGGCAAGGCAGACATCGCCGCAGCCTCGAACGCTGTCTCTACTGCGAGCGTGCTCCTCGGGAACGGAGATGGCACATTCCAAGCGTGCACTCAGTGGCCGACCGGTGAAGGTCCCTGGTCGATCGCGATCGCCGACTTCAATGGCGATGGGGCTCCAGACCTCGCGACGGCCAATCAATTCGACGACTCGGTGACCATTTTGCTGGGGACCGGCAACGGAAACTTCGAGCCTCAGGTCACGTTCCCTGCTGGCCAGGAGCCCTGGTTTGTTGCCGCCGGTGACTTCAATAATGACGGCTACGCCGATCTTGCCGTGGCGAACTTCTTTTCGAACGACATCAGCATCTTCCTTGGCGCGCCCGGCGCCTGCCAGTGACAGCGCGACCGGTTCCGCAGCGGGGGGCCCTCTGATTGCCGGTAGCCTGCTCACCGACCGCACGTACGTTGCCCCCGGGCTTATGGTCACGCGCTCGTTCGCGTCGCATCCCCTTCCCGCGTGGATTAAGAGGCTCCGCACCGACAGCGCATAAGCAGGTCATGGTTGGCCGACGAAGGCGCGCACCGAGGGGCGCTGCCACCCGCGTAGTCGCGGATGCGGGCGGAAACGCGCTCGCCGTCCGCACCAGGCGCAGGAGCATCATGGCCAGATCCGTTTCGGCGATGCACCAATCGCCGAACAGCGCGGTCGGCTGCCGCCCTTCCCGGTAGGCGTCGAGCGCGGCATCCTCGACTCATGCGAAAGCCGGTTCGCGCCGGGACCGGGACGATTCACCGTTCGTCTTACGGCTTCAAACCCGCCGGAACGGATCGCGAACCCACGCGTCTATCCATTTTCGATTCCAGCGATCGCGATGCTGGATGGCCTCGGGTTGCATCCGAAGGTCACGTACTTCGTAGGCGAGAACGGCAGTGGAAAATCGACGGTGCTCGAGGCGATCGCGGTGGCTGCCGGCTTCAATCCCGAAGGCGGAAGCACGAACTTCCGGTTCGCAACGCGGAGTTCGGAGTCCCCGCTCGGCAATGCACTGCGCCTAGTTCGCTCCGTGCGCCGCCCGCGCACCCCATTTTTCTGAGGGCCGAAAGCTTCTTCAACGTTGCGACGGAGATCGAACGCCTGGGACCGACGTTGCTCGAGGCGTACGGAGGTCAGCCGCTGCATGAACTCTCCCACGGCGAGTCGTTTCTCGCACTCGCCATGCATCGTTTCGGGGCCGATGGGCTCCACCTTCTCGACGAGCCCGAAGCTGCGCTGTCCCCTCTGCGCCAAATGAGCATGCTACGGCGCATGCACGACCTCGTCGGCCAAGGCAGTCAGTTCGTGGTGGCCACACACGCTCCCATACTCTTGGCTTACCCCGACGCATGGATCTACGAGCTCGACGAGCGAGGCATGCGCAGAGTGGAGTACGACGAAACATCCACCGTCCGTGTCGCCTCGCGATTTCCTCAACGACCGGAAGGCTACCGTTGACGAGCTGTTTTCGGATGGGTCGGCGCGCACCGCCGAATCGGAACCGAATCGTCCGTGACGGTCCCCGCCTTGGCGGTCCGGCCAACACGAACCGCTCCGGGCTCCGTCCAGCGACACGATCACCGTTGCCGCGCGAAGTCCCTCTCGGGAGCTTCCACCTGAAGCTGAAGCTCGCGCCCAAGCGTCACCCTTTGCCCTCGCGCCGCCCCTAGCTCCCGCGTCAGCGGCACGAGCACGAACAGCGACCCGTCGCTCACGATCGCCAGCGGCGTCCTCGATCGATTCTGCGCAAGCTCGACGCGTCCGTGAAAAGGCTCGGGCGGTTGGAGAAGGAAAGCCTGGCCGGTGCGGGCCGCGATCTCGGCGCCGAGAGCGCGGCATTCGACGTCGCGCAGGAGAATGAGGCGACGCGGATCGACGGGGTCTATCCCGAGGGTGCGGAGAAAGGCGTCGCGGCGGTCGAGCGCCTGCAGCACTTCCGCCCCGAACCCGTAGAGAACGAGCGGGCGGCCGCGCACGGTATCGAGCCAGACGGGCCCGCGGTATGTGACCTGCTCGTCGAGGCGCAGGGGGTCTTTGCGAAGGTCGACCCGATAGCGGGGCGCGCGCGCGTCGCGCGCCTCGAGCTGGGCGATGAGGTCCGTCGGGACACGCCAGCGATCGGTGCCGTCAGGGCGGGCGAGGCCCATCTTCGTGAGCTCGCGAAGGCGGTGGCGCAGGCGATCACGGTCGGGGGCGGGGGAGGGCGTGGCCGCGAGGTCGACGAGGCCGCGGGTGCGCGTCGCGGTTTCTTCGAGGATGCGATCTTCGGGGCGGACGGATCGCTGTAGGCGATTCACCATGGAGACGAGGTCGCCGGGGCGGAGGTCTTCGGCGGAGCGGCGGTCGAGGGGAACGCGGTAGCCGGCGCCTCCCGGAGTTTCGAGGACGGCGTAGAAGCTGCCGCGCAGCTCGTCGGCCAGGCCTTTGCAGACGACGCGGCCGTGCAGACCCCGGCCGCGGTCGGCGGGGGTGGGCTCGAGGCGCTGGCCGGGAAGGACGATCCGGTAGTGGGCGGGGTTACTGCGCAGGTCCCTGTGCATCTCGGCGAGGATGTCGCCGCGTTCGCCAAGGGTTTTGATGTGCTGGGTCCAGCCGGGGGTTAGGGTCCAGCAGCCGGCGGAGGTGCGCTGCGCAAGCTCGAGGCGCTCGAGGTGAGCAAGGCGTGCAAGGAGCAGTCCCTCGAAGATGGCGAGGGGGGAGAGCGGTCCGGCGCGCGTGCGGAGCGTGACCTGGCGGCTCGTTTTCGCGGCGCGCGATCTCGCGGTCGAGGGCCGTGTAGCGCTCCCGGGTGACTTCCTGGGCCCGGCTTCGATGGATCTCTTGGGGGAGCCGAAGGCCGAGCTCCTCGGTGGCGATCTCCTGCGCGCGCCAGCGCAGGCCATGGGAGATGTACTGGCGATCGAGGCGGACTTCGTGGCCGTCGCGGTCGACCCCGCGCAGCACGACGTGGGCGTGAGGATGCCCGGTGTCGTGATGGTTGGAGCCCATTCGATGCGCTGGCCGAGGTCCCGCTGGACCTGGGTCATGAGGCGGCGGACGTAGTCGGTCAAATCAAGCTCGTGGCCGTCCTCGGGGGAGACGATCAGGCGAAACTGGTGTTTCTCGTGGGGTCGGGGGCTATTGAAGGTCTCGGCGGCGAGGGGTCCCTGGGGGCCGTAGAGCGCGCCGGGGCTGCCCTCGCGCTCGACGCCGTCACGCTCGATGTAGCGAAGGTGAAGGGCAGCGACCCGGGTGCCGCTGGGGGTCATTCTCGCGACGTGCGCCTTGACGATGACCCGCCGCGCGAGCGGGTGCGGAGCTCGGACGTCGACGCGCGTGCGTCGGTTCCAATGGCGAGTGGCGCGGGCGGTCGCCGTGGTGAGGCGCGCGGCGCGGTAGACGGCACTGCGAAAGGAGTCCTCTCGGGGCCGCGGTTGGCGGCCGCCGCCGAGGCGTGGCCGAAACGGGAGCAGCTCGTCGAGGTCCGTGTCCTTCGGCGGTCGGCTCACGCGGGATCCCCCGCGGGCGGGAGCGTGTCGTGCGGCGCGGGGGATACCGGGGCCGGCTCGCGCCCCTCGCCGACGCACTCGGGCGGCAGGTCGTGCACGAAGCGGCGGCCCCTCGTGAGGCGCGCTCCGAGGTGCTCGACGAACTGGCGGTAGCGCGTCTCCGACGTCGTGAGCGCCGCCTTGCGTCCTTCCGCGGCGATTGCAGGCGTGTGGGCGAACCAGATCTTGAGAAACAGCGCGAACGCTTCGCAGAGCAGGCCCAGCTCGCCGTGCCCGCGCCTGACGGCCTGGTCGAGCCGATTGAGACGCCGCATCAAGAGCGTCCGGTCGCTCGTCCGGTCGAGGTACTGGCGCAGCGCGGCGTCGACCACGGCGCTCTCGGTCGTTCCGCCGGCGGCGCAGTACTGCGAAAGCCGCTGACGCAGGTCGTGGGCGAGGTAGGGATAGATCCGGCTGCGTCGTGGGCGAATTTTCATTCACCGCCCGTCGGGTTCGAGGGGCGAAGAATTGCCCGCACTACGGCGCTGTGTGGCCGGGGGGTGATCTCGGAACAGCCCTCACGGTGACGCCGTCGCTCGCGGGCGACTGCGGCAGGAGCCCTCGAAGAACACGTCACAGCCCTGGCGATTCACGTCAAAAACAGGCGAACGCTGCCTCCAGCCCGCCCCTAGGCAGGGACTTACATCGCCCCGAGCCACAAAGCGTTCGCGCTGTACTGCGTACCGGTCAAAGCGTTCACGAAGCGCTCGTCGGCGGTGACCAACGGGCAGCCCTCATGCATGGCCAGCGCGAGGTAGAGACAATCATAGACCGTTCGGCTGGTCGCAAGCGCGACGCCGAGGGCCGCGCGCACAAGAGCGGCGTTCGAGACCGTGCGCAGCCCCATCGAGCCCAGCTCGTCGAGTCGCCTCACAGCCTCTGCGCCCTCCAGTTCCCCCGCCCGGGCCTTCTTCCAGAGGATGTTCCCTACCTCGGCCCAGAACAGCTCGGGGACAACCAGCTCGTGTTCCGGCTGCACCAAGCCAAGGGCTTTGGGCGAGAGCGCCTCTGCCAGCAGCCACTTCGCCGCCACTGAGGCGTCCACGACGAGCTTCAACGTGCGTCTCGGTCCGCTCGAAGAAGGTCCGTGCTGTCGGTCTTCTGGGGGGGCGACGTGCGTTGAAGCTCGCGTACGAGGCGAACCCGGTCCATAGCCGCGCTCTCGGCCTTCTGCGTCAGGACGACGATCTCGGCGGGCCCGACCGGAACCTCGTCCGGCAGTTTGACGACGCGGTCCGCAGGGACGTTTGCGAGGAAGCGCACATGAACCCTCGACGCCACGCACCGAGGGTAGCATGTCTGTGCACGACGGGAGCTCATCGCCGGTCCTCCGAACATACGCCTCAGCTCCGGCAAGCTGCATCCGCTGCGCCCTCGCGGTCGCCCTCGAGCGTCGGCCTGCGCTTTCTGCTGCGCGTTCCCTGGCCGTCTCTTCGGACCAGCCACCCAGCTCGTGGAGGGCGACGTCGTGGCATCACTTCGTGCTTCGCCTCCGATTTGTACGGGGGTGTGGGCTTGCACTGTGGGTATCCGTCGCGCCGTCGGTCCGGGGCGTGTCCCGTCGACCTGCGGCCCTCGGTATCGAGTCCTTCATCGAGACGGCCCGGGGCCGTGCGTGCGGCGTTCGCCATGACCCGTCGCCGACCCATGCGGATCGTCGGCGAATGGACGACACTCGGCTCGAAGCCTCGCCGTCTGCGCTTCGAGGTCACCCGCAGAGTCCAGCGCCGCGGCGGCGTTCAGCCGATCGAGGCATTCGCGCGAGCGCTGCTCATCACGGTCCTGGCGCCCTTGGTCGCGCAGCTTGCTCGCACGCTGCCTTTGGAGCATTAAGGCCGCCGGCCCGGAATTCGGCGTCGCTTCGGACGAGACCCGGTTACCCCTCCCGACGAGCGCCACGCTCGTGAGGAGCTAGAACATCGCGGCCATCGCGACGAGGGCCGTCACGCCGGTGCCGCCTGCCAGAGCGAGGCGCAGTTTTCAGGGGTCGAGCGGGCCGTGCGATTTTTCAAAGAACGCTTCTTCGCCGCACGGACCTTCCACTCGATCGAGCAGGGCAACGCGCAGCTCGGCGAATTCATCGAGACCATCGCTCACCGTCGCCCTCATCCCCGCTGGCCCGA
>DASPUY010000025.1:0-8528 GCA_035622655.1 Polyangiaceae bacterium
GATGGGAATGCGGCGCGTCGTGCCGGTCTTCGTTCCCTTTACCTTGTGCGTCTCGCGGTCGATCGACTTGGTGATGTGGATGACGCCGTGCTCGAGGTCAACGTCGTCCCAGGTGAGCGCGGCGAGCTCGTTCGAGCGCGCGTACGTGTAAACGGCCGCCGCGTAGAGCGTGCGGAAGTCGACGTCGATCGCCTTGCAGCTGACGAGGCGCAAAAACTCGCTCGGGTACAGGTACTGCTTCGCCGGCGCCTCCCCGCGCTCCGGCGGACGCACGCGAGCGGCGGGGTAGTCATCGCGCACGCGCAGGTCGCGGCGCTTCGCTTCGACCATGTCCTTGCACATGCGGCTGACCAGGACCCACACGTTGCTCGCCGTCTTCCACCCTAGGTGCTCTTCGTGGTCCTCGTCGAGCACGATCTTGCGGTCCAAGTCTTCGACGACGCGCTCGACGTCCTCCCGGCCAAAGCGGCGCACGTCTAAGGGGCCGAGGATCGGGAGCACGTGCTTGCCGAGCCGCCCCCGATCGTGTCCGACCGTCCCGATTCCGCGTCGCTCCCTCTCCAACAGCCAACGGCCGGCGTACTCGGAGACGGTCTCGCCGCTTCCGGCGTCCACCGCGTGGCGCGCGCGCGCCGCCAAGACCGGCGCTAGGGCGAGCGCCTCCTCGCGCGTGGTTCCCGGATCGAACCGAATGAACGGTCGCAGGCCGTTTGCCATCGTGACCCGCACGCAGACCGGAATCGTCTTGGCTTCGTCGGCCCACTCGATCGAGCCCGTCGCCGGGCGACCGCGCTTCGTGCCGTGGCCTCGGTCGTTGCCCATCGTAGCCGTCTCTTTTCTACTCCGCGCGGGGCTCGCGGAAGATCGGGCGCTACCAGCCGCAGGCCGCTGCGCTCGAGAAGCGCGTCGGCACGCGCGACGAGCGAGGGCGCGGTCACCTCGAGCGCCGCATCGCGGCTATGGGTCTTTCGCGCGCGCGCCGCGTGCCACGCCTCGCGCGGGCAGACCCAAATGCGTCCCTCGAGGGCGGCGCCGGGTACCTGGCCGCGGCGGCAGATTTCCGCAAACCGTCGTCGCGAGGTGCGCGGGGGCAAGTGGCCCGAGTCGTAGGTGTCCGCTGCGCCAGACGTGCCCTCAGAGTCGCGGGCAAGCTCGGCTAGTGCCTCGGCGAGGTCCCGTGCGGCGGCGGCCGCCTTCGCGATGGGCGCGGGGCGGTTCATCGCCGACCCCTCCGTCGTGCCTCGCTTCGGCTGCCTCTTTCTGTCAGCAAGTCTTGTGGTCGCGGGTGACGGCCATCGGACGGTCGGTGCGGGCGAAATGCGGTCTGTGACTCGGATGCCCGTCGTCCTGCACGAGGGGCCGGGCGCCGGTCGGAAGCTTGCAAGCCCAGTCGGTTGCGCGGCCGACTTGCGAGCCGCGAATGCAGGGTCCGTGAGTGCACGTGCGTCATGTCGGGCCGACCTACGCACGAGCAATGCCACGCCTCGCAACCTTCAAGCACTGCGAAAAATGCGCAATTTTGGCTTCGCCAGGGCCGTTCCGACTTCCCGCGGGTGGCGAAGTGGTGAACGGCTCACCACCGGATTGGGTGAGAAACTGGTCATCACTTCACCAACGGAGGGCGCACCCACGGGTGCGTCGATCGTCGCGTACGGGACGAGCGGGCGACCAAAGACAACTAAGGCCAAAGCGAGCTTTCGGCTTCAGCACGTTTGGGGTCAGTCGCGAGTTCCCCAGCAGCGCAGGGTAGCTTCGACCCGTGGCAACCGTCGTCCACGGCGACTTCGAGTGGGACGAGGCCAAGGCAGCCGCGAACGTCCCGCAAGCACGGCGTCACCTTCGAAGAAGCCACCACGGTGTTCGAGGATGTCGACTTGCTCGTCAACATCGATCCCGTCGATCCATCGCGATTCGTCGCCGTCGGCTTCTCTTCGCTGGCTCGCGTGCTCGTTGTCGTGCACGTCACTCGCTCGGAGCGAACCAGGCTCATCTCAGCGCGGCGTGCTACCAGTAACGAAGAGCGTCTCTATGGCGACCGCCGGCGAGGATGACCTGGAAGTGCCCGAGCTGACCCCGGAGTGGTTCGATCGAGCGTGGAAACCCAATCGGGCCGCGCTGCGACGTGGGTCCAAACGCGCAGTGTTTATCGAGGAAGACATCGCTCGACGCTTTGGCACCGACGAAGAGCTCGAGGACGCGTTGCGCGACCTGCTCGCTGCATCGGAGCACGTCCGCCAGCCTGGCTAGGGCGCCAACCCGGCGGACCTCCTACTCGACCGTCTCGCCCTGGTGGTTGCGCTTGGAGCGGCGGCCGATTGAGGGCGGCCACGGCAGCGCGACGGACCCCGGGTATGCCTTGCCCGTCGGCACGGTTGACCATTCCGACGAGCTCGGTCAGAACGGCAACGCGAGGGAACCTGGGTATGCCTTGCCCGCGTAGCTCAGCAAGTAGAGCCTGACGGCGTTCGCGCAATCTCTAGGCGTGAAACCCGTCGCAAGTTCGGGGAACAATCCGCACATCTGTACCGCAAGGTCGCGAGCCGCTCCGGCTGTGGCGCTCGTAGCCGTCGTGCGGCGGTGGCCTGTGACGTTGGGGAGCACCTCGTTGGTGGGAATCGTCCCGTCGATGACTGGCCTCCCTCGAGCACGGCCCGCCCATCCTCCGGCCGGACAGAACGTCCGAGACACGAGCATACGGGGAAGTTCCGGCGCGAGGCAGAACGCCGGCGAGCCTATGGCCTGACCGGCCGCATTTGCCCGGACGGTTGGCTTCGCCTTGGATGCTGCAGCCAGAAACGCGCAGGATGCTCGCGGGGAGCGCGGGTTCGAACGGGAGCGAAGCCAATCAACGCGCGAGAAGTGGGCTCGCTCGCTTTGCTGGAACGGCCCTGGGAGACACTGCAGAACGCCGAGCAACGATCGCAAGTCGTCCGATGGCGCAGGATGCGTTGTCAAACGCTTCCCGCAGAGCAGGCGCGGCGGCTCTTGGCTCGGTTTCTACCCCCGCAAACAGGCGGTGCTACGGATGGCGTCCGTCGCCGCCCCTTCGCTGCAAGTGCTGCGAACACGCGCAATCGGTGCGCGCAGCTGCCATCAGTCACCACAACGAAACGAGCACGCGCGCCGCGTGGTGCGCGAGACTTTCGTTGCGGCATATCGGTTGCAGTCGTGTGTCGAAACCGACATCGCAACAGTGTCGACCAAAGGAGATAGCCATGAATAAGGAAGTTGTGAAGAGCCATTCGGAGCACAAGACGCACAAGGGGACCGGAATCGCGAAGGTCGAATCGCTCGCCCCGGAGGGTTCGTGGCAGCGAACTGCCCTTGGGATCGTGGTGGCCGCAGGCGGCGGGCTTCTGGCAACAGCGCTTCTCGGTGTCGGTCCCGTCGCCATCGCCGGGACGGCTGGCTATCTCGCGTATCGCGAGATGCGAAAGCCCGGCGCCGAAAAGAGCGCTGAAGGGAACTGACGGAGGCGCGCGAACGATGACGTCGACCGTACGGTCCTTGCTCGTATTCGGCGCCGGATTCGTCAGCGGTTGGGCCGCCCGAAGCCTCACGGACTCGCCACATGACGCCGGCGTGAAGCTCATGGCGCTCGCGATGAGCACCAAGGAGCGTGTCGGCCGATGGGCGGCCGTGGAGCGCGAGCGCCTGGCCGACATGTTTGCCGAGGCCCACTCGCGCCTGGAGCCGCAGGGCTCGCACGCGAATGGCGCGGTCAACGGGGTCGCGCAATCGACAGACCTGACGGGGGGGGCGGCGTGACCGACGCGCCGCTCTACCTCGTCCACCATCATCCGGGGTACGTCCGGATGCGCGCCGACGCGTTCGTCGGAGCGGCGGAGGGCAGCGAGATCCTCTTCGCCGCGCGTCGCGCCGCCGAGGCCGTGCCCGGGTTGCGCTCCTGGTCGCACAATCCGAAAACCGGCAGCGTCGTCGCCGAGTACGACCCCGAAAAGCTCGAGGCCGACGATCTGCTTAACGCGGTCGCAAAAGGTGGCGGATTCCGCGGCCTCGAGGCAGACACGCGGACGAAAGCGAACCGGAAGGAGCTGGTCAATGCTTTCCTGGACGGGATCCAGGGGCTGAACGGCATCGTCAGCCAGATGACAGACGAAAAGGCCGACCTACGAGAGCTCGTGCCGATCGCCCTCGTCGCGACCTCCGTCATCTCGTTCATCATGAACGACAATCGCGGGCGTCTCCCCCAGTGGGCCAACTCGCTTTATCACGCCTACCGCATCTTCATGCACTGGCACCGGAGGGAGGTGCGCACGCGGGTGCGCGCCGAACGGGAGAAGGAAGTGAGCGATGCTTGATGAACTCCGAGCTGCGCATCCTGCAAAAGAGCGGAAGCCGGGCTTGCATCGTCGGAGCCCGCGGCGGTTCTAACGAGGCGAGAGAGCTCGAGGCATGGCTCGGCCAGCGCGTCGACGTGCTCGGATTCGAGCAGCGCGGCGGCATCGGCACCTTCGAGGTCCGCTACGACGACGGCGTCGCCCTGCCCGGCCGGTTCCTTCGCAGCCTCAGGGACAAGATTCGCGCGATGCGGCAGGCTCGACTGAAGCCCGAGCCGTTCGGCGTCGAGCCAGTCCATGAGCTGCGGGGGCGCGTGCGGCTGCACCTGACGGGCATCCGCGAGCCGGAGCTCGCCACGCTCACGATGCTCATCGCAGGGCTACCGGGTGTGAAGCACAGCGAGCACCTCACTGGCAGCCGGACGATGCTCGTTCTCTTCGACCCGGAGGTGGTGACCGAGGAGCGCGTCCTCGACGCTCTGAGGAGGAGCGACCCCGTGGAGTGGAAGCGCGAGTGGCACCGTCCCACGCCGACGCGATGGCTCGCGGCCGTCGGCGGCACCGGGGTGCTCTTCATGTGCATCGTGCGGGCGGCTCCGTTTCCGTGGCTCGCCTCGGGGGTCACGCTCAGCACGCTGCGGCCGCTCGCACGAAGCATCGGAGCCCTGGCCGAGGGCAAGATCAGCATCGATCTGCTCGACGTGGCCGCGACGTTCGCGGCGCTGGCGACGGGTCGGCCGGTCACCGCCGCGTTCGTCATCTGGATGGTGGGTGTCGGCGATCTGCTGCTGGACATCTCTGCCAACCGGGCGCGCTCGGCCCTGTCCACGCTGATGCGACAGGGAGAGCAGCGCGCGCTGCGGCTCCTTCCGAACGGCGAGCTCAAGGCCGTTCCCGTCCGCGAGCTGAACGTGGCCGATCGATTCGTCGTGCACACGGGAAGCAGCATCGGCGCCGACGGAACCGTGGTCTCGGGCCTCGCCGAGGTGGACGAGAAGGCGCTTACAGGCGAGTCGCGCTTGCGCCGCAAGAAGCGTGGGGACCGAGTCTTCGCCTCGACCGTGGTGGCCGAGGGCCAGATCGTCGTCGAGGTCGATCGCGCCGGGAACGACACGGAAGCCGCGAAAGTGGAGCGAATCCTGAACACCGTGGGCTCCAAGCCGCTTTCGCTGCAGCGCGAGGCCCTCGAGCTTGGCAGCAAGCTTGTGCTACCGACGTTTGGTGTCGCGTGGCTCGCGGCGGCGCTCTCGGGCGACCTGACGCGCGCCGTGTGCGTGCTCATCACCGACTTCGGCACGGGGATCCGCATTTCCGTGCCTATCAGCGCCATGAGCGCCATGGCCCTGGCCGCGCGCGAGGGCGTGCTCGTCAAGGGAGCTCAGTACCTGGAGCAACTTGCGGCGATCGACGTCATCGTCTTCGACAAGACCGGCACACTGACGAACGGTGCCCCCGAGGTCGTGGAAGTCGTCACGGTGCCCGGCGTCCGGGAGAAGGCGTTCATCCGGGCGTGCGCCTCCGCCGAGGACAAGTACGATCACCCCGTGGCGCGAGCGCTCAAGGCGTACGCGCGATTGCGGGGGATAAGGCTCGTGCAGCCCGAGCCCGCGAGCGAGGAGTACGCGGTGGGGCTCGGGCTCTCGGCCCGCGTCGAGGGTCGTCGCGTTCGGCTGGGTCGTCCAGTATGGATGAAGAGCCAGAACCTGGAGATCCCACTTTCGCTGCAAAAGCAGCTCGCACGCTTTGCTAGGCAGAGCCGCTCGAGCCTCTGCGTCGCCTTCGATGACAGGGTCGTCGGGATCGTTGCTTATTCGGATGCAACGCGCCCCGAAAGCGCCGCGCTTGTGCGGAGGCTGCGCGCCGACGGTCGCCGGCGTATCGTTCTCCTTTCCGGCGACAGTCCCGCGGTGGTGAAAAACGTGGCGCGGGCCCTGGGGATCGACGAGGCGGCCGGCGGCCTGCTCCCGGAACAGAAGGCGGAATACATCCGACGGCTTCGCGAGGACGGAAACGTGGTGGCCATGGTCGGCGACGGCATCAACGACGCGCCGGCGCTCGCATCGGCGGACGTCGGAGTATCGATCGGCGGCAGCACGGACGTCGCACTCGAGACGGCCGACGTGGTCCTGCTCGACGACGGCCTGTCGCAATTCGAGAAGGCGCTGCTCATCGGGGATCGGGCGATGTCCAGCGTGCGGCAGAACCTGGGCGTCGTCATCTGGCCGAACGCGATTGCGATCGCCCTGGGGGCGGCGGGCCTGCTGACGCCGCCCGTGTCCGCAGTCATCAACAATGGAGCGACCATCCTGGCTGTTTTGGTCGGCGTGATCCCGCTCCTCCGGCTCAAACCTCACCTGAATATGGAATCGAAATCATGCTCCCCGCTCTGACCGCGCTGCGTGTCTTCATACTACTCGCCGCCCTGCCGGGCACGGGACAGCACCTGGCTCGTCTGGTGAAAGGCGCGTACGTTTTCTGGTCAGGCAAGAAGATCGCCGTCATCGGCCCCACCGCGAGCGGCAAAGACAGCTTCATCGCCCGGCTTCAGGGCCGGCAGATCCCGATCCGCCATGCAACCTCCCCGCTGGGCGAGAGAGTCAAGTCATTCGACGTCAGGCTCGCGCTCACGCGGCGCCAGTCCGTGAACATCACGTGCAAGGGTGTGGTCAACGTGGGCGGCGACGTCGAATACCGGGACGACCCCTCCGGCTGGCTGTCGGTGTGCAAGGGGGCCGACGTGATCTTCTACGTCATGACCGTACAGGACCTCGTGGAGAAGCGGTTCATGGCCAAAGGCCGAGTCCGGAGCGACCTCGAATGGTTGCAGGCCGCACTCCCCCAGCTCGACGAGAACGCGCTGGTGCACGTCCTCATCAACAAGATCGACGAGGAGATCGCGACCCACACCCGCTACGAGCCGTTCGCCATGGAGCTCGCGAAGGAACTCCGCGCGCTCGACCGGACCGCGAAGAGAGTGCTCAAGCCGTACGAAGACCGGTACACCGGCGCGACGCTCATTTCGATGAAGAACAAGTCGATGTACACGCTGGCAATCCACCGGGCCTTCCGCGCCGTCTATTCGGCGTTCCATGAGCACGAGTCGCCGAACGCGTCGTCCGTCCAAGCCATCGGAGCGGTCACATGACTTTCACGCTGAAACTGGGCGAGCCCGTGGCCGAGGGAGTGCGGCGCAACGCAAGCCGCGAGATCCGCAAGGCACTCGACCACCTGAGCGGACCCGACGACGTCGAAGCCGTCCACGAGACACGAAAGTGCTTCAAGAAGGTCCGGGCTGCGCTTCGACTCGTACGCGAGGACCTGGGCGAGGACGCGTATCATGAAGAGAACTGGGCATTCCGTGACGCCGCGCGGCCGCTCACTCAAGTTCGAGACGCGCAGATGCTCGTCGAGACCTTCGACAAGCTCGGGCCGGCGACGCCCTCCGCCGCGATCCGCGATATGCTGCGGGCGAACGAGAAAGAGGTCACGGAGCGCGTCCTGCACACCGGGCAGGCCCTCGTGGTCGTGAAGAAGTTCGCCGTCGAGGCCCTCGCCCGACGCGTCCCATCGTGGACGATCGATCGCGACGGCTGGGCAGCCGTCGCCAGCGGTGTTCGTCGTGTCTACCGGACAGGGCACCACGCGCTCGCGCGCGCGATCGAGCTTCCGACGGTCGAGAACCTCCACGAGCTCCGCAAGCAAACCAAGTACGTCTGGCACGTTCTGCAGCTCCTCGAGCCCGCGTGGAGCCCACACGATGAGGGCCTCGCGGAGCGGGCCCACGACTTGTCGCGCGAGCTCGGCGACGATCACGACCTGGCCGTTGTGCGCAGCACCCTCGCCGCGGACCCGCGCGCCTACGGTGGACACGCTGCGCTCAAGGCCCTGTTCTCGTTGATTGACTCCCATCGCGCGGAGCTGCAACAGCGCGCGTTCGTGCTGGCCAAGCAAATCTACGCGGATCCGCCCCAAGTTTTTGCGAGTCGACTCGAGGGGTATTGGCGGGCGGCGAGCACGTCGGGCAGCTCGGGCGCCGACGTGGACCGACGGACCGATCGCCGTTCGCTCAAGGCGTCGTGACCACCCCATGCGCCTGGCCACATTGCTTGCTCCGGATCTCAAGCGTGCGCTGTCGGAGGCTCCGGAGCAGATCGCCGAGCTGACTCGCGAGCTTCACCCGGAAGACGTCGCCGACCTTCTTCGCGAGCTGTCTTCGGATGAAGTGGG
>DASPUY010000026.1:0-16575 GCA_035622655.1 Polyangiaceae bacterium
TGTTTCCCGGTGGGGCGCTCCGCCTATACATGTACGCTACGCGCGAGTCCCTGGTGGCAGTGGGATTCGTGGACTACGACGGTGAGACGGCGGACCCCTCAACTGGCCGTTCCTTTGTGGTCATTTCGGATCCGAACGGACTTCCCGTGCGGATTCAGGCCGGAGACGATGTGGTCTGGTGCGCCCAGCAAGCCGACCCCTTCGGGCCGCTCGAGGTCGCCTCCCATGCCTCCGTCGAATACAACCTGCGGTGGCCCGGTCATTACTTCGACCGAGAAACGGGTCTGCACGACAACCGGCATCGCTCCTACGATCCGACTCTCGGCCGCTATCTGCAGCCTGACCCCATCGGCTATGCCGGAAGTCCGGTCAACCTCTATGCATATTGTGGCAGCCCGCTCACTCAGGTCGACCTCCTGGGGCTGCAGTGCTCGCATAGCGAGGAGGAAGCCCAAGGCCACGCGCCCGACGGCCGGGAGAATCCTCCGGAGCAAGACGCTTCGGCAGCGAAGCCCACGCGGGAACAACTGGCTGCATCCGAAGGCACTTCCGACGAGCATGTCGAAGCGAGAAAATCCGTCGCACGAGACTTTTATGCGAAACACTGCCCCGAAATGAGCGAGAACCAGATTGATTCGCATGTGGCGTGTATCGACACGACAAAGCCCGTGAAGGTGGTACGGATTCCACCGGACGGAGCGGGTCCGAATGGCGACCAACTGAACACTTGGGTTGCACCCGGCGGTCGACCCGGCCAGTATTTTACACCCGATGCGAACGCTCAGCCCGACCAGCTCGGAATCAATTCTCGATGCATTGCGCCTGCGCAAGACAACCAACCGCCGCGCATCTGCCCGCGCGAGCAGCAAACCTTCACGGCGGATCCGAACACGCCTGCAACTGGACTGCAGAGCACTGCGGCCCCTGCCGATGATACGTGGTCCGTCCCCGGCGGCCGATACTCGCCGGAGCAGGGCGACTTGCCCTCGTCGACAGGTGGCGGCGGTACGCAGGTCATGGTACCGCGGTCCCAACAGACTGGTTTCTCCGAATCGGACTGAAGGGTGCACACCTCGAATACCGAGCACATTGCGATGAAACCAAATCTCATTCAGACAAAGGTCGATTTTCGAGATTTCCTCGCCAAAGCAATTGTGAAAACGGATGAATTTCTGAAACTGGATGCGTCGTGGTCGATCCTCGTCCAGGTCAAGCAACAACTCGAGTTCATGCGGCAATGCACCGACAACGGCCGCGATCCGCTGCCGGACGAGGCGCAGAAGATCACGATCGGACCCATCGCCGTCCGCAACTTCGACGATACACACCCGGAGTACGCCGCCTGGTTGATGGAGCTCGATGGATCCTTCAAGAAGTGGAAGAACCTGCGCTGATGGTCCCCGCAGACGCTCCCCTCGGCCTCAATCGCAGCCGATGCGATCGTTGCCGAGGATCAGATCGTCCATCCAGACGTCCGCGCCGAAGCCGCTGAAACTCTGCCAGCCGAGATCGATCTCGACGAACTCGCCGCTGAGCCAGTTCATCGGCATCGTCCCGTTTTGCCACTGCGTCGGCGTGGTGACATCGAACAGATCGGCGTCGTTCATCCAGGCGTGAAGCTCGTTCTGGGCGGGCGCGCCGAGGAACGCGACCTCGAGGCACGTCCAGGTCGTCGCCGGGATGCTCGGTGGACCGTTCCACGAGGCCTGCAGCGGCGTGATGTTGTCCGACGGAGTGGCGTTGACGCCGATGGTTCCCTTGATCGCTCCGAACCGGATCTCGTTGTTCACGTTGCCCGGACTTCCATTGAGGGCGAAGAGCGTCTCGTGATTGTCGTTCTGCGAGGCGGTGTTGTCGCCGAGCTGCTGCGACAGGTACACCCACGCGCGCACGTAGAGCGTGCTTGTTCCGGTGGGAAGAGTGTACGTCAAGAACGAGGGCATGTTGTTCACGGCTGCGACGTGAAAGTGCACCGCGTGTGCGCCGCTATGAACATGGGTCGTGTCGACCAGGGCGAGATCGCCGCTCGAGTTCGGATCGGACCCGTTCGCGATGTAGTCGATGAGCGTGCCGAAGCCCGCAGGCTGTGACCCGACGGCGTCGGACTCGAACCCGTCGGTGAAGAAGCCAGTACCCGATCCAACCCCACCTTCAGCCGAGGATCCGTCGCTCGATCCACCGGCCGAGGAGCTCGCCGTCCCGGCCGAACCGTTTCCCGAGCTCGAACCGCCGCTCGTCGGTCCGCTCGTGGTGTTTCCTGACGCGGTGCTCCCCGTTCCCGACGAAGTGCTTGCCCCGCTCGTGTTCGGCGCGCCGTCCGAAGAGGCACCGCCGCCATTGGGCGAATTCGGAGCCGACGACGCCGCGCACGCAGCCACAAGGACGGCTTCCACGAGCGCGGTGATGGCTCGTACGGCTCGCGGACTGCGACGTCGTCTCATTTGGCGAGCCGCATGATGCCGCTGGCATCCGTCCAGTAGAGCGAGGCTCCAGACGCGCCGACGGCGCCGGACTGAGCAATCTCCGAAGCGGTCTGGTTGGTCGCCAGCGTCGTGACGTTTCCGCCTGCGAGCGGGACCCGTTTGATATCGGCCCCCCCGTCATCAATCCGGTAGACGTACGTGGAGTCGACGACGAGGCCGAGCGGCGACGACGCGCCCGCGATGCCGACCGCCGCCGAGGATGCGTCTGCCGGCACCCGCGAGACCGTGCCGCCCGCCGCGTCGGTGAAATAGACGTAATTGCCGCTGAGCGCGAGACCCTGGACGCTGCTGGCGACGGCGATCTGGTCGAAGGAGCCGCTGCTGGCGAAGACGGCCGGGGAGCTCGACGTCAGCGTCGTTCCGAAAAAGTCCATCGACGCCGGGTTGGACCAATAGAACAGGCTCTTGTTGCCCACCACAGCGTTCGGGCATCTGTCGGGCCCCCCGGCGCCCGTGGAGGTCGCGTTCGCCGTGCCGAGCGGGAAGGTGACGAAGACGTCACACCCGAGGGCGACGATGAGGTCCTGGTAGACGAGATCGACGGCCATGACCTGCACTGGGTCGGCCTGACCCTGAGCCACGACCTGGGGTGTCCCGAGGTCAGCCACGGGCGCAAAGTAGAGGAGCGCCGTTCCATCCTGCCCCTCGCCGCCCCAGTACATGTACTGGGCATCCGTGACGATCGTGACCATTTCGGGCGCGCTGAACGGCCCGCTGCCGGCGCCGCTGTTCGCGCCCGGGCCGTTGCTCAAGTAGTAGACGTTGACCCCGTCGGTTGCCAGCTGAAACGGGTTCGTCGCCGAGGCGATGGAGAAGGGCTCGCAGAGGCCGTTCGAACAGGCCCCGCCCAGGTATGAGTGGCTGCATCCCCCGCAGTTGGCCCCGTCCGACGCGGTGTTCGTGCATGTCGTTCCCCACGAATCGGGGTTCGCTCCGCCGCAGATGCAGGCGCCGCTCACGCAGATCGCGCCCCCGGTGCACGGCGCCGTCGACGTTTCAACGTAGCATCCGTGCGCGTCCTGCTGGCAGGTCGCGACGGTGGTCCCGTCCGGGCACACCGTGCCCGCCGACGAGCAAGCCGAGGCGGCGCATGCCGCCATCGGCGCGTCGGTCGCGGCGTCACTCGATGCTTCGGCAAGACCGCTGCTCGCTGCCGACCCCTCGGCACTTTCGGGTGGCACCGACCCGTGGGAACGCTCGGGTGGCACCGACCCGTCGACATCGGACTCCGAAGGAAACGCGGGCAGACACGACGCGAGCAGCGAGCCGGCCGCGATCCCAGGCGAAGCGGTTCATGCGGGCCATGGCTTGCTTCGTTCGCTCCTCGCTTGCGGGCCGCCGATGCCATCGGCAGGCGCCGGCGTGACGGACCTTTTCGCGCGGTCAGGCCCAAGGTCAACCCCCCACGCGCGAGCGGCTCGTATTCTGGCAACATTAGCTTCTGGATGCCATTTTTGCGACGCGCTCCGGCCGAGCCACTGCTCCGTGGGGCTATCCCCCTACGTGCGCGCACACGCGTCTGCCGGGGACTCGCGATGGCCGCGCTCTGTGTGTTTGCGTGCGCCAATTCGTCCGGGACCCTGCCCCTGGGCGCTGGTTCCACGTCTTCCAGCGCGGGGGAATCCTCCGCGACCGGGTCCGGCAGCCGAAGCACATCCGCCACGACGACCGGCGCCGTCCTTGGAAGCGCCGGCAGCAGTTCCAGCAGCTCCGGCTCGAGCTCGAGCGCAAACGTCGATGCGGGGCAGGCCGGTGCGCCGGAGGGAGGCATCGGCGGCGCCGCGGCCAGCATCAGTGACAACTTCGAGAGCGGATCGCTGTCGTCGATCTGGTCGCTGACCGACATGAACGGCGTTCCGAACACGCAGTACACGCCCGTCACCACGGTCGCCATCTCTTCGACGCAAACGCACAGCGGGATGTACTCCGTGGAGGTCACCGGCGGCGGCTTCTTCGGGACCGCGCCCCCCACGGCTGCGTTCTACGGGCGTGTCTGGGTCTATTTCGGCAGCAGTCCCGGGAGCGGCCACTGGGCCTTCATCGAGGGCGTCGGACCCGGGTCGCAGAGCACCGCTACGCAGGTCCGTCTCGGAGGCAATCTCGGGACCTACGATGCGAACATCCAGACCAGCGGCCCCGAGGACGAAATTCGTGCGAGCGCCCCGGACGGCGGAGTGATCCCGCCACCGCTTGCCACCTGGACGTGTTTCGAATTTTATTACGGAGAAGACACGCTGGAATTTTGGCAGGATGGGGCGCAGATCCTCGATGTCACGCCGACCACGCCGTGGATGGACGGGAACGTGACGGCACCGTGGTCCCCGCAGTACGTGATGATCCGGTTCGGATATGCCGCATTCGGTGCGAACGCCATCGACGTATGGTTCGACGACGTCGCGCTCGACGCGCAGCGAATCGGATGCGACTGATTCGCCTCAGACGGCGCCCCGAACCACGTCCCCGGTGTAGACCGCGCTCGGAACGACCTCGCACTCGGCCCAGCAGCCCGGACAGGCGTCCACCCAAGCGCGCGCGCGATCTGCTGCGTGCGAGCGCCACGTGGCGACGAAGCTCGTCGAGCTCAGGTTGCCGACCGTCTCGGTGTTGAACTGACACACCGGCACCCGGCCGTCGGGCAAGAGCCGCAAGTGGCTGCGCAACGCGACGCAGCGGGGACGCGGCCTGGGTTCGGGATCGGCACGAAGCCGCGCGAGAAGACCCCGGAGGTAATACCGCTTGCCCACGCGCTCTCGCGCGCGGAGCTCGTCGACTCGAGCCAGCTCGCGCTCCACGAAACCGATCACGTCGGCACCCTCGAGGCTCGGATGCAGCGGATAGCCGCTTCGCGCGATCAGGTGCTCCGCTCGCTTGCCTCGAAGCTTGATGGAGTACATGGCCGAATCCGAGTAGGCGAGCACCGAGTGAACGTCCACGCCCAGCGGCTGGAGAGTCCGTCTCAGCGCATCGTTGTCCTCGAGCGAGCGTTTCGAGATGACGGTGTGATTGACGGCCACGCGCACGCCGCGATGCGCGAGCAGGCGCACGGTGTCCAGGGCGCGATCGAACGTCACGTCCTCGCCTCGGCTCGCGTCGTGCTCCTCGGGCATGCCGTCGAACGACACGAGGAAGGCGAGGCGGGTGCGGGCCTCGTGCGGTCCGAGCTCGTCCACAAACCGAGCCACGCGATCGGGAAACGAGCCGTTCGTCGTCACGTGCAGCACCAGCGGCGCCGAACGCGCAATGACGGCGCGGGCGATCTGGGTCATGTCTTCGCGCAAGAAGGGCTCGCCCCCCGTGAGGCGCACGACGTCCAGGGGCCCGATCTTGCCGAAAACCTCGTCGATCTGGGTGGACGTGAGCTCACTGCCTGGCTTGAGCCGCCACGAGTCGCACATCTTGCAGCGGGCGTTGCAGCGGTAGGTCACCAGGAACGTGCACCAGGACGGACGGGCCGGAACGCGCCCGGTGCGGTTCTGGATCACGGTGAGCGAGTATTTCGCGGCGCGGCCGATGGTCGAGCGGCTCGCGCCGAGAGCGGCTGCGTGTCCGTCCGGTGGTGCCGTTCGGTCATCGGTCTGGGTCCTCGCGTCGCGGGGTGCCGCGGATGCGACCGCGGCCGTCTTCGCGACTGCGCTCACGCATGCCTCCATTGACCCACGGGGGCGCGCCTGCGCTCGGCGACCAGCTCACGAGCGAACGTCTCGAGCACCGCGATCGATACGTCGCGGCCGTCGCGTCGCTGGCTCCGCGCGCGCTCGGCAAAATCGCGCTCTCCCGCGAGGAACCGGTCGATGGTGCCGGAGGTGAGCTCGGCCCGGGTCAGTCGCGCCCCGATGCCGAGGCGGGCGACCGCGAGCGCATTCATGCGCTGCTCGGGCGTGTTCTCCGGCATGACGAGAATGGGCTTGCCCAGGTGCATCGTCTCGCCGACGAGCTGGTTGCCCGCCGTGCTGAGCACCGCACGACAGGTCGCCATGTCGTCGACGAACGCGGGATCTCCGACGCGCTTGAAGACCAGGTTGCCGTCGTTCGGTCGCTCACGCTTCCCGTAGATGACGACCGGCCGTCGCAACGCGCGCAGCTCCTCCTCGATGCGCGGGGTGAGCTGATGCTCCGACTGGTTGAAGTAAACGAGCAAATGGTCCCCGCGGCGCGGCGTTGCGCGGCGGACCTCTTCGCGCAGAAGGGGCCCGACGACGCGGACGCCGGAAACGCGCGCGGATGGCTCGAAGAAGCTCGAGACGAGAATGCGCTGCGGCCGGCCGTTCAGCGCCCTGTACGTGAGGACGTCCCGGAACACTTGGACTGCATCGCGACGGGCGATCGGCGGCTTGCACCAGGCCATGATTCCGAAGTGATCGAAGCCAATCCGAGGAATTCCCAGCAGGGCCGCGGCCCGGTGCGTATACGGGTCTGCGTCGCAGATGGCGATGTCCGGATTGAACTCGCGGATGCGCGACACGACCCGATGGAAGCAGCCGCCCCCGAAGACGAGGTCGGTGATCTGTCGGAAGTTGTGCTTCAACGTGAGGCGCACGGATCGCTCGCCTCGCGCGCCGTAGACGTAGCCGAGGGAAGGGATGCGCTCGACCGGGAACCTTGGACTCAGGACGTCGTAGGCGTCGGCCCCCACGAAGATCAAGATCTCGTGCCGCTGGCGCATCTCGGAAAGCACTGCCTCGGCGCGTGTCGCGTGACCGCGGCCATAACCGAAGATGCCGTAGACGATGCGCATTCGCGGCTCCTTTTTCGCTGCCCCTCTGCATCGAACCCCAGTCCAGTGTCGAATGCGTGACGTTCTTACACCAACACGCAACGAGATGTTCGCCCAACGCCCTCGACCGAATGCACGGGGACGAGCGCGGGAGCCGGTCCGGCCGGTCCGGAGCGTGGCGGTCCGGTGCGGAGCATGGCGTCGGTCGGGGCGGCGCTGCGCGGCCGGTCGGGGCGTTGGCGGCGGGGCCGGACTAGTGCTCTCCGCGGATCGTCACGATCGGACGTCGCGCCGTGCGGACGACGTTTTCGGCCACGCTGCCGAGCAGAGCGCGCGCCAGGCCGCGGCGGCCGTGCGTTCCGATGACGACCAGGTCCGCATCGATGGCGTCTGCGACGGCGTTGATCTCCTCCCACGCGACGCCTTCACGGAGAACCGAGTCCAGCGCGACGCCGCGCTCCCTTCGCGCCTCGACGGTCTTGGCGAGAGCTTGCTGGGAGGCGTTGGCAATTCGCGTTGCGATTTCAGGAGTTGCGATGATCGCGCCATCCGGAAAGCCGGCGATCGGAATCTCGTACGAATGCATCACTGTCACGGAAGCGCCGAGCCGTTCGGCGAGCGACAGCGCCCAGTCCAGCGCGTGCTCGGAGGTTTCCGTGAAGTCAGTGGGAACGAGGATGCGTTTGAGGTCGGCCATGCGCCACCCGTGTGCGTCTAGCATCTTTGCGCAGCGATGACATTCCGCCTGGCGCGGCGGGCGCTGGCTCATGGCGCGAAGGCACGGGACGCGATCTCGACCGCTCCGAGGACGGCGGCCGCAACAGTCTCGGTGCGCAGCAGACGCGGCCCGAGGGAGACCACGGACCATCCGCGCCTGCGCGCCAGCTCGATCTCCTCGACGTCGAGCCCTCCTTCGGGGCCGCATGCGAACGCGAGGCCGGCGCTTCGCTCGAGGGACGAAAGCAGCCGCGGACCGAGAGGCTCCGTGGCTTGCTCCCAAAGGCAGAAGCGGTCGTGGTCGTCGTCCACGCACCCGAGCGCGTCTTCCCAGGAGCGAGGCGCGTCGATGCCGGGAGCGATCGCCCGGCCGCTCTGGCGCGCGGCTTCCCGTGCGATGCGCGTCCACCGATCGGCGCGCGCCGCAGCTCGGGCCGCGTCGAGCCGGACGACGCTCCGTTTTGCGGCAGCGACGATGACCCGCGTGGCGCCGAGCTCGGTAGCATCCCGGACGACGGCGTCGCACTTGGTACCTTTGGCCAGCGCCTGGATCCAGATGACACTGCGCCGCGCCCGCACGACCCCGGGGCGCGGAGCGCCGAGTCGGATGTCGATCGCGTCGTCAGGACCCCGGGACGGCAGAATCGAGGCGTCGGCTTCGAGACCCGTCGACGGGTCGAAGGCCACGAACGTTTCGCCCGGACGCATTCGAAGCACGTGGGCGACGTAGTGCGCCAGAGCGTCGCCGAGCGTTCTGTCGCCGGCCGAAAGATCCGGGATCGGAACACGCCGCAGCATCAGGCCCGAAAGATCGCAGCGAGCCATTCTCCGCGGGTCTTGGCCTCCTCGAGCGCGAGACCGGCGTACGCGCGCTGGATGTCCACCCACGGCTCCGGGACTGAGCCGGGCGCGAGAATGCCGCTCAACACGAGCGTGCCGCTCGCGGCAACCCGGGCGATGAGCCAAGGAGCCATGACGCAGAGTGTGTGCGCCTCGATGTTGGCGATCACGACGGCGTAGCGGTCCGCGAGCGCGTCGATCGGAGTCGTGTCCGCAATCACCTGTCCGGCCGCCTCGTTCCGGGCGGCGTTCTCACGCGTGACCGCAACGGCTTCGGGATCCACGTCGATCGCACGGACCGTGCGGGCGCCGAGCGCCAGCGCCGCAAGCGCGAGGATTCCGCTGCCGCACCCGACATCCAGAACCTCCGCAGCTGCGAGTCGTCCACGCCGCTCGGCGAGCGCCTCGGCAACGAGCTGCGTCGTCTCGTGCAATCCGGTCCCGAAGGCGCGCCCGGGCTCGAGGATCACCACCCGTTCGGCCGCGCCGGCCTCGCACGCTCGCCAGGGGGGCCTGACCACGACCCCCTCGCACAGGCGAAATGGCTCGAAGTGCTTCTTCCACTCGTCGCGCCATCCGTCGCCGACGACGTGCTCGACGTGCGGCGACCACGCCGAGGGCAGCTCGTCGCAGGCCGCGGCGGCCTCTTCGTCGCGCACAAATGCGGCTGCAAGCACCACCCGCCCGGAGCCCGCGCTCGTCAGCGTTGCCGCGTCACGCTGCTCGATGCCGGTCGCGCCGAGCTCGAACAGCCGCGCGCTCGCTTCGTCCGCTTCGATATCGGCGACGTCCACCAGGACGTACGGGTAGCGTGTGTCGCTGTCGCTCACGGAGCTCACGAGCTCGCTTCCTTTTTCTCCCCGATGGCCCGATACACGCGTCGAGCAGGCACGCTCGCGAGCTTCGCGAGAACGGCGTGGCCACGCGGCACCGGTTCGCGAGCGGCCAGCACCAGCGCCGTCAGTCGCCCCCCGTAAACGCAGCCGGTGTCGATCCCGGTCGCCCACGGGTGCAATTGCGGGTCCGTCAGCGCATTGTGACCGAACACGACGTGGGGCGGGCCCTGATAGAGCGTGCCCCAAAGAACCGGCGCGTGCTTGTCGTCCGTCCACTCGCCGCCCGGCTCGATCGCGCGAATCCGGAGCAGAGCATTGGTCGGGGTCGTTTCGATCGCTCGCCCCGGTACGACTCCGGCGTGAACGACGCGCAGGCCGTGCTCGGGCAGGTCGATCCAGAGCGGCATGCCTTCAAGGAGGCGCCACTCCCGTTCGCAGAGCGCCTCGGCCAACCGGCGGTACTCGCCCGAGACGAGCCCGGCGTCCGCTCGCCCCTCGAGGAGCCGGGCTTCGTGGTTTCCCCGCACGGCGCGCGCTCCATGGCGCTCCATCAGACCGAGCACCCCCCGCGAATCCGGGCCGCGCGCGACCAGATCGCCGACGAACACGAGGCGGTCGACGTGCGAGATGAAGTGCAACGCCTCGAGCAGCGCCTCGAGCTCCTCGCGGCAGCCGTGAACATCGCCGACGATGACCGTGCGTCCCTTCCGCGCGGCCTCAGACGAGCCCATCGAGCTTCGCGCGCTTTGGGATGACGACGGTTCCGCGCTCGGTCACGAAGAACCGTTGCCGATCCGCGTCGCGATCGAAACCGATCACCGTTCCGGAGGGGATCTCGACGTCCTTGTCGATGATCGCCCGGCGGATCTTCGCGTGGCGCCCGACCCGAACCCGCTCGAACAAGACGCTCTCTTCCACCTCGCTGAACGAGTTCACACGGCAGCCGACGCCGAGCACGCTGCGGTGAATCCGACCTCCGGAGATGATGCAGCCGTGGCTCACCATCGAGTCGGTCGCAATGCCGACACGGGCCTGCGCTTCGTCGCGGAAGACGAACTTGGCGGGGGGATCGTGCGTGGCTCCGGTGCGGATCGGCCAGCGAAAGTTGTACAGGTTGAAGAGCGGATGGATCTCGATGAGATCCATCTGCGCTTCCCAGTAAGCGTCGATCGTGCCGATGTCCCGCCAGTAGCCGCGGTTTCGGCCCTCTTCTCCCGGAACGACGTTCGTCGCGAAATCGTAGGCGAACACGGCGGCGCCCTTCTTGACGAGTCGAGGGAGGATGTCGTGGCCGAAATCGTGTCGGCTCTCCTCGAGGTTCTCGTCCTCCTGCAGCTCGCGCAAAAGAACGTCCGGCCCGAAGACGTAATTGCCCATCGAGGCGAGGCAGAGGTTCGCGTGGCCGGGCATGGGGGGCGGAGTCTCGACCTTCTCGTGGAAAGCCACGATCCGGCCCCCGTCGCCCACCTCGATGATTCCGAAGTCGCGGGCCTCGTGCCTCGGGACGGGAATGGCGGCGACGGTGGCGTCGGCCCGAATGTCGTAGTGAAACGCGATCATCTGCCTGACGTCCATCTTGTAGACGTGGTCGCCCCCGAAGATGCAGACGAGCTCGGGGTGATCGTCGCGGATGACGTGCTGACATTGCCAGACGGCGTCAGCCGAACCCCGGTACCAGGTCTTGCCGGTCCGCTGCTGGGCCGGGATTGCCTCGATGTATTGATCGAGAATCGGCGCCAGCCTCCAGTTTCGGGCGATGTGCTCCTCGAGCGAGGCGCTCTTGTATTGCGTCAGCACCTTGATCTTGTTCAGTCCCGAATTGACGAAGTTCGAGAGGACGATATCGATGATGCGATAGCGGCCCGCGAACGGAACGGCCGGCTTCGCGCGATCGAGCGTGAGCGGATAGAGCCGCTTGCCCTCGCCGCCGGCGAGCACCATGACCAGAACCTGGCTCAGGTCGAAGTTGAGAGCGTAGGGCTCCATCACCGGCATCGACATCGGCCGGGCATCCTAGCGCGGCACCGCCAACGTGCGAGGCTCGTTTCGTCCGCCGGCGCCTACCAGGGCGACGCGCTCGCCTCGAGTGACTGGAACAGCGGCCCCAAGTCTGGCCGGGCCCGCAGCGGCTCGCAAAATTGGGTCGCGAGCTGCAGGATGCGCCGCTCGATGCGCTCGCCGCGGGCACCGAGATCGACCAGCCGGCCCTGGGCAGCCGCCCGGTCACGATCGATGCCTTGCTCGTGACTGGCGAGCGCGCTCCGGAGCTCGCCGATCTGGTACTCGAGGTCGCCCACTGTGCGTTCCTTGGTCAGGGCAGCCGATTGCGCTCGCCGCTCGCGCTCTTTCGCCTCCAGCCAGGCGTCGACGCGGTCGCCGCACGCCCGGTAGGCCAGGGCCAGTTGACGGTGCGGCTCGAGCTGCGCCGAACGCCCTTCCCACGTGAGAAGCGCAAGCTCCGCCTCGCCATAAGCCCGCGCGGCCGCCTCGCTTTCTCGCCCGAGGCGTTCGACGTCGGCTTGCGCCGACCGGGCATCGTCTTTGGCTTTGGAGGCGTCGAGTCCGAGGGCGTCGACGGCGAATCCGAGGCGTTGCCGACCCTCGCGGCCCCGGGCGTCGATGTCTTCCAGAATGCGCTGCTCCTTGGCGCTCGCTGCCCGGACCTCGCCGATCTCGCTCACCAGCTTGCGAAGCTCCGAGAGCGTGCGCTCCTGATCGCCGGGAGGGCGGCCGCTGTAGGCGCGGGAAAGCATCTGATCGAACACGTCGAGGCGGCGGCGCCATTGATCGAGCGCCATCGCCGGCCGCAACCGTGCGGGAGGTCGCGTCGAGCTCTCCGGATCGGCCTCCGGCTCGGGGGGGGCTTTCGCGCCCAGCGTGTGCCCGAGCGCGACCAGATCCTGCTCGACCCGATGGGCGTCGACTGGCCGAAGTCCCGGGTCTTTTTCGAGGAGCTGCAGGACGAGCGTCTCCATCGCCTCGGGCACCCGGCGGTTGAGCGAGCGGGGCGATGGCGCCGCATCGGTCATGTGCCTGACCAGGAAGGTCGCCGGGTCCGGGGCATCGAACGGCAGGCGGCCGGTCGCCATCTCGAAAAAAATGACGCCCAAGGCGTACAGGTCCACGCTCGGCCCCGTCTCCCCGTTGCGGATGCGCTCGGGGGCCATGTACTGGGGTGTCCCGAAGAGCTCGCCAGCGCTGGTCAGTCGAGGGTCCTTGCGGGACCGCGCGATGCCAAAATCGAGGATCTTGACCAGATCGCTTCCGTCTTCGCGGCTACAGATGAAAACGTTGTCCGGTTTGAGGTCGCGATGCACGATCCCCAGGTCATGAGCACGCGCGATCCCCCGCGCGACCTGGATCATGATCGGAACCGCGCGTAGCGGCGGAACCGGCTCGTCGCCGATGAGCGCCGACAGCGTTTGACCTTGAAGGAGCTCCATGACGATGTACGACGTTCCGTCCTCCAGCTCGCCCTGATCGAAGATTTCGATCACGTTCGGGTGCGACAGCGCCTGTGCGCTGCGCGCCTCCCGGCGGAACCGTTCGCGCACCGTCGCATCGGATGCGAACGACGGATTCATGATCTTCACGGCGCAGGGGCGATCCACGAGCGTGAACCGAGCCCGATAGACCGTCGACATTCCACCTTCGCCCAGCTGCTCCTCGATCAAATATCGTCCCGCGATCGTGGTCCCCACGAATGGGTCGCGCATGAGCGCGAGCTCGGCACCGTCGACGAAGCAGTAGACGGTGTCAGCGGGGTACCGGAGCTGGCACTGGGGGCAGACCTTCATCCCTGGCGAGGTCGAGTCACGGCGAGTCTCTCAAGAGAGTCGCTCGATCGGCGGGCTTTCCGCAACCGCCCCGTGAGCCCGCGGAATTTGACCGCTCCAGACGGGACGTGCGACGGTCCACACGATGCCGACGCTCCTGGCGCGCCGCGTTGTCTGCGCATTCAGCGTGGGCTGCTGCCTGGTCTGGCCCGCGTTTCCGGCGCGCGCAAGCGAGCCACCCCCGCCGAAGGAAGTCCCGCCCAAGCCCGCCCCTGCCGCGGCGTCGACGCGGCCGGCGGCGAAACCGCTCAAGGTGGGCCATTCGAGCGATGCGGCTGCGCGCCGCTTCTCGCCCGGCGTCGTGGCGAACGGTGAGCCGTCGAGTCTCCCCGAAAACGCGACGCTTCGCGCCCTTCGGGAGGCGGAGCGCGAGCTCTTTCCCGGGGCGCCGGCGGTGCCCGAGAGCGCCTGGCCGGGGGAGCTGCCGTCGCCGGCTCCGCGCGAGACCGAGCCTGCGGTCCTGGCGAGCGGACTTCCTCCCGCCTCGCCGCTGCCCCCGGTGGCGGTCGAAAACGAGCCGAAGGGCTGGCTTGAGCATCTCGACATGCCCGATCTGCCGGTCCGATGGGACGAGCGCGTCGTGCGCTACCTTCGATTTTTCCACGACGATCCGCGCGGGCATGCGACGTTTGCGAACCTCTATCGCCACTCGGGGCGATGGCGGGAAATGGTGCGGCGAGTTCTCCGGCGCAAATCGCTTCCGGAAGACATCGCCTGGGTATCCATGATCGAGAGCGGCTTCGACCCGACCGTGCGGTCGAGGGCCGGAGCGGCGGGCCTCTGGCAGTTCATGCCCGACACCGCCAAGCTCTATGGCCTCGTCTGCGACCGGTGGCTCGACCAGCGCCTCGATGCGACCCTCGCAACGGAGGCTGCCGCCGACTTCCTGGCCGACTTGCATCACAGGTTCGGTAGCTGGGAGCTGGCGCTTGCCGCGTTCAACATGGGCAGCGTCGGCCTGGCATCGGTCGTGCGCCATTACAACACGAACGATTTCTGGTCGCTCAGCCGCATCGAGGGCACGCTCCCCTGGGAGACGACGCTGTACGTCCCCAAGGTGCTGGCCGCCGCCGTCGTCGCGCGCAATCTCGCCGCGTTCGGTTTCGCCGACCTGGTGCTCGACTCGGCCGTCGAGACCGACGAGCTTCTCGTTCCGGCGGGCACGTCGCTCGCCACGCTCGCTCAGGCGGCGGGCTGCACGACCAAGGATCTCGACGCTCTCAACCCCGAGCTCAGAGCCGAACGCGCGCCTCCGGGCAACGACGGCGACGCCGCCTACCTCATGAAGGTACCGCAAGGCAAGGGCGCGGCCGCTCTGCGCAACCTGGCTCGCCTGCGCCGGGATCAGCCGCCGCTCGATCGCTACGTCGTTCGCTTCGGGGAAACGCTCGAGGACATCGCGGCCGCCCACAAGACCAGTGCGCCCAGGCTCGTCGAGCTCAACGCGATTTCTCCTGGCGAGGTCGTTCGAGGCGGCACCGTCCTGTTCGTTCCTCACGCGGAAGGTGCCACCGCGCCGCCCGCCGTCCAGAGTGGCCGCCCGGCCGGGCCCGGCGCCCCCAGCCCGAAACCCAGCGTCGTCGTCCCTGCGGACGTATTCGTTTACCCGGATCGAAGGCGCGTCTTCTATCGGGTGATCGTCGGGGACACACTCGAGCAAGTCGCGGGCGTTCTGCACGTTTCTCGGGACGACCTGCGCCGCTGGAACGACCTCGACGCGACCGCTCGGCTCCAGGACGGGATGACGTTGCAGGCGTTCGTTTCGGAGCGCGCGGACCTATCGCGGGTCCGGGCTCTTTCGGAAGCGGACGTTCGCGTGCTTGCCGTCGGATCGGACGAATTTTTCGCGGCGATGCAGCAGGACCGGGGAGTGCGCCGGCTGGTCGTCGCTGCCAGGGCCGGTGACACGATCGAATCCGTGGGCAGGCGCTTCGATGTGCCCGCGCGCACGATGGAGCGGATCAACCGAAGGAGCCGGCGGGACGCGTTGAAGAGCGGCGAAACCGTCGTCGTTTACCTGCCCGCCGCGGCATCGGACCGCCTGGAGGCGAAGATGGGCGCAAACGTGGCGGAGGCTGCGGTCGCCGAACGAGCACCGAACGGTTCGCTGCCCGCTGCCCCCGCCCCAGGCCTCTTGCCGTAGACTCGCCCCGACGGGAGCTCTCGCGCGCTCGCGGCCGCGAGCTCTTGCACAATCGCTTCCACGAGCCACGAAATGGACATGGAAAAGACGACGGCCATCATCCTTGCTGCAGGGCAGGGGACGCGAATGAAGAGCGCCACTCCCAAGGTCATGCACCGGGTGTGCGGCCTGCCCATCGTGCATTTCGGGGTGAAGGCGGCGCTCGACGCTCAGTGCACGGAGGTGGTCGTCGTCGTCGGACACGGCCGAACGATGGTCGAGGAGTACCTCGCACGAGCCTTCGGCGACCGTGTACGCACCGCGGTCCAGCAAGAGCAGCGCGGGACGGGCGACGCGGCGCGCGTGGGGCTGGCGGCAGCCGACGAAGGCGCCGATCGCGTGCTGGTGTTCTACGGGGACGTGCCGCTCTTGAGTGCGGACGAGCTCACGGCCGTGGTGCAGCCGATTTCCGACCGGCGGTCCCCGGCGACCCTTTCGCTCGCCACTTGCCGCGTCGACGATCCGACCGGGTACGGGCGCGTTCTTCGCGAAAGCGGCCGCGTCACGGAAATTCGCGAGCATCGCGATCTTCGCAGCGACGAGGAGCGCGCCGTCCGCGAAATCAACGCTGGAGTGTATGCGGGGTCGGCCTCCTGGTTTCGAGAGGCGCTCGCATCGCTCGTGGCCGACAACGCACAGGGGGAGCTCTACATCACCGATATGGTTGAGTTTGCGGCGCGGGCCGGCGCACCGATCGCGGCGGTCACGCTTTCCTCCGACGCACTGGCGGGCGTCAATGACCGCGACCAGCTCGCGAGGGTCGAAGAAGTGATGCATGCGCGTCTCGTGCGTTCCTGGCGCCTTTCGGGAGCGACGGTGCGCGCAGGCGCCCGCATCGATGCGGGCGTTGCGCTCGGACCCGACGTGACAGTCGAAGCGGGAGCGGTCCTGCGGGGTGCCACTCGGGTCGAGCGTGGCGCCGTCATCGACGTCGGATGCGTCCTGACGAACGTCTCGGTGGGGGCAG
>DASPUY010000027.1:0-6517 GCA_035622655.1 Polyangiaceae bacterium
ATGGAAAGATCGCCCACGGCCGCTCACAACTAGCGCGACCCACCCGCCGCGTCGAGAGCCCAAAACCCCGGCGCGCGCGCTCAACTGCGGACACACGGTTGGTGTGCTGGCCGGGACGGCACGTCGGAAATCGAACGCGGAAAACCCGAGCCGAGCGACTGCACGCACCCTCCGTTGGTAGGCTTCCGCGGTACGATCATGACCCGTCGCGCGGCCTGGAGTTGGTCGATCGTCGTCGTATCGGCCGTGGTGCTCTTCGGCGCCGCTTGGCATTACTACCGCAAGCATCGACCTCCGCCGGTCACCTACCAGACGGCGGAAGTCACCCGGCGCCGCGTCATCGGCAAGGTCACCGCGACCGGAACGCTGCTGGCCACGGTCACGGTGCAGGTGGGGTCCCAGGTCTCGGGCAACATTCAGAAGCTTCTCGCCGACTACAATTCCACGGTGAAAAAAGGGCAGCTCATCGCCAAGATCAATCCGCTCCTCTTCGAAGCCGCGGTCGAGCAAGGAAAGGCCAACTACGCCTCGGCCAAGGCGGCACTCGTGAGCGCAAAGGCGCAGGCAGAGCTGGCCGGCAAGCAACTCGCCCGAGAGCAGGCGCTGGAGAAGGACAACCTGGCCGCGAAGCAGGATGTGGACACCGCGCAGTCGAACGCAGACGTCACTACGGCTCAGGTCCAGGTGGCAACCGCGGCACTCGCCCAATCCGAAGCCCAGTTGCACCAGGCCGAAACGAACCTCTCGTTCACCAACATCGTCTCACCCATCGACGGAACGGTGATCTCGCGCAGCGTCGACGTCGGTCAGACGGTCGCTGCGTCCTTGCAAGCTCCGACGCTCTTCACGATCGCGGAGGACCTGCGCAAGATGCAGGTGAACACGAACGTTTCCGAGGGGGACGTCGGCCGAGTCGAAGAAGGAATGGCCGCGACGTTCACCGTGGACGCTTTCCCCGGTCAGCGCTTTCGTGGCCGCGTCAGCCAGATTCGAAATGCTGCAACCACTGTGCAGAACGTCGTCACCTACGATGCCGTGATCGACGTGGACAACAGCGATCTGCGCCTGCGCCCGGGCATGACTGCCAACGTCACGATCGTGTACGCCGATCACCGTGACGTCCTCGCCGTGCCGAACGCCGCACTGCGGTTCCGCCCGCCCCCAGAGGCGAACGTCCTGGCGAGAACCAGGGCCCCCGGCGATCGGCGTCACGGGGACGAGGGCCCCGAGAGCGGAGTCGCTCGGCACGGGGGCGAGGGGAGCGGGACGAGCGGAGGCATTGCGCGCTGGGGCGGCGGCGCTGCAAGCAGCTGGAGCGGGAGCGGCGGAGGGGGCGGTCGCTGGGCTGCAGGCAGCGAAGGTGGAGGCGGCGGCGGTTGGGCCGGAGGTGGAGGAGGCGGGGGAGCCGGCGCGGGATTCGGCGGCGAAGGGCACCACAGTCACGAAGGAGGCGGCGCCGATTCGAAGACCCTTTGGAAGCTGATCGGCGGCGAGCCCGTGGCCGCGGTGGTCAGTGTCGGGCTCTCGGACGGCGCTTTCACGGAGATCGTCGCGGGAGACGCCAAGGACGACGATGCGATCATCGTCGACGCGACCGTGACCGGAAAGGCGTCCTCGGCCACACCGTCGCCGGGGGCGGCGGGCGGCGGCTTTCGAAGGCCGTTCTGATGCCCGCCACGCTGGTCCAACTGGAAGCGATTTGCCGATTCTATGCTGCCGGGGACACCGAGGTCCGAGCCCTCGACGGCGTCTCTCTCACGATCGAGGAAGGTGAGTTCGTCGCCATCATGGGACCTTCCGGATCCGGCAAGTCGACGCTCATGAACATCCTCGGGTGCCTCGATCGGCCGACCGAAGGTCGCTACGTGCTGGCCGGTCGGGAGGTCTCTCGACTGAGCAAGGGAGAGCTCGCCGAGGTCCGCAACCGGGTGCTCGGTTTCGTGTTTCAGAGCTTCAACTTGCTGCCGCGCACGAGCGCGCTCGAGAACGTGGAAGTGCCGCTGCTCTATCAAGGCGTGCGCTCCCGCGAGCGGCACCGACGTGCCATCGACGCGCTCGACCGTGTCGGCCTGGCGGACAGGCTCGCGCACAACCCGAATCAGCTTTCCGGAGGACAGCAGCAGCGCGTCGCCATTGCTCGTGCTCTGGTGACCCGCCCCCGCCTCATCCTCGCCGATGAACCGACGGGCAACCTCGATTCACGAACCAGCCTGGAGGTGATGGCGATTTTCCAGGAGCTGGGAGCGCAGGGGATCACGGTGGTCCTCGTGACGCACGAGGCGGACGTGGCGAAGTTCGCGTCGCGCGAGGTCGTCGTCAAGGACGGCCGCGTGAGATCCGACGAGAAGCGAGTCGCCCAATCGGCGCGAGCGGTGGCAGGGGAAACGTGAACGGCTGGCAAACCCTGCGCGTCGCGTTGCGTGCGATTCTGCGCAACAAGCTTCGCTCGTTCCTGACGACGCTGGGGATCATCATCGGCGTCGGCGCCGTCATCGCGATGATGGCCATCGGCGCGGGCGCGAAGGAGCAGGTCGAGCAGGCGTTCGCCGCCATGGGGACCAACCTGCTCATCGTCTTGCCGGGATCATCCAATTCCGCGGGCGCGCGCGGCGGGTACGGCTCGATGCCCACGTTGACCAAGGACGATCTCGAGGCGGTTCGCACGCAGATTCCATCCGTGAAGCGCGCCGCCCCCGCATTGCGATCGAGCCAATCGCTGGTGAGCGACGAGTCCAACTGGACGACGAGCGTCACCGGCACGACGCCCGATTACTTCCTGGTTCGCAACTGGCCCATGCAGTCGGGAGTCAGCCTCACCGATCCCGACATCGAAGCGGGAACCAAGGTCATGGTCCTGGGCCAGACGGTCGCAGACAAGCTGTTCGGTGCGAACGGGGATCCCATCGGACAGACGATCCGTGTCGGCAGCACGCCATTTTCCGTCGTCGGCGTCGCAACGGCCAAAGGGCAATCGAGCAGTGGACAGGACTACGACGACGCCGCCTTCATTCCCATCTCGACCTACGAGCACAAGATCCAGGGAAGCCTCAACAACTACCTGCAGGGCGTCATCTACGTCGAAGCCACGTCCGCGGCGGACGTCGATCGAGCTCAGAAAGACATCACGGCGCTGCTTCGCGACCGGCACCACCTCTCGCCGCGAGACGACGACGACTTCTCGATCCGCAACATGAGCGAGATCGCCGGCGCTCGCCAGCAAGGCACCGAGACGATGACGATGCTGCTGGCAAGCGTGGCGGCTGTGTCGCTGCTGGTCGGTGGCATCGGCATCATGAACATCATGCTCGTGAGCGTGACCGAAAGAACCCGCGAGATCGGCCTGCGGATGGCGCTTGGCGCCAAGCCTCTGAACATACTCACCCAGTTTTTGATCGAAGCGCTGACGCTCGCGATGGCCGGCGGCGCTCTCGGTATCGGCGTCGGCCTGGGCATTGCGCAAGCCCTGGCGCACCGCTTCGGCTGGCCGATGCTCGTGCAGCCCGACGTCATCGTGCTGTCGGTGCTGTTCAGCGCCTCGGTCGGAATCGTCTTCGGCCTCTACCCGGCGCGTAAAGCGTCACAGCTCGACCCCATCGACGCACTTCGCTACGAGTGAGAGTTTTCTTGTTTTTGGGGTTTTCCGGTCACCCTGAGCCTTGCTCCGCGTCGACTCGCTGGCGCTCGCTCGGCTCCGCTACGGCAGGCCTGCCAAGCGAGGCACGCCGCACGGAGCGCCGTTCATTCGTAGCGAAGGCCGTCGACCGGACGTAGCTGCGACGCCTGCTTGGCGGGAAACAGGGTCGCTACCGTGCAGATCGTGAGCGCCGCGATCGTCACCGCCCCGTAATCCCAACCATTGACGTCGATCGGCAGCCGGTCGATGTAATAAACGTCCGGGTCGAGCCGGAGACCGAACCAGGCGAGGCCCGTGCAGATCGCGAGGCCGGTCGAGACGCCCAGCAGCGTCCCGATTCCCCCGATGATCATCCCCTCGGTGAGGAAAGTGCGCAGGATGGCGCCATCGGTGGCCCCGAGCGCCTTGAGAATCGCAATCTCCTTCGCCTTCTCGGTCATCATGAGCAGCAGCGTGCAGACGATGCAGAAGCTCGCGACGATGATCTCGATTGACAGGATGAGAAACGTCGCGATCCGTTCGAGCTTGAGCGCGCTGAAGAGGTTCTTGTTGATCTCTCGCCAATCGCGAACGCGAAGCTCCGGGTTGTCCACGGCCGCGGCGACGAGCGGGGTGAGCCGATCTGCATTTTCCGCGTCGTCGACCTTCACGTCGATCGTCGTGATCTTGCCGGGCATCGCGAAGTAATTCTGGGCTTCGTCGAGCGTCGTGTAGACGTGCGTGGCGTCGTACTCGTACATCCCGCTGTAGAAGATCGCCGCGATTCGGTACTTGCGCGTCTTCGGCATCACCCCCATCGGGCCGAGATCGCCGAGCGGCGAGACGAGCGTCACTTCGTCGCCGACGTAGACGTGCAGCGTCTTGGCCAGCTCGCGGCCGACGACCAGTCCAGGCCGCAGCGGTGGAACGCTCACGACGGCGCGAACGGCCGGGTCGAGATCGTCACCCAGCGGCGGCAGATCCGGGCCTTTCGTGTACTCCTCGCCGCCGGGACCGATACCGACCACCTCGTCGGGTGGCAAGTGGCGCAGGAGCTCGGGGTCACCCAGATAGGCGAGCTTGTCGGCGACCTTGACGGGAGCTTCGACGTTCTTGCGCAGATCGATCACGTTGCCGATCGACTCGAGATCGATCCCGTGCACCACGACGCCGGCGAGGCTCGACGCGCTCGACGCCATCACTTCGCCTTGGACGACGGCGGTGGCTCCGAGCACGCCGCGAATGGCGCGCACGCGCTCCAGCACGGGCTCGTAGTCGCCCCAACCCGATTGGCTCGTCGTGTCGACGACGATGTGGGCGTTGTTCCCGAGGATCTTTCTCTTCAGATCGGCGCTGAAGCCGCCCATGACGCTGATCGCGCCCGACAAGGAAAACGAGGCCAGAGCAACCGCGAAAATGGACAGCGTGCTGATGAGGGTCAAAAATCCGCTCTTCTTGGCCCGGACGTGACGGGCCGCGATGTAGAAGGCGAACGTGCCGCGCTCGAGTCGATCGAACGCCCAGGGCAGCACAGCCACGATGGTGCCGGCCAGAAACAGGACTCCGGTGAAGATGGCGCCGGCGCGTACCAGCGCGTCGCGAACGGTCCAGGCAGACCCGCGCAGAGGGGGGAGCCGCCCGGTCCAGTACGTGAGACCGAGAAAGAGGGCTCCAAGCACGCCGCCCGCGCTCTGCAGCACCCCACGGACCGTCTCCTTGCGGTGGAAGTCGAGTCGGGCCCGCCAGCTCAGGAAGGCAATGGACGCGAGGACCGCGACCGCCGCGGAAAGCAGAACCGGGATCGGAAGGGTCTTCACGCGTTGCTTCGGTTTTGGCCCGACTCGGACCTGAGGAGCGGGAAAAGAATCACGTCGCGGATCGACGCCGCGTTCGTCAGCATCATGACGAGCCGGTCCATTCCCATGCCGAAACCGGCGGTCGGTGGCATCCCGTGTTCGAGCGCGCGCACGTAATCTTCGTCGTAATCCATCGCTTCCTGGTCGCCACGCGCCTTGCGCTCGACCTGGGCCCGGAAGCGGGCCGCCTGATCGTCCGGATCGTTCAGCTCGCTGAAGGCGTTGCAGAGCTCTCTCCCGTGAACGAATAGCTCGAAGCGATCGGTGAGCTCCGGATGCTCGTCGTTGCGTCGAGCCAGCGGCGACACTTCGAAGGGGTAATCCTTGACGAAGACGGGGATCGAATGTGTCCCGCTGGAGCTGCGATAGTCGTCCGCCAAGAACGGCTCCGCCACGTATTCGTAACAGGCGAAGAGCGCCTCGCCTTCACTCTCGCAGCCATCCACCACCTTCCGGAAATTCCCCCAATCGATCGCGGCGGCTCGCGGCGAGTGCTTCGCCCATCCTTTGACCTGGTCCGCAAACCCCGCGCGAAGCCGCGCGACGAGCGCGAAACCGCCCCCCTGATCGACCGCCGTCGCCCACTCCGGTATCTGCGTGCGCCGCGCCGCGGCGGAGACGGCGTGATCCATCGTCACCCGGACGAACGGCTCATCGAAGGTGAAAGGACGGGCTTCCCTCCACGCCGCGTACGGGCCCGGCATGGCCGCCTGCAATCGAGCGTCGACGCCGCGCAAGAGCACCTCGCTGAGGCGGATGAGATCCTCGTACGTCGCGTAGGCCTCGTATAGCTCGAGGATCGTGAACTCCGGATTGTGGCGTGTGCTGATTCCCTCGTTGCGGTAGGCCCGTCCGATTTCGTAGACACGCTCGAGGCCACCGACGACCAGCCGCTTGAGATACAGCTCAGGTGCGATCCTCATGTAGAGCCGCATGTCGAGCGCATTGTGGTGGGTCACGAAGGGTCGCGCTATCGCCCCGCCCACGAGCGGATGCATCGTGGGGGTCTCCACTTCGACGAAGCCGTGCTCCTCGAGAATCGTTCGGA
>DASPUY010000028.1:0-45633 GCA_035622655.1 Polyangiaceae bacterium
GCGGATTCTGCTCCATCAGCGTGCGGTCCTTGTGCGTACCCGGCTCGCCCTCGTCGGCGTTCACGACGAGGTAATGAGGCTTCGCCCCGACCGTCTTGGGCATGAAGCTCCACTTGACGCCCATCGGGAATCCCGCGCCGCCGCGCCCCCGCAGGTTCGCCCTCTTCGCCTCTTCCACGACCTGCTCGCGGGTCATCGTCACGAGCACTCGGCGCGCGACCTCGTACCCCGAGGCCTCGCGCTCGTACGCTGCGAGCGTCCAGCCTTCCGGCTTGTACGTGCGGGTCAGGTAGTCGGTCCGCTTGAGCAAGACTACCCCACGAGTCTCGATAGAATTTCGTCGACGCGCGCGCGGGTCAGATTCTCGTGGTACTCGCGATCGACCTGCATCATCGGAGCCGTGCCGCAGCTCGCGAGGCACTCGGCGGTCCGGAGGGTCACCTTGCCGTCCGGAGTGGTCTCCCCGCACCGGATTCCGAGCCGTTTCTCGCAATGCGCGATTACGTCGTACGCACCCCGCAGGGCGCACGGAAGTGTCCGGCAGACCCAGACCTGATGCTTGCCGACTGGATGCTGGTTGTACAGCGTGTAAAACGTCACGACTCCCTCGACGTGCGCCGGCGAGACGTCGAGCCGCCTGGAGACGAAGTCGATGACTTCCGCGCCGATGTACCCCTCTTGCTCTTGGCAGAGGTGGAGCAGCGGCAGCGTGGCGGCCATGGCGGTTGGATACCGTTTGAGAATTTCCGCAAGCCTGTGCTCGCGTTCTGGGCTCAAGGCAAACGGCATGGTTTCTCGCGGCACGTTCTGGCGGGGCGGCGCCGAAACGGCGCGAAAACTAGTGGCGAGAATACGCGGGTGTCAAGCATGCGCGCGCACGAGTCGCAGTAGCCGCCGGGGCCACGAAAACGCTCAAAGCGCCTCCAGCACGGAAATTAGCTTGAGCGGCCGGATCCCGAGCCGCTATGCTTCGAGGCATCGACTCTTCGGAGTCGCCGTCTCGGGTTTGCCGACACGGCTTGCGCGGGCCGGTTGTGCTGCGGTCCCGCGAATCGCACGGAGGTGCGGGAGTGTTCTGTCCGAATTGTGGCACCCAGAACCCCGAAGCGGCTCAAACGTGCTCGAAATGCGGCTTTCATCTCAAGAGCGTGGCGGCCCCGAAATTCAAGGGAACCATGCTGATGATGAATCAGTCGGTGAGCACGCCTCCGCCGCCGGCGCCCGGGCCGCGCATGAGCTCGAGCGTACCGCCTCCCGGTGCCCCGGCGCAGCGGGGGGGATCGGGCCCGCCTGGGGCACCTCCCATGGGAATCCCGAGCAAATTGAAAGGGACGATGGTGGGCGTCGCGCCCATGGCCGGTCCGGTACGCGGTCCGTCGCCGGTCGCGGTGCCCCCCGCGGGCGCGCCTTACCTCGCGGGCCCGCCGGCTCCAGGCGCGATGCCTCCCGTCGGAGAAAGCGGTTCCGCGTTTTCGCCGCCGTTTCCGCAGGCCGGGGTCAATCCGCTGGGCGGGACCGTCGCCGCCGAGAATCCTTCGTTTCCCATTCCTTACGCGCCTCCGGGAGCGCCTTCGCCCTACGCCGCGCCGCCGGGACGCGTCGTTGCGGGCACGCAGCTGATGCCCGGCGTAGGGCCGGGTGGGGCCGCGTACTCGCCCTATCCGCCGCCGACCGGCGGGCCGGGGCCCGCCTTGCCGTTCCCCCCGCCGCCGCACGACGAACCGGCGCCTGCCCCCAATCCGTATGGCGCCCGTCCACCCAATGCGTATGGCCCGCCGGGCTACGGCGGGCCGTCGCCCCAGGGCGGGTTCGCGCCATCGCCATCACCTCCTGCGCCGCTGGCGCCCTATGGCGGAGAGGGCGGCGCGCTGTCGACCAGCACGCCGCCGAGCGTCGTGATCAAGAAGCGCAACGCGCTGCTGACCTGGCTGCTCCCGGGGCTGGTGGTCTTCGGCGGCGCTTTGCTGAGCATCGTGCTGGCGGTGCTTGTCAATCCCCTATTCACTCTGCTCGGAGTCGTCGTCGTGCTCGCCGGAGCGCTTTGGTCGTTCTTGCTGGCAGTCGTGATGATAGGCGAGGTCAAGTCGGTGACTCGCAACCGGCAGTTCGGTTGGTTTCCCGCCCTCCTCGTGCCGTTTTACAGCATGTACTGGGCGTGGATCCTCGTGCCTCAAGAGGTCGCTCGAGCGAAGCAGCTCCGGGGCGTCCAGCGACCACCCCAGTCGATCCTCCTTTACATTTTTCTTTGGCACTTCGCGCTTGCATCGGACCTGAACGAGCTCGCGGCCTGAGCCGCTCGGACGGCCCGCGCCCGCGAACTGCTGCCCCAGCAGGCGCGACCTCTCACACGTTGAAGCGAAAATGCATGACGTCGCCGTCGCGGACGACGTACTCCTTGCCTTCAATGCCCAGCTTGCCCGCTTCCCGGGCCCTCGCCTCGCCGCCCAGCTCCACGAAGTCCTCCCACCAGATCACCTCGGCTTTGATGAAGCCCTTTTCGAAATCGGTGTGGATGACCCCGGCCGCCTGCGGCGCCTTGGCTCCCCTTCGGACCGTCCACGCCCGCACTTCCTGTTTTCCCGCCGTGAAGAAGGTGATGAGCCCCAGGAGCTCGAACCCGGCGCGGGCGATGGCGTAGAGCCCGGGCTCGCGAAGGCCGGCGCTCGCGAGGAATTCGGGGCGGTCGGCCGGATCGAGCTCGGCGATCTGGGCTTCGAGCGCGGCGCAGATCGGAATCACGGTGGTCTTTTCCTCGTCGGCGCGGCGCTTGACGGCGCGGTAGTGCACGTTCGTGTCCACGTTCGCCAGCGACGCTTCGTCGACGTTGGCGACGTAAAACGTCGGTTTTGCAGTGAGAAGATGCATCTCGCGCACGATCGCTGGGGCGTCCGCGTGGTCCGGGGCCCGAAACGTCCGCGCTGGACGTCCCTCGTCCAGGTGCCTGCCCAGCGCGTCGCAAATCTCCGCGGCAAGCCTCTCGATCGCGCTGTTCGTCTTGAGGAGCTTCCGGGCTCGTTCTCCGCGCTTCGAAACCGTCTCCAGATCCTTGAGGCATAGCTCGGTCGTCACAGTGTCGATGTCCGCGACCGGGTCGATGCGGTTCTCGACGTGGACGACATTCGTGTCCTCGAAGCAACGAGCAACCTGAACGACGGCGTCGACCTCGCGGATGTGCGACAAAAACTGGTTGCCGAGACCCTCGCCCTTGTGGGCGCCGCGGACGAGACCCGCGATGTCGACGAAGTCGATGGTCGCCGGAACGACTCGATCGGCGTGGACCACCCCATCGAGCGCCTGCAGTCGCGCGTCCGGGACGGCGACGACGCCGACATTCGGTTCGATGGTACAGAAAGGGTAATTGGCCGCTTCGGCTCTGGACGCGGACAGGGCGTTGAAAAGAGTCGACTTGCCGACGTTCGGCAAGCCGACAATCCCTACGGAGAGACCCATGAATCGATCGCCAGCGCGCTATCACGCGGTTGCCGGCCTCGCAAGGCACCGTCGGCGCGGCCGGGGCGGCTTGCGCCCGCCGGGGACCGGCGCATGAGACGGAGTAAGCTGCAACCCGGGGCGAAATGAAAGGACGCACGATTGCACTTTGCGTGACCGGCAGCATCGCGTCGTACAAGGCGGTCGAGCTCGCGCGGTTGCTGGTGACCGCCGGTGCCCGAGTCGTTCCCGTCATGACCGAGTCGGCACGGCGATTCGTTGGCCCTCTCACATTCGCGGGGATCTGCGGCGAATCGGTACCGTTTGACATGTGGGACCCGTCGTTCGCGGGCGAGGCGCATGTCGCCCTCGCACGAAGAGCGGATGCCGTGGCGATCGTGCCCGCAACGGCGGACGTGCTGGCCCGGCTCGCCCACGGGCGGGCAGACGACCTGGTGACCGCGCTCGCGCTGTGCGCAGACTGTCCGGTGCTCGCCGCTCCCGCGATGCATCCGCGGATGTGGCAACACCCCGCGACGCAGCGCAACGTCGCCGAGCTCGCGTCCCAGCACCGGGTGACGCTCGTGGGGCCGGTTCAGGGTGAGGTCGCGTCGGGCGAAACTGGGCTCGGGCGGATGGCCGAGCCGCGGGAAATCGCCGATGCCCTTCGCGCTTTGCTGTCACCGCACGACCTCGCAGGCATGCGGCTCGTCGTGACGGCGGGGCCGACACTCGAAGACCTGGACCCCGTTCGATTCATCGGAAATCGTTCGACGGGCCGAATGGGCTTCGCCCTGGCGCGGCGGGGCGCGGAGCGAGGCGCCCGGGTCACCCTGATCGCGGGTCCGGTCGACTTGGCGACGCCGGAGGGGGTGCAGCGGGTCGACGTGCGCGCAGCGGTCACCATGCGAGCCGCTCTGTGGCAAGCCCTGGGACGCGATCTGTCGGGCGCGGATGCGTTGATCATGGCTGCCGCGGTCGCGGATCACCGCCCTCTCGAACCGAGCCCGACCAAGATCAAGAAGGGCGACGAACGCGTCTCCCTGGAGCTGATCCGTAATCCGGACTTGCTCGCGGAGGTCGGGACTGCGCGAACCGGCCCGCTCCCGGTGCTGGTGGGGTTTGCGCTCGAGACGACCGGCGGCGAAGCCCTGCTGCAGTACGCGCGCCGGAAGCTGCTGGAGAAGCGAGCCGACCTCGTCGTGGCCAACGAGGCTTCGGAATCACTGGGGCGCGACGATGCACGAGCGACGCTCGTTTCGGCGGACGCCGCCGAGCCTCTGCCGCCGCTACCCAAGGCGGAGCTCGCCGACCTCGTATTGGAACGCGTACGCGCCGCGTGGCAAGGAGCTCGACGATGATCATCACGGTGAATGGGTCGCGCCGCGATGTGCCCGACGCAATCACGGTGACCGAGCTCGTGGCTCACCTGCAAATCGCGGAAGGCCCCGTCGCCGTGGAAATCAACGGGGCCGTCGTTCCGAGGGCGCAGCACGCGAGCCGCCACGTGGGCGAGGGCGACGTCGTGGAAGTCGTACACTTCGTCGGCGGCGGGTGACCCTTCTGCTACGCTGCCGACGTTTCGATGCGCACCGAAGATTCGGGACCCACGCGAGAGTACGTGCGAACGCTGTACGATCGTCCGCTCTTCGCCTTGATCGACGAAGCCCGCAGGGTCCATCGGGCGAACCATGCGATCGGTGAAATACAGCTCTGCACCCTGCTCAGCGTCAAGACCGGAGGTTGTCCCGAGAATTGCGCGTACTGCCCTCAGTCGAGCCACCACCGTACGGCGGCGGTTCCCGAGAAGATGCTGGAAATCGGAGAGGTGCTCGCCGCTGCATCGCGGGCCCGCGACCAGGGATCGACCCGATTCTGCATGGGCGCGGCCTGGCGCGACGTCAAGGACGGCCCGGCGTTCGAGCGCGTCCTGGCGATGGTCCGAGGGGTCAAGGCGCTCGGTCTCGAGGCTTGCGTAACGCTGGGGATGCTCACCCGCGAGCAAGCGCAACGGCTGAAGGACGCCGGACTGGACGCGTACAACCATAACTTGGACACGAGCCGCGACCACTACCGCTCGATCGTAACGACGCGGACTTACGACGACCGATTGCGCACTCTCGAGAACGTGCGCGCCGCCGGCATCGATGTTTGCTCCGGCGGGATCATCGGCCTTGGCGAGAGCATCGACGATCGCTGCGAGATGCTCCGCACGCTCGCCCGGCTGCAGCCCCAGCCGGAGAGCGTTCCGATCAATGCCCTGGTGCGGGTGGCCGGCACACCACTCGAAAATTTGCCGCCGATCGACCCTCTCGATCTCGTGCGCATGGTGGCCTGCGCGCGAATCCTCATGCCGCGGGCACGGGTCCGCCTCAGCGCCGGACGAGCGGAGTTGACGCGTGAGGCCCAGCTGCTCGCGCTTTACGCGGGCGCGAATTCGATTTTCTTTGGTGACCGTCTCCTCACCACGCCTAACCCGGAGGCGGATGAAGACCTCGCCTTGATGCGGGACGCCGGACTCACCGCCGAGGATCGGCGGCCCGACGACGGCACGATCCCGGCCTGAGATGGGAGGGGAGGGGACGACCGAGATGCCCTACGTCAAACCCGAATTCCGAACTGCGCTCGACCCCGCCATTGCCGCGCTCGCCGACCGCATCGCGGAGCTCGCGGGCGCAATGCCGGAGGAGACGGCCTTTGCGGGGCTTCTCAATTATGCGTGCACCTCGCTCGCCATGCGCGTCGTGGAGAGCCGCTTCGGAGGCATCCGTTACGGGACCATCGCGACGGTCACCGGAGTGTTCAAGAACGTCGCAGACGAGTTTTACCGACGGGTCGCGGCGCCGTACGAGGATCGGCAGATCGAGGCCAACGGCGACGTCGCACAGTACGACGCGGCCGCAAAACGGCTTCGCAAGAGGCGATGACTGCGCTCGTACGAGCGCACGGACGCCGTGCCGGCCGCTCGCATTCTGCGCCACGCCCCTGACGAGCGTGGCGATCTCGAACGCTCGCACCAAGCGGCCCGCGCGCTCGACGTTCACCTTGCGCGTGCGGAGCGACACGTAGCCGTGCCGCAACGGCGGCGGTCCGAATCGGGCGTCCGTGACCCACAGGAGGACGTGCGCATCGCCCCAACGTTCGCGAGGGCACCAGGTGTCGAAGTCGTCCGGGATGGGAGTGTCGCAACCGACCGGCAGCCGGCCCCCGAGACCGGCCTCCAGCTGGGCGCAAATGACCCAGTGCGGACCGACGACGATCGGCACTTCCGCAGCCGATGTCGGAGACGCCACGCGTGCCGCCTCGTCGACGACAGCGCTGAGGACCTGCGGCCATCCGTAGAGCTCGTTCGAGATGTCGAGACGCGCGTCGTACGACGGAACCGGGCGAGCAAGCTGGGGCACGAGCACCCACGCGTGGACCCCGAGCACGATCGACGCAGCCATGGCTCCAGCCGCCGTCATGAGCCGGCGACCGGGCACCACCACCGCCCGGGCTCCGGCTGGAACGAGCGCCAACTCGGCCGGGGCCAGCCAGTGCGGTTCGGCAACGCGGCTCCAGACGCAGAGCGGGACAAGCACCGCCGCGGGCAGGGCACAGGCGAAGAAGAGAAGCGACCCGACCGCGTCGTGCCTGTCCGTCCACGCAGCGCGCGCCGCGAGAGCCGCGATCACCGCAAACAGGGGCGAGAGGTACAGCGCTTGCCCCCCGAGCAGCGCCCCCGCATTGCGCAGCGAGAACCCCGCTCCGGCCTGGCTGTCGAACAGCCGGTGACGGAGCATCGGCCACCCGGTGCGAGCTTCGAACGCAACAACGGGGGCGACGACGAGCAAGCCGGCCGCGATCCCCAGCCATGGCGCGGCGGTTCGACCGTGCGGCCGCGCGGCGCTCGACGCGTAACAGAGCGCCAGCGAGCCGAAGAGCAAGCCGCCACTGACCTTGGCGGTCGCCGCAACGCCCGCGCAGACACCGGCCGCGGCAAAACCCCGCCATGCGCGGAAGCTCCCCGGCGGGGCTCGAAGTGCAGTCGCGGCGCTGCCAAGCGCGCCGATCCAGGCCAGCGCGAGCGGCAGGTCGGGACCGAGCGCAAACAGGCCGATTGCCGTCTCCGGGACGAGCGCGACGATCGCGCCCCCTGCAAACGAGCGGTTGCAGGCCGCGCCGCAGGCGCGGCACGCGAGGACCATCGCCCAGGGGACGAGCGTCGCCAGCAACGCCGTCGCCGTGTGCGCGCGGCCGGGAAGCGGTGCGGCCCCGCCGCCGAGCAGGCGCGCCACGACACCGATGAGGCCGGGATGATCCAGGTATGCCGGCTGAGGATGCCGGGCGTAGCTCGCGTACAGCGCTTCCGCGTCGCCATACCCGACGCGGGAGGCCGCGAAACAGCGCAGCGCCAGGAGCACCGCCGAAGCCCCGATCAAGGTGGCGAGCTCGGGGCCTACTCCGAAGGGCCGCGTGCGCGAGGCGATCACGCGGCCTCGGGCGACAGGCCGAGCCAGGGCGCAAGAAGCCGGGCGACAGACGCCGAGGGACCCCGGACATGGCCGAGGACCGACACGATTTCCTCGCAGGCGCCAAGCAAGGACTCGCGGTGGTCGATCGCCGCCGCGACGGCGTCGGCCATGCGATCGGGCCGCGCCTCGCGCTGCAAGAGCTCCGTGAAGGCTCGGCGACCGAGCAACACGTTCGGCAGTCCGACATGCGGAGTCCGAAGTGCCAGCCGGGCCACCATCTCCGTCGTCGGGCCGACGCGGTAGACGACGACCGGCACGGCGTGCGCGAGCGCCGCCTCGAGCGAGACGGTCCCCGAAGCGCAAAGCGCAACATCGAACGCGCGCAGCAGGGGCGCAGCTCCGCCGCGCGCGTCGACATCGAACGTCCGCACGCGCTGCCAACGGGCTCGATCCCGGACGAAGCTCTTCGTCCTTTCGTCGAGGCTCGCGGCCACGAGCACCCGTCCGTCGAGGGCCGGCCGCCCGGATCGAAGTCGTGCGAATGCATCGAGCATCGGGTCGAGCAAGCTTCGCACTTCGTGAGGCCGGCTGCCGGGCAAGATGGCAAGCGCAGGGGCACGCACGGCGATGTCCAGCACTCGTCGGGCTTCCTCGCGGCTGAGAGCCGGGGTCTCCAGCGCCGGATGACCGACGTAAAGCGCGTCCACTCCCGCCTCCCGCCAGATGCGCTCTTCGAACGGAAGGATCACGGCCATGCGGTCGACGAATCGGCGGAGAGCCGCGGCGCGCGTCGGGCGCCAGGCCCACACCTGCGGTGCGCCGTACCAGAGGACGGGGATTGCGGCCGCGTGTAGGCGTCGCGCAAGCCGGGTGTTGAATTCGCTGTAGTTGACGAGCAGCGCTGCACGCGGCCGCCGCTCCTCCGACGCCGTCACGACGGCATGCCAAGCACGCACCACGCTCCAGCCTCGCGCGAGCGCTTCACCGATCCCGAGAGCCGTCGTCGACCGCAGGTCGCCAACGAGCTCGACACCACAGCCCGCGAGCGCGGCGCCCCCGAGGCCGAACACGCGCGCGCCTGGCAAGCGAGCGACGACCGCCGATGCCGCGCGGTCGCCCGATGCTTCACCCGCGACGACGAGCAGACCGCTCACCCTGAGCCCACCGCCGGCGCCCTCGCCGTACGGCTCCGATCGTACCCACGCCCGACATCGCCACCAGGAGGACTGCAGACGACGTGGCCGCCTCGCTTCCAGCGACTGAGCAGGACGACTTCTGCGGCTGCGCGCATTGACTCTGGAAGCCATGACGCGGGGTCGGATCGCAAGCGTCCTCCTGGATGAATCCGCTTGCCGTGACCGAGGGATCGACGGCGCGGGTACCGTCCGGGGGGTAGATCGTGCAAATTCCCGCCATGTCGTCGGCGCTCAAGATTCGCTTCGTCGTCGTTCCTTGCATGTATTGTGCATACATGGTCGTTTCGGTGCTGACCGAGTGGGCCATGCCGAGGAAATGGCCCGCCTCGTGCGTCATGATGCTGGGAAAGTCGTAGCCGTCCGGTGGCGCCGGATCGGTCACCGACAGTGTCTTGCTGCTGTTGATCTCCACGTCCGCGTCGTAGATTTCGCCCGTGTCTTCGTCGAACGTGACCGTCGTGAGCCCGAGCGTGTTCGTGGAGTCGAAGTCCGGTGAGCCCTGGTCCCGGAAGACGATGACGTGCTGGTTGCCCTGGTTCTCGTTGTACTGGACGAGATCGCATTCCACCGGACCGAAATCGCGCAGGTCGATGCTCACGCGGCCGACCTGGGAGCCGTTTGCGCAGATCGTACCCGTCCATTTCGAAAACGACTCTGCGGCAATCGCATCCGCGGTGTCGTAGGGAATCTGCTGGCTCGCGTCCTCCTGGACGTCGTAGCTGACGCACGCGTTTCGCCACCACAGCGGAAGGGGACTGATGGGCGGCGATAGGGTCTGGCAGTCTTGGACGAAATCCGCCGGAACGCACGCCCCTGCGTCCGCCGGATCCCAGTTCGGCGGCAGCGGACACGTCGACGTGCGACAGAATGCGTGCGCCTGCCGCCCAGTCGCGACCGAGACCGACACCCCCAGCACGACGGTCGCGAACGGCCTGAGGGACGCGCTAGCGCGCATGGAATTGCGCCCACGCCAAGGCCACCCGCAGCGCAGCTTCCTCGACCGTGAGCCCTTCGAGCACGTCGGCGGCGAGCGCCGGGACTGCTTGCGGCGAGAGCAATGCCTGGGGAACGAGCATCCCTACGGCTCGATTGCGTACGACCCTCAACTGTCCTTGCGGACCGTCCGCGGTAACTCCGAACTGACCCTGTCCACGCGCCGTGACGTCGAATGCCCCGGCCGGTCCGTCGCGCAGGAAGAGCAGAGACTGCGCCCCTGGAGAGAGGTTGGCTTCGCCCTCGACGATCTGGCCGATCTTCCCCGCGACGCCGCCCAGCGTCCGCACCCAGGCGTCGCCTCCCGTCACGAGCTTCCCGGCAATCGCACGATCGACGTTTACATGCGTGTAAGTGAAGATTCGCCCCTCTTGCCAGACCGCCGTGGCCTCGATCGGTGTGACGACCGCGGCCGCCGTGGAGCGACCCACCAAGGCGTCCCAGCTCACTGCGATGGAGACCGATGCATCCGCCCGATGCGTCTCGAGCGACACCGACGCCGCGAGGCCCAGCGCCAAAAGAAAGGCGACCGCGCCTGCACGAAGCCGCGTCCGCTCCACCCTTTCAACATAGCACGGCCACGCTGCGGGACGACGCCTACTCCTTACCTCACGCGCGCACCGGCAGGACGCCGTCGAGCGTACGAGCATGATCCGCCGCGCGCATCTGGTGGCGCGTGCGGACGGATCACCAGCGAACGAGGGCACATCCCCAATGCACGCCCGCGCCCAGCGCAAGGAGCATGCACAGGTCGCCCGGCTTGAGCCGTCCCGCGCGGGTCTGTTCGTCGATGAGAATGGGAATCGTCGCCGCGCTCGTATTGCCGAACCGTTCGATGTTCGACGGCAGCTTGTTCGCAGGCACGTCGAGCTCGTGTCGGATGTATTCGTTGATCCGGGCGTTGGCCTGGTGAGCCAAGAAGAGGTCGATTTTCTCGATCGGCGTCTTCGTCTCGTCACAGAGCGCTCGTGCGCAAGCGGGCAACTTCGTCACGGCGAACTTGAACAGTTCTCGCCCGTCCATCGTCGGAATGTACGTTTGCTCGTCGAAGTCGGAGTGCTTCCAGTACGGCCGGGAACGGAATCCGCCGCCTTCGACGTGGAGCAGCTTCGCGGCTCCACCGTCGGTGTAGAGCTTGATCCCGCGAAGACCTGCATCGCGCTCGGTCGCGCGAAACACGATCGCCCCTGCGCCGTCACCGAAGAGCACGGCGAGGGCACGGTGCTTGTTCGCACGTGCCTTGGCCGCGGGGCCGGCCTCGCCCTTGCTTTCGCCTTCGAGAAGACTCCAATCCTCCCACGGCATGAACCCTGCGTGGGCCTCGGCGCCGACGAAGAGGATCGTGCGTGCCGCGCGGCTCTGCACGAGACCGTCGACGATCTGGATGCCGAAAAGCATGGCAGCGCATTGTTGGCGGATGTCGAGCGCGGGAACTCCGCGCAGGCCGAGCTTGTGGGCGAGGAGCGCGCCAGGGCCCGGAAAGACGTAGTCCGGCGTCATCGTGCAGAAGACGATGTAGTCGATGTCGTCGGGCCGAACGCGGGCGGCCTCGAGCGCCCGCTTGCTCGCCTCGACCGCGAGATCGCTCGCGCCCACACCTTCGGGCGCGTAATGCCGCTGTCGGATTCCCGATCTCCTGAAGATCCACTCGTCGCTCGTGTCCATCACGCGCGCAAGGTCGCTGTTGGACACGGGCCGCCCGGGCACATGATGGCCCGTGCCGATGATCTCGAATCCGAGCATGGATCTTCCGCTCAGGCGCCGTGCCGACGCTCCCAAGGGTACACGAGAGGCATCCATGAGGCCTGGAGCCCAAGCCGCTCGCGCTTGCCGTGCTCCCAGTACGCGATCCGTCGGGCGAAAAGGAAAGCCGCGACCGCCAGGATCACACCGGCGACCACGTCCAGCAGGTAGTGCCACCGTAGAAACATCGTCGCGATGATGATCTGCGTCGCGAAAAACGCCATCGGACCCCACGTATACTTGAACGGCGCCCGATTGCGATGACCGAAACTGAAGATGGCGAGAAACGTCGGCGCAGCCGTGTGGAGCGACGGAAAGATGTCCTTCTGCGCCCCACCAGCCTCGACCGCTTCGCGAACCAGCCGCCAGAACGTGCCCCCCACGAGCGGGTGCCCGAAGCTCGCTCGCAGGTACCAGTATGGTCCCCATCCCGGGACAGCCATGTAGACGAGGTGCGCGGTCAGAAACACGAGAAGAGCGCCGACCGAGAACGAGCCCAGCAGTCGAGTGTCGCGCTCGATCAGCAGCATGGGGAGGATGTGCACGGTGAGGATGAGGAAATAAAAGAAGTAGAAGAACGCGAACCACTCCGTCGTTCGTCGAGAAACGAAGCGATCCATCCATAGACACGGCTCGAATCCGAAAACGCGAAGATCGAGGGCGTAAATCCGAGCGTCTTCCGCCCACGGGCTGACCGCGGGCAGGATCTCGCGCAGCTGAAAGAAGGAGGCGAGGACCGCACCGAGAACCGCCAACCGATAGATGAGCGAGCTCGCCGCGCTCCCCCACGGCAGCACCGGAAGCCGCACGAGAGCGAGAACGATCACGTAGGAGACGAGATCCGCAAGCACGTGCCAGGCACACCCGCCACGGTCGTGGCCGCGTCCGACCGCAAGGGCGCCCAGCAGCGCGACGAGATAGCCGATGACGAGCCAGTCCTGCGACGCGAAGTTGTTGACCCAGAACGCGAGGAGCCGGGCGCGCCCATCGCCGGTCGTGCTCGAGCCGCGCCGCCCTTTTACGCCGTCGGCCGGCGATAGAGAGCCGCTGGGAACAGCAAGAGCTCGCCCACCGCCCGAACGTTTCGGGTGCGGACCCTCTGCCTCTCCAACCGACATGTCGCGCCTCGTCCAACGGCCTCGTGGCAGGTCCGAATCACCAATTTAGACACGAGTCGTGCCGCGGGACAATTGCTCCAGGGTGCGAAAATACCCTCGCGGTGCCGCCGCTCGTTCGCAGAGCGCTGTCGCTCGGGGCGTCGGTTCAGCCGGAGCCGGGAGGAGGCATCGTATGGCGGCGGCCGTCGACCTCGAGCCCGAGCACGACCAGCGGCTCGTCGGATCTGCGCATTGCAACGACGTCCCCGATGGTGACGTCGTGCGCGATGTAATCGCCGTCCAGAAAAAGGCAGGCTTTTCTCATTTTGCTTCGGAGCGTGAGGACCTCGCCGTCGCCGACCAGACCACAGGTCATCGCGAGCGACTCCCCATGCGGGCAGTAGGGCTCCCGCACTACGTACTGGAGCTTGGTCGACTCGAGCGGAAGAACTCGTCCGCCCGCGCTATGCTGCGCCGCCGTCGACCCCGCTGCCGGGCCAATCCACACCCCGCTCGATTTCTGTTCTTCGGCGCCGACCTCCCGCTCGTCCGTGCCGAGGAGGCGAATGATGTACCGCGAGGTCGCCGCTGGGGACGCGTGACAGAAGAGAGCTTCGTTCAGCACCCGGTCGAGAAGGCGCTGGCCGTTCAGATCGACGCGCATCCGCGTGAGCTCCGAACGGCGCAAAGTGCCCTCGAGTGCCCCGATGAGCGCTTCGCGGACACCTCCCTTTGCAGCTCCACAGAAGAAGCCTACCGAGTGCTTCGGGGCACTGTTGACTCCCAAAAGAGGGGTACCCGCCCCGATGCCGTGGGACGCCGCGAGGAGCGTGCCGTCGCCGCCCACGGTCACGACGAGGTCGCACCGACCCTCGATTCGAAACGCATCTGGTCGATCCGTGAAAGTCGCGTTCACGCCGAGCTCATCCAGCGCCGCGCGCAGCTCCGCGATGGTCGCAAGGTGATCCAGATGACTTGCTCGCATTCTGCGGACGGTCTCGTCGTCGGCCTCCAGCAGCGCGATGACGTGCGCGTCCGCTTCCTCATCGACCCACTTTCGCCAGGACGAACGCTTGAGGACCACGCACACGCGGGTCGCCGCGCCCACCGTCGAGGTACTGCCGGTGGCCGTCACGGCAATTCCGCGAGCCGACGAACGCCGAGCTCCGTCTTGGCATCGCATATGGACCCGTCGCGGCAGTGACGAAGGATGACGTCGACCGGTAACGCGATGATGGCAGCGCCTCTCTCCAGCGCGGACCCGTCCTCGGTTGGCGTCCCGCGCGTCCGCGGGTCCACCTCCACCGCAAAAAACAGATGACGTTCGCCGATGATCCCCGGCGCCGGAAACGTCCACGGCCCAAGCGGCGTCAGCGCGCTGGAGCTGACCGAGAAGCCCAGCTCTTCGCCGAGCTCACGGGCTGCCGTTTCGACGGGTTCCTCTGCTGGCTCGACCAGGCCGGCGGGGAGCTCCCAGAGGGACCCGTCATGCCAGGGCGGAATCGGACGCAGCGCACAGGGTGGGCGGACCGCCGATCGAAGATAGACGTGTCGCTCGCCACCCGACCTGAAGTGCGCGGCGACGACAACGGCATCGAGCAAACTCCTCGCGCCGATGTCGTACGCGAACGGTTCACTCGCCGTGCCGTCGGGGTAGTGCGCCGCGAGATCGAGTCGTCGCAGGTCGAGAAACCCGCCCGTGGCTCGTGCCTCCGGTGTACGGTCGCGCACGACGCCGATTCGAATTGGCGGCGGTGCCGGCAGATCGGCCGAGGATCCCGAGGCGACCGTCTGGTGCTCGACCGACGAACCTCTGGACGGCTCGACGCCGGGGTGCTTGTCGGGAGCGGATGACGGAAGTCTTGGTGCCACGAAGTGGATTTCAACCGTGAAACGGGAAAGCGCGCCACTTATTTGATCGCTCGCGGCCTGGGCCCCTCGGCCAAGCTCGCCAAGGCGACGAGTCCAATGAGCGACGCTCGGGACCTTTGCTAGACTTGATGGCACGACGAACGCGCCCGCCCGCCGAGCCGAGCGCGGAGGGCAGAGAGCCAGCCCCGGAAACCTTTCGTTGTCCTCGAACGTCTCTACCCCGAACGAGCCGCGCCATGAGGCTGGGCGTGCATCGAGGGCTGGACGGATGAGCCACGACAACGGGCGAGGCATCGCTAGCGTCGAACGGGTCGCGCGCCGAGCGGAGCGGCGGATTCGCATGGCGCGATCGGTTCGCGCGACGGTGTACGCCCTCTGCGGAGCCCTTGCGTTCGCGATCATCGACGTGTCGCTCCGCAAGGTCGGAGCGATCGGCGAATCGACCGCCAGGGCGCTCCTTGCAACGGCAGCAGCCTCCGTCGCGCTTGCCGCAGCGGTCGCGTGGAGGTCGCGACTTCCCGCGCGCGCAGGAGCCCGGGCGCTCGATCGATTTCACGGGTACAGCGACCGCCTTTCGAGCGCCCTCGCATTCGCCGAACGACCGGGCGACCAGCAAACTCCGCTGATGCGCGCTGCGATCGAGGATGCGATCACGATCGCTTCCCACTCCCGGCCGGGCGCGGCCGTACCGATTGGGTTTCCGCGAGCGTCCGCGGGCGTCGCGGGTCTTTCCGGCGTGCTGCTGGGAGTGATGCTCTTCGAGGTTCGTGTCCACCGGGTCGTTGCGCATACCCAAACGATCGACCCGATCGAGATGGCGGGCGACGACCTCGACGACGTCAAGGACTTCCTGAAACAGATCGAAGAGCGCCAGTTGAGCGACGAGACCAAGGCGGCCGCCGACCAATTCAACCGATTGGTCGAGGACATCGCCAATCGGCGGCTCGATCGAGCCGAGGCATTCCGCCGACTGGAAGCGCTCGAAGAGAAGCTTCTGACGCGCGACGCCGCGGACGACAAGACGCTCGAACGTCAGGTGGAGGCCGTGGGAGAAGAGCTCGAGAAAGCGGACCTGACGCGTCCTACCGGGATCGCTCTCTCGAACGATCGACTCGACCGAGCTCGAGACGCCATGCGTGAGCTCGCTCACAAACTACGCGGCGCATCGGGGCCCGTCGACAAGGCCAAACTCGATCGACTGCGTGAGGCGCTCGCCAAGGCGGCGCTCTCGGCGCAGGATCGCCAGACCGAGCTCGAGCGGCGGCGCGAACGCCTGGCCGACGACATCCTGAAGGCCAAGCGCAGCGCCGAGGACGGAGGGCCCGACGAGGAGCATAGCCTGCTCGACAAGAAAACGGCCGAGCTGGACCGCCTCGACCGGGAGCTCGAAGAGCAGCGCGGCGCGGGGCAGCGTCTCGATCGCCTCGACCGAGAGCTGGAGCAAGCCGCCGAGGACTTGATGAAAGATCTGGGCTTGAGCGCTCAGGACCTCGATCAGGGGGCCGAGGACATCAACCGGCTCGATCAGGAGCAGATGACCGAACGCGACAAGGAGGAGCTGCGGCAGAAGCTCCAGGAGCTTCGTGAGCTTCTGCGTCAGCAAGGAGGAGACGGAAAATCGCAGCTCGTACGGCTCAAGAGGTTCGGCCGCATGGCGCGCGGACAAGGCGGGGGCGGGTCGGGTCGGACAGGCGATGGCCCGCAGAACGGAGGCGATTCCCAAGGCGGCCCGCAGGCCGGCAACGGCCCGGAGGGCGGATCGTCGTCCCAGGGGGACCAGCAAGGTCAGGGCGCCGGTCAAGGCTCCGGTGCAGGACAGGAGTCGTGGATCGTGGGGCCGAACGGGGAAAAAATCCTGATGCTCTCCAAGGGGTCGGGAGGCTCGAGCGCGCAGCAGGGCGCGGGGGACGGCCGCCGGGAAGGGCCCAGCCGCTGGGGCGAAGGTCACGATCCCAACGTGCAGGGCAAGGCGACGAGCTCCGCGATGGGCACCGAGGACACCCAGGTCCAGGGCGCCGCAGGTCAGGGACCGTCCCGCAGCCAGGTCATCCTCGGCGCCGCCGAACGGGGATTTTCCGCTCGCGGTTATCACAAAGTCTATACCGAGTATCACCAGCAAGCCGAGCAATCGCTCGCCAGAGACGAGATCCCCGGCGGCTATCGGTTTTACGTCAAGCGCTACTTTCAGCTCATTCGCCCGCGGGACACGCCCTGACGAGTACGGAGAGGACATGGAAACAGAGGCCGTTCGCGAGCAAGTCACCACGTTTCGTAAGCGCATCGACGAGCTCCGTGCCGAGATCGCGAAATCGATCGTCGGCAATCGTGAGGTGGTCGACGGCGTCGTGACCTGCATCCTGGCCGGGGGACACGCTCTTCTCGAGGGCGTGCCCGGGCTCGGAAAGACGATGTTGGTGCGGACGCTGGCGGAAACGCTCTCGCTGACGTTTTCACGAATTCAATTCACGCCCGACCTGATGCCGGCCGATATTCTCGGAACGACCGTCATCGACGAAACGCAGGGGGGCGCAAAAGCATTCGAGTTTCGCAAGGGACCGATATTCGCGAATATCGTTCTCGCGGACGAGGTCAATCGCGCGACGCCCAAGACGCAGAGCGCGCTCCTCGAGGCGATGCAGGAGCACCGTGTGAGCGTGGGCCGACGCACGTTCGTTCTCGAAGAGCCTTTCGTCGTTCTCGCGACGCAGAACCCGCTGGAGATGGAAGGAACCTACCCGCTCCCCGAAGCGCAGCTGGATCGGTTTTTTTTCAAGCTTTACGTCCGTTTTCCCAGCCGGGACGAACTGCACAGCATCCTCGATCTCACCACGGGCGCGAACCTCGAGAAGCGAAGCGCGATCCTCGATCGTCAGGCGATCCTCGAAATGCAGAACCTGGTACGCCAGGTCCCGGTTGCGCGCCACGTTCAGGACTACGCCGTCCGAGTATTGCAAGCGACCCACCCCGAGGGTCACGACTCGCCCGACCTTGCCAAGCGCTTCGTACGCTACGGTAGCTCTCCGCGGGGAGCCCAGGCGGTGCTGATGGCGGCGAAGATTCGCGCGCTCTTCGAGGGCCGCTTCGCCGCGAGCGTCGACGACATCCGCAGCGTGGTTCATGCCGCGTTACGCCATCGCGTGCTCCTCAATTTCGAAGGGGAAGCCGAGGGGATCAAGACCGATCAGGTCATCGACGCCGTTTTGAAGAGCGTGCCCGAGGCGAAGGTCGACAAGGGCGCCCCCACCGGACCGAATTGAGCCCATGCGCTTGACGGACGTCCTCGGCCGGCGCGGCGCGCGAAGGGCAGCGCTGCCACAAGACGAAGAGCTCTTCGACGACGACTTTCAACGGAAGCTCGAGTACCTCGCGCTCGTCAGCCGCCGCGTGTTCTCCGGGCGGCTCCGTGCCGAGCGCCGGACGAAAAAAAGCGGCAGTGGCGTCGAGTTCGCCGACCACCGCGACTACCAGCCGGGGGACGACTTCCGCTCGCTCGACTGGAACGTCTACCAACGCTTCGAGAAGCTCTTGGTCCGCCTGTACGAGGAGGAGGAGGACCTCGCGATCTACTTCATCCTGGACGCCAGCTCTTCCATGCAATTCGGCGGACCGTCGAGCGGAACCTCGACGAGAGAGAGCGGCGGACGGAAGATGGCCTACGCGAAGAAGGTCGTGGCGGCCCTCGCGTACGTGGCGCTCGCGAACCTCGATCGAGTGAGTATCGTGACGACCAACGATCGCGTGATGGATCGAATGCCGGAGACTCGCGGCAAGGCGCGGATCTTCAAGGCATTGCGATTTCTGCGCGACGTCCGCCCGGAGGGCGTCACCGATCTCGAAGACGCGATGAAGATGTTCGTCGCACAGAACAAGCGGCGAGGTCTCGCCGTACTCGTGAGCGATCTTTACGACCCCCGGGGATTCGAGAGGGGAATCAACGTTCTACGCTACAACAAGTTCGACCCCTTCGTCGTCCACGTCGTCGACGCGGCCGAAGCCCGCCCGAAGCTCCGCGGCGACGTCCTCGTCTACGACTGCGAAACCGGCGAAGAGCGCGAGGTCACGGTGACCGCCAAAGTCCTCGAGCGGTACGCACAAGCGTACGCGGAGCACCTGGCCGAGGTCGAGCGCTTCTGTGCGACTCGCCAGGTCCAGTACGCGGCCGCCGACGTCGCGATACCATTCGAGGAGCTCATCCTGCGCGTCCTGCGACGCGGAGGATTTCTGCGATGATCTTCGCCGGTCTCCCGCTGGCGCAGCTCGCTCTCCTCTTCGGAGCGGCGGCCCTCGGCGTCGGCGTCCTCTACCTGCTCAAGCTGCGACGCCGCGTCGTCGTGGTGCCGTTCTCGTTGCTCTGGCAGCGGATCCTCCGTGACAAGGAGACAACGACGCTCTTCGCGAGATTGAAGCGCGTCCTGTCGCTGCTGCTACAGCTCGCTCTTCTCGCGCTTTTGGTCCTCGCGCTCGGAGACCCGCGCCCGTCCGAAAGCCTTCTGCAGGGCCGGACGATGGTCGTTCTCGTCGATGCGAGCGCGTCGATGCAGGCCACGGACGTGCGACCGACACGCCTGGCGGCAGCCAGGGACGAGGTCAAGAAGATCGTCGAGGGGCTGGGCGCGGCCGATGAGATGCTCGTGGCCCAGATGGACGCAATGGTCACGCCGCTCGGGCCCATGACGGCGGACACCGTCGCTCTCGAGCGCCAAATTGAAGCGATACGTCCCACCGACGCGCGCGCCGATTTCCCTCGCGCTCTTCGATTCGCGACGGACGTGCTGCGAGGATCCGCCCGCCCCGAAATCGTCGTCGTCTCGGACGGCGCGCTGGGGCCGGCCGAGGACTCTTCGGGCGGCGTCCACCTCGGCGACGCGAAGCTGAGCTACCTGAAGATCGGCAAAGAGGGGAACAACGTCGGCATCACCGAGTTCTCCGTCCGCCGGTACCCGCTCGACAAGAGCCGCTACGAAGTGATGCTCGAAATCACGAATACCGGCCCGGCCGTGGAAGACGTCGAGCTGCAGCTCCTGGGAGACGGCGCGCTGGTCGATCTGACGAAGCTGCGTCTGAAGCCCGCGGAGCGACTCCCGCGATTCTATCCGCAGCTGTCCGGCGCGAGCCGCACGCTGGAGGCAAAGATCGCCAGGGTCGACGGCACGCACGACGAACTCGCAGTCGACGATCATGCGTTCGCACTGCTGCCCGAGAGGCGACGCGCGAAGGTGCTCGTGGTGACCGAAGGAGATACCTACCTCGAGGCGGCGCTGCTGCTCGACGAGTACCTGGACGTGACGGACGTGGCGCCCGCGGCCTACGTCGACGCGGTCGGGAGGGGCGGCTGGGACGTCGTCATCTTCGATCGCGTCACACCGGCGCAGCCGCCGCCCACCAACGCGCTCTACCTGGATCCGACGGGACCAGGCTCGCCGGTGAAGGTCGGACGCGAGCTGAAAGCTCCGGGATTCGACAAGATCGACAGGAAGCATCCGGCGCTTCGTTTCCTCGCTCTGGACGACGTGAACGTGTCCGTCGGGCACGCGCTGGTCCCGGAGAACGGCGACAAGGTCCTGGGCGCCTCCGACGGCGGAGCATCGCCGATCCTCGTGGCGGGAACGCGGGGCGGACACCGGTTCCTCGCGATGGGTTTCGACGTGAGAGACAGCGATCTGCCGCTGCGGCCGGCGTGGCCTCTCTTCGTCATCGACACGATTGGCTGGTTCGTCGACGAGGATGCTCAGTACATTTCGAGCTATCGAACCGGCGACGTCTGGCGCGTTCCCGTCAGCCCTGGAGCCGATCGCGCCCTGCTCAAGCTGCCGGACGGCTCGGTCCAATCGACGGCGGTGCACGAGGGGCGTGCCGTCATGCTCGGCGAGCAAGCGGGCTTTTACGACCTGACGACGACCTCCGGTGGGCCGAGCGCCATGCCTGACGGCAGCATCCACACGTCGTTTGCTGCCAACATGCTGGATGCGAGCGAAAGCGCGATCACGCCGCGGGCGCAACTCGTCGTCGACGGGCTACCGGCGGCCCCGGTCGTGAGCCGTGGGGCCGGCGTTCGGCGAAACATCTGGGTGATCCTTCTTCTCGCCGCGGCCGCGTTGACCGCCCTGGAGTGGGCCACCTACCACAGGCGGGTCACGGTATGAGCCGGCTGTCGCTGCGCGGCGCAGGCGGCGCGCTCCTCGCCGGCGCAGTGCTGAGCGCGGCCTGCGTCGGAGCGTGGGCGTACCTGCGGTACGTCTGGCGCGCGGGAGCCACGATCGCGTGGACGCATGGGGGCATCCAGTACGAGCTGCTGGCGCCAAGAATGCTCGGCATTGCGCTCCTCGCGCCCTACTTCGTGCTGGTCGTCGGTCGGAGCTTGGCGGACCTTCCCGCAACCCAGCGAGCGATCTCCGTTCTCCTGCGGATCGCCTTCGTGTTCGCTCTCGCGCTCGCGCTTGCGCGGGTCGCGCGAACGGCAACGACGCAGAAGGTGTGCACGGTCTATCTCGTCGACGTGAGCGACAGCATTTCCGACGCTGCCTTGGACGACGCGCGCGGCGAGATCCGAGGAGCGTTCGAGGCCAAACCGAAGGACGATCTGGTCCGTGTGGTCACCTTCGCGAAGCGCCCGCGCGTCGTGCCCATCGGTTCCTCGGCTCCGGTCATCGAGCGCCACGGTCCCGGTCTCGGAGCGGCGACGGACATCGCGAGCGCGCTGCAGCTCGCCTACGGCCTGTTCCCGGAAGGATACCTGCGGCATGCAGTCGTCCTCTCCGACGGCGTCCAGACCGACGGTGACCTCCTGGCCGAGGCGAACCGAGCGAAGCGCTTCGGCGTGAGATTGTTCGCCGTGCCGACGAAGCGACCCGTCCCCGGTGAGGTGGCCGTGCGGGACCTGCGGATTCCGGACAAGGTCCACGAGCAGGAGACGTTCGACATCCATGCGGATGTTTTCTCGAGCGTGCCTCAACGAGTGACCTTGACGCTCAAACAGGGCGACCTGGTCAACGGGCTCGAGGGCATCAAGGTCGTCGACTTGGAGGCTGGCGATAACGACGTTTCGTTCAAGAGCCGTGCAGCGGTGCCGGGCGAAGTCACGTACTCGCTGGAGGCGAGCGACGCGACGCAAGACCACTTCCGCGAGAACAATCGCGCAACCGCCGTCGCTGCAGTCATCGGCATGCCGGTCGTCTTGTACGTCGACGGGAACCCGGCCCACGCCTCCTATCTGGCGGCGGCCATGAGCGCACAGCAGCTGAACGTCGACACGTTCGACCCCCTGCCGACGTCGCTGCGCGAGGCAGAACGATACGACTTCATCGTCCTCAGCGACATGCCCGCCGAGAGGGTGTCGCTCGCTCAGCAGGAGACCATCGAGCAGTACGTTCGTGACCTCGGCGGCGGATTCCTTTTTGCCGGCGGCGAGAACGGCTACGGGCTGGGCGGCTGGAGCCACACGACGATCGAGCGAATTCTGCCCGTTCGCATGGATGCCGAGAAGCGTCGCGACGAGCCCGAGGTAGCCATGGCGCTCGTCATCGATCGTTCGGGATCGATGACCGGTCTACCCCTCGAGATGGCCAAGCAGGCGGCCAAGGCCACTGCCGACGTGCTCGCTGCAGACGATCTGCTGGAGGTGATCGCGTTCGACTCGCAGCCGACGCGGATCGTGCGGATGACGGCAGCAAAGCAGCGCGCGCGGATCCAGAGCGACATCGCGCGCATTCAGGCCGGCGGCGGAACCGAGATATTTCCTGCGCTGGACGCGGCCTATCAGGCGCTATCCACGACGCGGGCAAAACGCAAACACGTCGTCCTCCTGACCGACGGACAAGCGCCGCAGAACGGGATACGTGACCTCGTTCAAGCGATGTCAGCCGAAGAGATCACGGTGACCACGGTGGGGCTCGGCGGCGGCGTCGACGAAGCCCTGCTCCGTTCGATCTCCGAAACCGGCGGCGGCCGTTTCTACAAGGTGTCCGATCCGCAGTCGTTGCCGCGTATCTTCACGCGCGAAACCGAGATGGTCAGTCGCTCGGCAGCCGTCGAGGAATACTTTCAGCCTCGGGTCGTCGCCCCCGCGGACTTCCTGAGGGGAGTGGACCTGGCCGCCGCGCCGTTCCTCCACGGGTATGTCGCGACGAAGCTGAAGCCTGCGCCGGCGCAGGAGATCCTCGAGAGTGAGCTCGGTGAACCGATTCTCGCGCGATGGCACGTCGGTCTGGGCTCGGCAATCGCATGGACCAGCGACGTCAAGAACCTCTGGGCATTCGAGTGGACGCGATGGCCTCAGTGGGGGCCATTCTGGGGACAGCTCGTCCGGGAGCACATGCGGCAGAAGAAACGTCAGGTGTTCGACATGAAGGCGGAGATCGATCCGGCCACGGGAAACGTCCGTGCGGCGCTCGATGCCATCGGCGCCGACGATCGCTTCCAGAACGGCCTGACGGGCTGGCTCGTCATCTCCGGACAGCAGTCCGGCGGCGAGACCCACAAGGTGCCCATGCGACAGACGGCTCCCGGCCGCTACGAGGCGAATTTTCCGATCGATCATTTCGGCTCATTTCTGCTGCATGCATCGCTCGACGAAGCTATCGAAGACGCGAGCGGCAATGCCAAGACGATGACCGTGGCCGAGAGCTTCGGACACGTGACGAACCCGTACCCCCGGGAGTACCTCGCCATCAGTCCGGACGTAGCCACGCTCGATCATGCCGTGCGGGCGACGGGGGGTTGGTTGGATCCGTCAACCCCGGCCGTATTCGATCCGGACGGAGAGGCGATCCCGTATCATGAGGACATCTGGCCGCGATTCGTCGCCTCGGCGATCGTGCTCTTCCTTCTCGATCTTTTCGTACGACGGGTTCGGTTGGTCGACCGCAAGCGCACCGCCAGGCCGCGAGCGCGCGACGATGGAGCCCGCGTGCTTCCTGCTTGAGATCGATTTCCGTTCGCACCAAGTCCGGGCTGAGCTATGGCGACACCGCGCGCCGTCGGATGGCATCGAACGTGAACCGCGCGCCTTCTGCGAGCCGACGCCGTGACGACAAATACCCGAGACATGCAGCCACTCAGGCGACATGACGACCTGCTCGTCCCGTTCGTCGACGCGTGCAAACCGCGGCAGCGGTGGCGTATCGGGCCGGAGATGGAAAAATTCGGCATCCTGGAGGGCAGCGGGAAACCTCTCCCTTACGAGGGTGAGCGAAGCATCCTTCGGGTCTTCTCCGAGCTGCGCGCTCGGTTCGGTTGGACGCCCGAGCACGAGCACCCGGCCGGACCCGTCGTGGCCCTGGAGCGCGGAGAGCAAGCCATCACCCTGGAGCCCGGCGCGCAGCTCGAGCTTTCCGGAGCGCAGGCGCGCAATATCCATGAAGTCTGCGCGGAGTTACGCGCGCACATGCGGGAGCTCGGCCCACTTTCTCGTGCGCTCGGCATCCGATGGTTGGGTGTGGGCTTCCACCCATTCAGCCGGCGCGAAGAGTTTCAGTGGGTGCCGAAACAGCGGTACCGGGTGATGCGCGAATATCTACCCACCCGCGGCTCGCACGCGCTCGACATGATGCTTCGAACCTGTACGGTGCAGGTCAATCTCGACTATGCGAGCGAGGTCGACGCGATGCGGAAGATGCGAGTCGGGCTCGCGCTTGCGCCGACGACCATGGCGATGTTCGCCAACAGCCCGTGGAAAGAAGGAAAGCCTCACGGGGGCCTGACGTATCGAGGGCGTGTATGGCTGGACGTGGATCCCGATCGCACCGGCCTGGTACGGCCTCTCTGGAAGACGCATGCCTCGTTCGAGGACTACGTCGAATGGGCGCTGGACGTGCCGATGTTCCTCTTGATGAGAGGGGGTCACGCGATCGCGAACACCGGACAGACGTTTCGGGATTTCTTGAAGAACGGGTTCGAAGGTCACTTCGCGACGATGGACGACTGGACCGTGCACCTGAACACCCTTTTTCCCGAGGTCCGTCTGAAGCGCACCATCGAGCTGCGAAGCGCAGACGTCCAATCGACCGACATGGCGTGCGCGCTTCCGGCCCTGTGGACGGGTGTGTTTTACGACGACCGCGCGATGTCGGAAGCCGAAGACCTGATCGACGGCTGGTCGTTCGACGAAGTCGAAGAGCTGCGGAGGCGGGCCTGGCGCGATGGCTTGCGTTCGACTTTCCGCGGCCGCCCGCTGGCCGAGATCGCGCAGCGGCTCATCGCGATCGCCGAAGGCGGCCTCGAACGACGAGGTATCGTCGATGCCGCCGGGGGCAAGGACGAGCGAGTGCACCTCGCACGCATGCGCGGGCTCGCGGGGGCAGGGCGCACCCCCGCCGACGTTCTGCTGGAGGGAATGGACAGAGTCCCGAATCTCGCGGCGGCTATCATCGACCGGACGACCCTTCGATGGGCCGAAGGCGATCCGGGGGCCACGGACGCGTGAGCCGGGCTCAGCCCGCGCTGCGCACGGACCTGACGAAGTCCTCGACTTTCGCGAGGTCCTTGACACCCGCGGAGCTCTCGACGCCGCTGGAGACGTCGACGCACCAGGGCCGGACAATCGCGATCGCCGACGCAACGTTCCCGGAGGTCAGGCCCCCGGCCAGCACCAAGCGTCGCCGACGGGCAAGACCGGTCACGAGTGACCAATCGAAGGTGCGGCCGGTTCCGCCCAACGTTCCCGCGACATTCGCGTCGACCATGACGTAATCTCCGGGCATCGTCTGCGCGGCTTCAACGTCCTCGGCCGTCGCCACACGAATCGCCTTGTATGCATGGGGGAGGAGCGGCGAAACGGCAGCGGGCGTCTCGTTTCCGTGGAGCTGCAGGCAACCGGCGCCGGTCTCGCTCCGCAAGAGCTGCATCGCCTCGACCGTCATATCGGCTACCACGGCGACGACCAGAGCGCGCGAGCCTACGGCAAGAGCGATCGCTTTTGCAGAGGGGATGTCCACGCAACGAGGGCTGGACGGGACGAAGTTCACGCCGATTGCGTCCGCGCCACGCTCGACGCATCCGATGGCCTGCTCGATCGAGGTGACACCGCAAATCTTGATGCGCGTCACGCCTCGATCCTGAGAAGCTCGCGCACCTTCGCGATGACCTGCGGAGCCTGGATAGGCTTGGTGATGTATGCGTTCGCCCCGAGCTGCAGCGCGCGCTGCCGATCCTCGTTCGAACCTTCCGTCGTGATGACGACGATGGGCACGTTCTTGTGTGTCGGGTCGCTCCGGACGCGCTTCACGAGCTTCAGACCGTCCATGATCGGCATGTTGATGTCGGTCAGGATGATGTCGAACTTGCCGGTGGCAAGCTTGCGCAGACCGTCCACCCCGTCGTCGGCTTCCGTGACGTGGAGATTTTTCAAACGCGACAAGGCGACGACGAGCAGTTGACGCATCATCGGTGAATCTTCGACGACCAGGCACGAGTATTGGGCATTCATCCCGAAGTTCCTGATTCAATGGTCCAAACGAGCATCGTTGATGGCGGAGGGAGGGAGACGGGGAGGGAGACGGACGGCGACTAGGCGCACAGCTCTCGAAGCGCTGCCGCGGACGGGCTGCGACCGCCCGCTTGACCCCAAAGATAGGCCGATACGATCGTTCCTCCCGCGTGGGCGCCGAGCAGCTTGAAGAGCTCTCGATCCACGGCGACGAAGCGCTTCTTGTGCTCGAGAAGCGAATAAACGACGATCACCCCCACCGTGCGGTTCTCGAGCTGCAGGGGGATGCAGGCGGCCGGCGAAGCGATGGGGTCCGTGTCGGCCAGGTGCGGGACGCCGGTCAGATAGGTTCGCTCGACGATCGCCTCGGCGGAGGCAGGCGCCGCCGCTTCGCGCAAGTCGATGACGGGGACCGTCGCGACATCCACGCCGTCGGCTGCGATCGGCGAGAGGTGCTTGTCCCCTTCGTCGACGAAGTAAATCGCGAGGCGTCGCGCCCCGACAAGCTGAACGAGCAATTCGCGGATGTGGCGTACGGCGGTCCGGACGCGTAGCGAAGAATGGATCTGGAAGCTCGCGACGTACAGGTTGGCAAAGCTCTCGAGCTCTGATTCGATCTCGGCGAAGCGATTGGTGATCTCGGCTTGGGCATGCACGGTCGACAGCAGTCGCGCCTTCTCGCGCTCGAGCTCCTCGATTTTCTTGAGCAGATCCCGTATGGCCGCGTCGCTGGCGAGGTGTGTCTTCAGCGCGGCATTGTCCTTCTCCAGCTCGCCCAGCTGTTCCCGCAAACGCCTGTTTTCGCCGACCAGCTCCTCCGTCAGCTCCGCGCCCCGACGGAAGAACGTGTGCAGGAATGCGTCACGTTTCTCCTTAAGCTCTCCCGTCACCTCCTCGCGAGGGCGATCGCTTCCGCTCGTGCCGGGAGCCTTTTTCTCCGTCATGGAATCAGACTATCACCGTTTCCAGACGAGCCGAGCTGCTCGATCCAGCTCGTCAACTCACCCCTCAATACGCGCGGAGCGGTGCGCAACCGGCCCACGTCCCGGCTCCCTGTGAGCAGCATCGCCGCGCGCAGCTCGCTCTCGACGCGCCTCAGAAAGGCGATGCAGCCCTCGCGGCCCCCGGAGCTCAGGGCACGCAGAACCGGTCGGGCCAATCCGGCGGCGCTGGCCCCGAGGGCGACAGCACGCGCGACGTCGAGGCCACCCCCGACTCCGCCCGTGGCGATGATCGTCTCGAATCCGAGCGGAGCGACGAGAGCAATCGAGGCCGCCGTCGGTATTCCCCAGTCCCAGAATACCTCACCAAGACTTCGAGACGCTTCGTCGCCCGCGGACTCCGCGCGCTTCGTTTCCACGCCGACCCACGACGTTCCTCCGGCACCGGAGACGTCGACGTGCGCGACTCCGACCGATCGCAGCCGCGTCGCAACCGCGCGGGAGATACCGCACCCCGTCTCCTTGACGACGATCGGGATCCCGAGCTCCCGGACCAGACGCGCGATCGTGTCCAGCCCGAAGGTGAAATCCCGATCGCCGCCGGGCTGGACGAGCTCCATCGCCGGATTGAGATGCAGGCAAAGCGCGTCGGCGCCGACGCCCTCGACGAGCGCACGGATCTGGGCGGTCGTCATCGATCGCGCCTGAACGACACCCAGGTTCCCGAGCACGAGTGCAGTCGGGGCCACCTCGCGAATGCGAAACGTAGGGCTCGTGGCGGGACGCGCATGCATCGCACGTTGACTGCCCAAACCGAAGCCCAACCCACGCTCCTCGGCGATGCTTGCCAGCTCGCGATTGATTCGACCTGCTTCGTCGGTGCCGCCGGTCATCGATGCGATGACGATCGGGGCACTCAGCCGCTTGCCCAAGATCGTGACGGACAGGTCGACCTCGTCGACCCTCAGATCCGGCAAGGCATCGTGCACGAGTCGAACGCACTCCAGGAGGGTCGAGGCGTTTCGAAACCCGACGTCCTCTTCCGCGCAAATGGTCAGATGATCCGCCTTGCGCTGACCGATGCTGCTCATCGAGAGCCAATCGTAGTGCAGCTCGACGATCTCGTCGCGCGCGCTCCAGTCGGAAGGACGCGCGCGTCGCGTGGCGAGTTCTTCGTTCAACGAAACGTGAAAGTACCCGTTCCTTCGTCTGAATTAGGGGATTCGGAAGGTTGACGACGGAGGCGGACGCCCCTAGGCTCGGCGCGCGCGATGACCCCACCGGGTTCAGATTCGAACGGGACGCGCGCGTCGCATCGCATCGCGACCTCGGGCGAACCGAAGTCGACGGCGGACTTCGGCGACTTCGTCGCTCGGGTCCGGCCGACGATCGAGCACCGGCTCGGCGAGTGGCTCGACGGCCGGCTCGGCGACGCCCGCAGCCGCGGCGCCGACGTGGAGGCGGTCGCGATCTCCGTCCAGCAGCTTGCGCTGCGCGGCGGAAAGCGCCTGAGGGCGGCCTTGCTTGGCGCCGCCTACGAAGCCTGTGGCGGCGAGGGAGGCGTGGAGAGAGTCGTAGACGCCGGCGTCGCGATGGAGCTTCTCCAGACGTATCTGCTCGTTCACGACGACTGGATGGACGGCGACGACGTACGACGCGGCGGCCCCAGCGTGCCGGCGATGATGCGCGCTCGTTTCGACGAGACCCGCGCGGACGCCATGGCGATCCTGGCCGGAGATCTGGCGGCCGCATGGTCTCGTCGGGCGATCCTCGAGGTGCCGGTGTCGCGGGATCGTCTGGTGCTCGCCGCCGCCGAGCTTGCGAGAGTGGAGGAAGAGGTCGTCGAAGGACAGGTGCTCGACGTCGGCGGTCACGCCCGCGACGCAAAAGACCTCGAGACGATGCACCGGCTCAAGGCGTCGAGCTATACCGTGCGGGGTCCCGTCGTCGTCGGCGCCCGGCTTGCGGGCGCGACCGATGCGCAGGTCTCCGGACTGACCGAGTTCGCCGAACCGCTCGGAGTGGCCTTTCAGCTCCGTGACGACCTGCTCGGCGTGTTCGGCAGCGCGGAAGCAATGGGCAAGCCTGCGGGAAGCGATCTCCGCGCGGGCAAGCGTACGGCCGTGGTCATCGAAGCGATGTCCGAGGGCCTGACCCAGGAGCTCGGCCGTGTGCTCGGACGACGCGATGCGCCTGCACGAGACGTGCAAGTGGCGACGGCCCTCCTCGAAAGCTCCGGCGTGCGGGCGCGGATCGAGAACCGAATCGCCGTACTGGTCGGCGAGGCGCACGCGGCGCTCGAGCAGACCCAGCTCACGGCGGCGGGACGGGCCCTCCTCGCGAGCGCAGCACACGCCCTAACCAACAGGCAGGCATGATGAGCGGCGTCGGATATGCATGCGGCAAGGTGATCCTGCTCGGAGAGCACGCCGTCGTGTACGGCATTCCTGCCATCGCGGTCGGCATCGACAGAGGCGCGCGCGCGCGTGCAGTCGCGCTCGAGAGCGAGCCCAGTCGGCTTCACGTGCAAGGCTGGAACATCAACGTTCGCGAGAACGACGACCAGCACGATCTGGCGCGCGCATTTCGCGCCTTGCTCGATTCCGCGCGCACCTCGTCGCCTTCGCTCGGGCCTCACGCAGTGGATGTCGATGCCGACCTGCCGCCGGGCGGCGGCCTCGGATGCTCGGCGGCGATGGGGGTCGCCATCGCGCGCGCGCTCGAGCCCCGGCTGGGGCAGGCAGCGATTCAGGATCGCGCCATGGCCTGGGAGCGCATCTTCCACGGCAATCCCAGCGGCGTGGATGCCGCCGTCGCAACCCGCGGGGGTTGCGTCCTCTTCCGTCGAGGCTCGGGTCTCGAACCCGTGCGCGCGCGGGGCGCCCTCCATCTTTGCGTGGGAAACACTGGGATGGCGTCGAGCACAAAATCCATGGTCGAAGCCGTTGCCCGTCTGCGCGCGCGAAAGCCCGAAACGGTGGAGGAGGCATTCGAGGGCGTCCGCGTGCTCGTCAATGCCGCCCGCGCAGCGCTCGAGGCCGGAGATCGCGCAGCGCTCGGCCGATTGATGGACCTGAATCAATCACTGCTCGGAGCGCTCTTCGTGTCGACGCCCGAGATCGAGCGCCTCTGCGCGCTCGCGCGCGACGCCGGCGCCCTCGGTGCGAAGTTGACCGGAGCGGGTGGCGGAGGCAGTGTCGTCGCGCTCGTGCCAACGCAGTCCGTCGCCGAAGCCGTCCTGAGATCGTGGAACGATGCGGGATTTCAAGGATTTTCAACCCAGGTCACCGCCGAATTGCGGGCGCACGACCCCGACAATCGAAAGACCGAGACGACGCCATGAGCGCGGCGCTCGCCATCGCTCATCCAAACGTGGCGCTCTCGAAGTACTGGGGCAAGCGTGAAGGCTGCGGCAATTTTCCGGCCGTTCCCAGCCTTTCCGTCACCCTCGGAGGACTCGCGACCCGGACGCACGTGAGGTTCGACCATCGCGTGCCCGAGGATCGGGTCGTCCTCGATGGCCGTGCTGCGGAGCCCCGAGAGCGCGTGCGGGTCGTCGAGCTGCTCGACCGGGTCCGGAGCGCGTCCGGGGAATCACGGCGGGCCGAGGTCGTCACTCGCAACGATTTTCCAACCGCGGGGGGCCTTGCTTCGAGCGCGTCGGGTTTTGCAGCGCTGGCGCTGTGTGCCGTGCGCGCGGCGGGCCTCGACTGGGACGCCGAGCGCGTCAGCGACCTCGCACGGCGCAGCTCGGCGAGCGCGGCACGCAGCGTGTTCGGCGGATTCGTCGAGCTCGACGCCGGCCCGGTGGCTCCACGAGAGGTCGACTTCCTCGCCGCACGGCCGCTTGCGCCGCCGGAGCACTTGCCGCTCGCCGTCCTCGTCTGCATCACCACCGAGAATGCCAAGGCCATCGGCTCGACGGCCGGAATGCGCGCCACGATGGAGCGGAGCCCCTATGCGAGCGCGTGGCTCGAGGCCGCGCCAAGGCTGCACGAAAGGTTGCGCGAGGCGCTGCTGGCGCGCGACTTTTCCGCTGTCGGACAGCTCGCTGAAGCGAGCGCGCTGGCGATGCATGCGAGCGCAATGGCGGCCGGCGTACTGTATTGGACGGCGGCGACCCTCGAGGCGCTCTCGGCGGTGCACGCGCTCCGGGCGCGGGGGATCGAGGCTTATGCGACGATCGATGCGGGGCCCCACGTCAAGGTCCTCGTTCGACCGGACGACGCGGCGTGCGCCACCGAGGCCATGGCCGCGGTGCCCGGGGTCCGGCGGATCATCCAGAGCCGGACCGGGACCGCCGCCGCGCTCCTCGATGACGCCGGGGCGGCTGCATGAGAGCGATGGCGCCCGGCAAGCTGGTACTGACGGGCGCGTACGCGGTCCTCCAGGGGGCTCCGGCAATCGCCGCCGCCGTGAATCGCTATGCCCTCGCCGACACCGATCGTCTCGCCGCAACGCCATCGCCGGAGGTGCAGGCGGCGTTCGGGGACCGCGGAGCCCCCGACGTCGACGTGGCGATGCTTCAGAACGGATACGGTCGAAAGCTGGGCCTGGGCTCCAGCGCTGCGGCCCTCGTGGCAGCCCTCGGTGCTTCGGCGCTGGATCGGGGCGAAGACATCCGCGATCCAAAGGTTCGCGACGGGCTGTTTCGTTTCGCTCGGACGGCGCACGCCCGCGCCCAGAGCGGCGGCAGCGGTGTGGACGTCGCAGCGAGCGTATACGGCGGAGTCATCCGCTACACGCTCGATGGACCCGATGCCGCCATCGAGACCGTCGAATGGCCACACGACCTCGTCATGGCGGCGTTCTTCATGGGCCAGAGCGCTCGCACGAGCGATCTGCTCGCGCGCGTCCGCGCGGCCCGTCTCCAGGCGACGCAAGACATGGCGCGGTTGGACGCAGCCCTGTTTTCGGCCGCCGTGGCCGCCGCGGCAGCGATGCGGAGCGGTGCCGGCGAGTTCGTGCGCTGCGCCCGAGCCTACTCGGAGCTCCTTGCGGGGCTCGGGGCCATGGCCGACGCACCCATCGTTCCCGAGGCTTGCGCCGAGCTCGCGAAGCTCGCCGAATCGGAGGACGCCGCCTTCATCCCCTCGGGCGCGGGGGGCGGCGACGTGGCGGTATGGCTCGGAGAATCGGCTCCGTCGCAGCATTTCGAGGCGCGCGCGGAAACTCTCGGTCTCTCTTCACTCGCGATTTCCATCGATCGCGGCGGCGTCCGTCGCGAAGCGCTTCACCCTGGGAGGCATTGAAATGGCGCGAACCTCGCGATTGCCCGGCTTCTACAAAGTCACCGTTCACGAACGGCGCGTTCTGGTCGGTGAAGTGACAGGCGCCGATCCCCATGACATCGAGAGGGCTCTCGACGCCGGGGGGCTGGACTCCGAGACGGCCGACAAGTTCGTCGAAAACGTCCTCGGAACGTACGCCCTGCCGTACGGTGTCACCCTCAACGTCCGGGTCAACGGGCACGACTACGTCGTCCCCATGGTCATCGAAGAGCCGAGCGTCGTCGCGGCCGCGTCGAACGCGGCCAAAATGGTTCGGGCCGGCGGCGGCTTCGCCGCGGAAACCGACCCGCCGCTGATGATCGCCCAGGTGCAGATCGTGGAAACCGACGCCCGAGAAGCGGAGCGCCGCATCTCCGAGCGGTCGGAGGCCATCGTCGAGCTGGCCAACCGCTCGGTGCCCGGCCTTCTGGCGCGGGGCGGCGGTGCTCGCGAGATCGAGACCCGGATCCTCGCGCACGACATGGTGGTCGTGCACATCATCATCGACTGCCAGGACGCGATGGGTGCGAATCTCGTGAACAGCGCGGCGGAGGCCGTCGCCGACGAGATCGCCACCATCGCGGGTGGGCGGGTGGGGCTGCGGATCCTGTCGAACCTCTGCGATCGGCGCTGTGTCCGCGTACGGTGCCAGGTACCGGCGGACGCCCTGACGACCGACGACATGACGGGCACCGAGGTGATCGACGGCATCGTCCGCGCGTCGCGGTTCGCCGAGCTCGACCCCTATCGCGCGGCGACGCACAACAAAGGAATCATGAACGGCGTCGATGCCGTGGTGATCGCGACCGGCAACGATTGGCGCGCCGTCGAGGCGGGCGCGCATGCGTTCGCGTCGCGAACGGGCCAGTACAGACCGCTCGCCACGTGGCGGCGAGACGGCCAGATGCTCGAGGGGCGACTGGAGATGCCGCTGGCGCTCGGAACCGTCGGCGGCACCCTGCGGGTTCATCCGGCTGCGCGCTTGTCGCTCCGAGTGCTCGGAACGAAGGACGCACAGCAGCTGGCTGCCATCGCCGCGTCGGTGGGTCTTGCATCGAACCTCGCGGCGGTACGGGCGCTCGCCACGGATGGAATCCAGCGTGGTCATATGGGCCTGCACGCGCGATCGGTCGCGCTCGCGGCCGGTGCGACCGGAAGCCAGGTCGAAAGAATCGCGGCGATGATCGTCGAAGCCCGCGATATCACCATCGAAGGTGCGCGTAAGGCACTGTCGGTGCTCGCCGCGGAGACGGGGGACGGAGCCACGGCCCTCGACTGAGCCGTCCGCCATTCTGCCCGGTAGGCGTCGTGTTCCGAGACGTGACCAGACGAGGCAGATGTCGTAGCTTCCCGATGTGCAGCAGGACGGTCCCGGCCGAACGAACAGGTGGAGCGATGTGCCTCCGGGCGACCCACATCAGGACGTCACCGGTGCGCTGCACGACGTATCGAACGCGTTGACCGTCCTGCTCGGGTGGGTGGGCGAGGCACGCGCAGGCCGCAGCTCCGGAGAGCAGCTCGATCGCGCGCTCGCCATCGTCGAGCATCGTGCCCGTGCCGCGCGAGATCTGGCGAGGCGGGCCATTGGGGCGGATCCCGACGTGGAGGACTCGGAGGAAGGCATCGACTCGGTCATCGCGGACGTCGTCGAAGCGATGGCGGTCGAGGCTCAACGGGCCGGCGTGAAGCTGACCGCGACCCGTCGCTGTCCGGGCGCACGTGTGCCGCTCGCCAACGACGTCGCACAAGTTCTCACCAACCTTCTTCTCAACGCGCTCGCGTGGGCGCCTCGGGGCACGGCGGTCAGCGTCGAGCCCCATGTCGACGTGTCGGGGATCAGTGTCCTGGTTCAGGACGAAGGACCCGGCGTCGCACCTTCCCATGCACTGCAGATCTTCGAGGGTTCATCGAAGCGCAAGGGAGGCGCGGGCGTGGGGTTGAAGCACGCCAGGGCGATCGCCCGCGCCGCCGGCGGAGACCTCGATCTCGACAGGGATCAGCCCGCGCGAGGGGCTCGTTTCCGACTGCGCTGGCCGCGCGCCCAGCCTCCCCCGGCGCCCATGTCGGCGCCCCGACCCGCGGTGTTGTCGGGAACGCGTGTGCTCGTTGTCGAAGACGACGCCGACGTAGCCACATTGCTCGAATCGGCCCTCGGCGCGCGAGGGGCCCAGGTGGTCGTCGTGCGAACGGCCGCCGAGCTGGCCGCGCGATCGGCCGAGGAGCACGACGCCGCCCTCGTCGACCTGTCGCCCATTGCGCACGACGTACGGGGGGCCCTCGATGCGCTTCGGCGGGGATCCCCGGATGCCGTGGTGGTCCTCATCAGCGGCAGCGCAGCCGGACTTCCCGACGATCTGGAGGGCCAGTCGATTCGCTGGGTCCGCAAGCCGTTCGAGGTGGGCGAGATCGTCAACGTGCTGGTCAACGCGGCACGCATCCCGACATGACCCGACCGGGCACGGCCGCGTGGCGCGCTCCGCTGGAGGATTGATGAATCGACGCACGCTGGGACGAACGGGGTTCGAGATCTCGGAAATCTCCTTCGGGGCCTGGGCGATCGGGGGCACGTGGGGAGACGTCGATGACGGCGAATCGATGCGCGCGCTGCACGCTGCGGTCGACGCGGGGGTCAACTTCTTCGATACCGCCGACGTCTATGGCGACGGGAGAAGCGAGCGCCTGATCGGGCGACTGACGAGAGAGCGGCGCGAGAGGCTCTACGTCGCGACCAAAGCGGGTCGCAGGCTGAACCCTCACGAGGCCGACGGGTACACCCTCGCGAACCTCCGCCGATTCGTGGAGCGCAGCCTTCGTAATCTGGAGCCGGCCACGATCGACCTGCTGCAGCTGCATTGCCCGCCGGCGTCGGTCTACTCGCGCGCCGAGGTCTTCGAAGCGCTCGACGAGCTCGTTCACGAGGGCAAAATCCGCTTCTACGGCGTCTCGGTCGAAACCGTCGACGAGGCGAAGGCGGCGCTGCGCTTTCCGCACGTGCAGTCCATCCAGATCATCTTCAACATGTTCCGCCTGAAGCCGGCCGAAGACCTGTTCGCACTGGCCCGCGATGCCAGAGTCGGAATCATCGCACGCGTCCCCCTCGCGTCGGGACTGCTCACCGGCAAGCTCGGCGCGCAGACGAAGTTCGCCGACGACGACCATCGCACCTTCAATCGGCACGGGCAGGCGTTCGATGTCGGGGAGACGTTTTCGGGCGTCGACTACACCAGCGGGCTCCGAGCCGTGGAGGAGCTCAAGCGGCTCGTCCCCGCCGGCGTCACGCTGACCCAGCTCGCACTTCGCTGGATTCTGATGTTTCCGGCCGTGACGTGCGCGATCCCCGGCGCCAAGTCGCCGGCGCAGGCCGTCGAAAACGCGGCAGCCTCGTCGCTGCCCGCGCTCGACGAGACGCTCATGCGTCGCATTCGCGACGTCTACGACCGTCACTTCCGCACCTCGGTGCATGCGCGCTGGTAAAAGCTTCCGGGTCGCAGCGTGGAGCTTCTCTTGACGATCTGCAGGCCGCCGTATAGACGGTCGCTGCCTGTTCGCGAAGGTGGCGGAATTGGCAGACGCACTAGCTTGAGGTGCTAGCGCCGTAACTGGCATAGGGGTTCAAGTCCCCTCCTTCGCACCCCTTTAGTTCCGAAGACTTAGGGGCAACATCTCACGTTTCTTCGATGGGTCATGAACGGCGCGGTTTCGCCCGTTCGACGGCCCGGGCGCCGGGCTCAGGCGCTGTGGACGGCGTGGCGGGACGGGTTCACGAGCGAGCCGTCTCGTGCAGGATCCGACGGACGGCCTGGACCGCCGTTCCGACACCGCTCATCCGATCGCTCACGGCCGCCAGGTAGAGCGTGCCCTCGCGCGTCGGGAGACTGCGAGCGGTAACGTCTCCTCCGCGGATCGCCGTTTCGATCTGCTCGACCGAAGCGCGGCGCTCTGCGACCGCGCGGGCGGTTGCGGCCAGTCCCATCACCTCGTTCGGGCCCCCCATTCCGGCGACGATCCGGCCTGCCCCGTCGAGCAGCACGAGCGCCCGGGCGCGGTTCCGATCCGCGACGGTCTCGACGAGAAATTGAAGCGCTTCTCTTCGATCCCTGCTGCGTTTGACGCGTCGATCGTCGCTGCGCAGGCCCGACCTTCGTTGATCCATGGCGCGTATCCTGGCGCAGACCGCCGTCGCGGGCCCAATTATCCGCGCCGCGTGCGAGCGGTCAGTCGCTGAGCGCCCCCTTCGTGGAGGGCACCCCGATTGCGCGCGGCTCCACACGAAGTGCTTCGCGAAGCGCCCGCGCAAGCGCTTTGAAGCTCACCTCCACGATGTGGTGCAGGATCTCTCCGCGGTGCAGGACCAGATGCAAATTGCACTGTGCACCACGGGCAAAGGCATCGAAGAACACGGGCGCTAGCTCGACGTCCCACGTTCCGAGCTTCGATCCGTGGGGAAGGGGGACCTCCCAGACGAAGTGCGTGCGGCCCGACAGATCGAGGGTGCACGTGACGCGTGCTTCGTCCATCGGCAAGGTGGCCCACCCGTAGCGAACGAGGCCCACCTTGTCGCCAACGGCTTTCGCGACACACTGGCCGATGACGAGGCCCAGGTCTTCGGTCGTATGGTGGCCGTCGATCTCGACGTCACCCTGCGCGCGCACGGTGAGGTCGAGAAGCCCGTGACGCGCGAGCTGATCGATCATGTGACTCAGAAAGGGCAAAGGCGTCTCGATGTCCGACCGACCCGACCCGTCCAAATCGAGCGTCACTTCGATGCTCGTCTCTTTGGTGGTCCGAGAAACGCTGGCCGCTCTGCCCATCGCCGCCGATCCCTCTCGCGACGATAGTAACGACTTTCGGCCGACGACAGACCACTTACCTGATCACTCGATACCCCGTGCGCAGATGCTCCAGGGAGCGTTCGGGCGCGGTTGACTTCGCAACCGATTCTAAGGTAATTCCCGGGGCCTGAAGCATGTGGCGATTTTGAAACGAGGGGCGGCAGCCTGCCTTTTCGGGCGCGCGCTCCTCATCAGCATCGTCGGAACCGGCTGCGCTCCCCGAAGCGCAGCATCACCAGGAGCCAACCCGGAGCGCCAAAGCGAAGCCGAATACGACCTGGCCCGGGACTATTTCTTCCGCGGTCAGCCGAGGCTTGCCCTCGACCATGTCCGCAAGGCCATCTCCGTCAACGACCGGAACGCGAAGGCCCTCTACTTTGCTTCGACGATTCATCTCTTCTTCTGCTCGGGCAAGCTGGAACTGCGCGACCCCGACTGCCACCTGAACGAGGCCGAAACGTACGTGCACCGCGCTTTGACGGCGGACGGAAACTTCCGCGAGGCCAAAAACACCTTGGGACAGATTTTCATTCTTGAAGGGCGCTGTACGGAGGCCATCGACGTGCTGACGCCCCTGACCAAGGATGCCGCGTTCGAATCGAGCTACCTCGCGTGGGGCAACTTGGGGTGGGCGCAGGTGTGCGCCGGCCGTCTAGACCAAGGAATCGAGTCGCTGAAAAATTCGATCACGGAGCCTCGGTTCTGCGTCGGCCATTACCGCCTGGGAATGGCCTACGAGAAAAAGGGGGACCTGCCGGCGGCGGAGCAGAGCTTCACGAACGCGATCTCCGTCGACGCGGAGGAATGCCGTCGTCTGCAGGACGCGTGGAGCGAACGGGCTCAGGTCAGGTTGCAGCTCGGCAAGCTCGCCGATGCCCGTACCGACCTGGAACGGTGCCGCGACCTTTCTCCCGAGACGTCGACGGGAAAACGGTGTGTAGAGGGGCTGGCGAGGATCCAATGACGCCCACGCAACCGACGGACGTGCGAAGCAGGCCGCCGGCGCCCGATCCGGTCGCCCAGCCGGCGCAGGACGAAGTCGACTATCAAAGAACGAAGTCGGGGATGACGACCGAAACGCTCGGCCGGTACCTGAGGCAACGACGCGAAACGCGAGGCATGAGCCTGAGCGAGCTGTCGCGCGTCACGCGCATTCCTACGGCTTCGCTCGAAGCAGTCGAATCCGATCGGTTCGACGAGTTGCCCGGCGAAGTGTTCGTCCGGGGGTTTCTGCGCGCCTACGCGCAGGCCCTCGGCCTCCTGCCCGCCGAGATCCTGGCCCGTTACACATCGAGCCGACGCGTCGCGTACGTCACGCCGTTGCCGATCCAAACGCCGCTTCAGGCGGCCCGAGAGGGCCAGGGGCGACGGTTCGGTGTAACCATCGCGTTCGTCCTGATGCTCATCCTGTTGTCGCTGGCCTTGTCGATCGTCCTCAAGCCGCGCGGGCGCGATATGCCCACGGAGCTATCGCAGCGGCACGCGCGACGAAGCGCGCCTATGCTGCTCGTGTGACGCGGCTCGAGAGCGACGCGCTCGTCTTGCGCACCGTGGACGTCGGCGAGAGCGACGTCGTCGCGACGCTCCTGACCGAGCGCGCGGGAAAGGTCTCTGCCATCGTTCGGGGCGCACGACGGGGTTCCCGTCGAATCGGCGGCGCGCTCGAGCCCGTGCACGGCGTGGCCGTTCTGCTCGACGACCGGGGCGCGGAACTGGCAACGCTCAAAGAGGCGAGCATCGTGCGTCTTCGGGCGTCGCTTGTATCCCGTCTCGACGCCCTCGAGGCGGCGGGGACGGCACTTCGGTGGGCGCGCCACCTCTTTCCTCCGCGCACCCCGGAGCCGGAGGGCTGGCGCGTGCTCGTCGAGCTGCTCGACGCGCTCGACGACGCGAATGCCGCGCCAAGACATGCCCTGGCCCGCGCGGGACTGGCGATGCTGAGCGCGGTCGGTTACGGCCTCGAGCTCGACCAATGCGTCGGCTGCGGTCGACGCTGCCCCGAGGGCCGCGCGGCCTGCCTCGATCCCGCCCGCGGAGGCATCGTCTGCCGGTCTTGCGGAGGGGCGGTCACCGTGCTCGCTCCGGCGGCTCGAGACGCGGCGCGCGCTCTCGCAGCAGGGGGGGCTCGGGACGTGGGCGACGCCGAGGCTCAGGTCGTGCTGGGCGTCGTCGACCGGGCGATGGCCGTTCACGCAGGATTCGAGCGCTGAGACCCGAATGGTCGAAGTCGTCTGCTTCGGGGAGATTCTCTGGGACATGTTCGAGCGACCCGTGAGCGGCGGCTCGAGCTCTCGGCGGCGCGAAGCAATCGCACGCGATTTCCGGCGTCACCTCGGCGGCGCGCCCGCCAACGTCGCCACCGGCCTGGCCCGGCTGGGTGTCCGCGTCGCCGTGGTCGGGGGCGTTGGGCGCGACCGCTTCGGCGACGCGCTCATCGCACATCTGGACGCCGACGGCGTCGACGTGCGCTTCGTGAAGCGATTGCCCAACCGAACCGGTCTGGCATTCGTCGTCCGCGATTCGAGTGGGGAGCCCAGTTTCATCTTCTACCGTCACGACTCCGCCGATCTCGCCATTCGCTCCGAGCACATCACGTCGGCGATGGGGCGCGCGCTTTGGGCGCTGGTTGGAACGAGCACGCTCGTCACTCCGGAGCTCGCGAATGCGACGGGCCGTTTTCTCGAGGTGGCCGAGGACGCCGGAGCGCGCATATTTCTGGACCTGAACGTGCGCGAACACCTCTGGCGCGATCGCGTATCGATGACCAAAGCGATCGCGCGGATCGCTCGCCGGGCAACCGTCGTCAAAGCGAGCAGCGACGATCTTCGAGCCGTTCAGGGACGAGCGGGGGGCCTGAAGTGGCTTCGCGACCATGCGCCCCGCGCGACGTGGCTCTTGACGCGAGGGGCGGGGCCGGCATCGGCCGTCGGCTCGCACGGCGAGGTCGAGGTCGCGGCGAGTCGCACCCGCTGCGTCGACGCAACGGGCGCCGGTGACGCATTCATCGCCGGGGCGCTCGCAACGCTGGTCTCGGGGGGAGCGGTGCCCGGCCGACCCGCCTGGAGCGATGCCGGTCTATGGCAAACCGCGCTTCGGGTCGGCCACGCAATGGGGAAAAAAGCTGTCTCGCGCACGGGCGCCGTCTCGGGTCTGGTGGACCTCGGTCGCGTGCGGAGCGCGATCGCCTCCGCGCGCAGGAAGCCGGCGTGAGCAAGGATCCGCGCTTCAAACCGGTCGCCATCCGCTCGCCGCGGGGGGGTCGTTCGACGGAGATCGATTGGGCGGACGGACACCGGAGCGTGTATCCCCACGCGATACTGCGCGGCTATTGCCCGTGCGCGGGCTGCCAGGGGCACACCGGGGACATTCACTTCGTCCAGCCGAGCGATGCGCAGCAAGAGCTCGACGAGATCGAAGTCGTCGGAGGGTACGCGATCTCACTCAAGTGGTTCGACGGGCACGCGAGCGGCATCTACTCGTTCAAGTACTTGCGAGCGCTCTGTCATTGCCCAGTCTGCAGCCCCGCCGGGCACGAGCCTGTGTCCGACGATCCCGTACCCGGGCCCTGAGCGCGATGACCGCGGCGCACGATGGGGCGATGGAGCGGGAAGGAGCCAGCGAGCGCGGGCGGCTCGTCGCCAGCGCCGCCATCGTCGGCGCCGGAACGCTTGCGTCGAGGGTGCTCGGGCTACTGCGCGACGTCGCTCTGGCGGGGATCTTCGATCGAGACGCGACGGACGCCTGGTGGGTGGCGTTCACCATTCCCAACGCCCTGCGTCAACTGCTGGGCGAGGGCGCCATCGCCAGCACGGTGGTTCCCATTCTTTCCGAGAAGCTCGCGAACGAGGGCGATGAGGCAGCCCGCCGCTTCTTCGCGCGCGTCCGGGGCATATCGCTCATCGCGCTCGTCACGGTCACGATCCTCGGCGTGGCGTTCGCGCGTCCGTTGACCGAGCTGTTCGTGGGTACCTACGGCGGGCGTCCGGGCGAATTCGAGCGCACGGCGAGACTCACGCGGATGATCTTTCCGTACATCGCGCTGATGGGCACCGCTGCGCTCGGGATGGCTGCGCTGAACGCAAAGCGGCGTTTCGCCGTTGCCGCCTTCGCCCCCGGACTGCTCAACGTGGCGTTGCTCGCCGCCGCCCTTCTGCTCCCCCATCTGTTCGCTTCGAGGGGCGTCGACCCGGTGCTCGCGCTCGGCGTAGGAGCGCTCGGCGGCGGTCTGCTTCAGGTCTCGGCGCAATGGCCCGCTCTGCGGGCCATCGGATTCGCAGATGCGCCGGCGTTCGTCATCGACGACGACGTTCGCCGGGCGCTGCGCCGCATCGCGCCGCTGACGCTCGGCATCGGCATCTATTCGATCGATCTCGTGCTCTCTCGCCGCTTCCTGGCGGGCCTGGGAAGCGGCGCGCAGAGCTACTTTTCCTGGGCGATGCGCCTTTGCGACTTTCCGCAAGGCATCTTCGTGATGGCGCTCTCGACTGCAGCCCTTCCATCGCTCTCGACCCTCGCAGCGAAGGGCGCGATTCGGGAGCTCTCGGTGACCTGGGCGCACGGGATCACTCTCGCGCTGTTCATCGCGCTGCCCGCCAGCGCTCTGCTCTCGGTCCTGGGGGAGCCGATTGTCGTCGCCCTGTTCCAGCGAGGAGCTTTCCATGCCCGAGAAGCGCACGAGACCGCGCGTGCGCTGATGTGGCAGGGGGGGGCGATTTGGACCGTCGCAGCGGTCCGCCAGACTGTCCCGGCGCTCTACGCGCTCGGTGATACGCGAACGCCCGTGATCGTCAGCGGGATCGACCTCTGCGCATTCATCGGGCTTGCCCTCGGGCTTCGCGGCCCCATGGGCCATGTCGGCATCAGCGTGGCCGTTGCGGGATCGAGCGCAGTGCAAATGGGGCTTCTTCTCGTCGCCCTCCGATGGCGCATGGGTACGCTCTGCGGCGCTCGCATCGCGCGGTCCGTCGGGCGCACGACCGCGGCCTCGGCCATCGCATCGGTCGCCGGCTGGGGAGCCGCACGCCTTCTGACGCCGCCGCCTGGCGGCCCGGGGGCGACCGCGATCCTGCGCGTGCTTCCCGGGTCGATCGGGGTCCTGCTCTTCGCAATCATATTCATTTCGGCGGCGTGGGCCCTGGGAAGCCCCGAGCTCGACGAGATCGCCGGCGGGGCTCGACGCCGGCTGCGCGTCGGCAAGGCGAAGTCGGCGGGCGCGCCCCGATGAAACCGAGAGCAGAGCCCTCGACGACGGTCGTCGACGCCTCGTTCGAGGCGGGGTCGACTGACGCGCGATCGCTGCCGCCGCCGACACTCTTGGAAGTCGCGCTCGCCGGTCGGTCGAACGTGGGCAAATCGAGCCTTTTGAACACACTGATGCAGCGCCGAGGTCTTGCGCGGACGAGCGGCACCCCCGGCTGCACGCGCCAATTGAACATGTTCCAGGTGCGCTGCTCGGACGGCCTGACGCTCCGGCTGGTGGATCTCCCAGGCTACGGCTGGGCGCAGCGCTCCAGGCACGAGCGAGGACAGTGGCAGGCCATGGTCGAGCGGTACCTGGCCCATCGCGTCAGCCTTCGCGCCATCGTTCTCGTCGTCGACGTGCGCCGGGGTCCGGGCGACGACGAAACGCAGCTCGTCGATTTCGTGCGCCAAGCGGGCGCACCGGGCGGAGGAAGGCCCATCGACGTCATCTGGGTGGCGACGAAACTCGACAAGATCGCGGTCGCCGCCAGAAAGCCGGCGCTCGCACGATTGCGCCGGGCCGCCCATGCTCCCGTGATCGGCTTCAGCGCCAAAGATGCGAGCGGCCGCGAGGAGCTCTGGCAGCGTATTCGCGGCGCGATCCTCGGCGGTCCGCTTGCCGGCGCGAGCATAGTGGGGTAATTGGCGATTTGGACCTCGCAGGCGGGCGCATAACTCAGCGGCAGAGTGCGTCCTTCACACGGACGAAGTCACAGGTTCAAATCCTGTTGCGCCCACCAAAACCCCGCCGCGTCTGGTCAGCGCTGAATCGTGCAACGGTCGGTCGGGTAGAGAGCAAGTGATCACTCTGCGGGCACCGGAATGGCCTCGGGCGCAACGTCGGCTTGCGCCGCCCCCCCAGCGGCCTGACGCTCCGCCGAATGATCCTTCGCGAGCAGCACGTAGACACACGGAACGACGAACAGCGTGAAGAGCGTACCGATGCTCATTCCGCCCACGAGCACGATGCCGATCGAGTTGCGCGCGACCGCTCCGGCGCCGGTCACGAGCGTCAGCGGGAAGTGACCTACGACCGTCGCAACGGTCGTCATCAAGATCGGACGGAGACGCGTGACCGCCGCAGCCTGCACGGCCGCAAGTTTGCTCAATCCGGCCAGCTGCTGCGTGTTCGCGAACTCGACGATGAGAATCCCGTTCTTCGATACCAGGCCGACGAGGGTGACGAGACCGACCTGCGAGTAGATGTTGAGCGTGGTCGTCCAGCCCTCGGTAAGCCTGAAATGGAGCCCCGGTGGTCCGGCGAATTTCAGGAAGGTGAAGGAGAGCGCTCCGAACATCGCGAGCGGCACGGAGCCTGCGAGGATGACGAACGGATCGCGGAACGAGTTGAACTGCGCCGCCAGCACCAGGAAGATGAGCGCGATGGCCAGACCCATCGCCGGCAGGAACTTGCCGGACTCCTGCCGGAGCTGCCTTGACTCGCCCGTGTAATCCATCCGGTAGCCGGCGGGCAGCACCTTGGCCGCAGCGTCCTCGAGGACCTTGAGCCCTGCGTCGAGTGAGCGCGGGGCGACGCCGGAAATCTTCACGGCATTGAGCTGCTGAAAGCGATTGAGCGTCCGCGGCTCGACGCCCGTCTTGATCGACGCGACGGCGCTCAACGGGACGAGCTGTCCGCCGGGCCCGCCCAGATAGATGTCCGCGATCTGTTCGGGCGTCAGCCGCGCCGCGCGCTCGATCTGCGGGATCACCTTGTAGCTTCGTCCGTCGATGTTGAACCGATTGACGAAGTTGCCACTGAGCATCGACGAGAGATCCGCCCCCACCGACTGCATCGTGAGCCCCATCGACGCAACCTTGTCGCGATCGATCACGAGCTCGCTCCTCTCCTGATCGATGCGCACGTCGGTGATGGGCGGGAAAGCGAACTGACCGCTTTTGGCCGCCTGCTCCGCGAGCTGCTGCGCGAAGGCGACGAGCTCCTCGTGCGGCGCGGTGGACGAGACGACGAACTCGACGGGGAAGGTGCCGGCGCTCGGCAGCGCCGATGGCAGGAACGCGGGCGCGCGAATGCCCGTGATGCGGTTCAGCTTGGGCGCCAGTTCCTCCTGGATGGCGAAGGTCGTACGCCGGCGCTCCTCCCACGGTTTCACCAGCATGCCGCCGAAGCCACCGGTCGGGAACGTCACCTGAAAGCTCTGCTCGAACTCGGGCGTCGACGCGTACGCCTCGTGGATCGAGTCGACGTAAGGCATGAGCTGCTCGACCGTCGCGTTCGCGGGCGCGTCGACCGCACCGAACAGGACGCCTTGGTCTTCCACGGGCGCGAGCTCCTGGGGCGAAAACAGGTAGAGCGGCACCACGGCGAGCGACAGGGCCAACCACACGCCGTAGACGGCCGGTCGCGTCCGCAGCGTCGTCTCGAGCGCGCGCGCATACGTGCGCCGCAACCACTCGAACCCACGATCGATGGCCGACGTGAGCCAACCGTGATGGGCCGCGCTGAGCATCCGTGAGGACATCATCGGCGAGAGCGTCAGCGCAACGACCCCGGAGATGAGCACGGCGCCAGCGAGCGTGAAGGCGAACTCGCGGAACAGCGCCCCCGTAAGCCCTCCCTGGAACCCGATCGGCGTGTACACCGCGGCAAGGGTCACGGTCATCGCGATGATCGGACCCACGAGCTCGCGGGCTCCCGCGAGCGACGCCTGCAGCGGCGTCTTTCCGCCGCGGATGTGACGTTCGACGTTCTCGACCACGACGATCGCGTCGTCCACGACGAGTCCGACCGACAGCACGATGGCCAGGAGCGTCAGCAGGTTGAGGGTGAAGCCGAACACCTGCATGAGGAACACCGCGCCGATGAGGGACACGGGAATCGCGACCACCGGGACGAGCACGGTCCGGAAGCTCCCGAGGAAGAGGAAGATCACGACCATCACGATGAAGATCGTCTCGAGCAACGTGTGGACCACCTCGTCGATCGCGCTGTTGATGTACTTGGTCGAGTCGAAGGCGACGGTGGCGCGCATACCCGACGGCAGCTCCTTCTGGATCTTCTTCACCTCTTCGTTCACGCGTCCGATGACGTCGAGCGAGTTGGCGTTCGGAAGAACCCAGACGCCCATGAACACGGCCTTCTGACCCGAGAACCGGACCTCCTGGTCGTAGGTGTCGGCGCC
>DASPUY010000029.1:0-31725 GCA_035622655.1 Polyangiaceae bacterium
CGCCTTTCCGGTCACGGTCGCGTCGACGATGATTGCGTCGTCCTCCTGGGCATCTCCCCCGACAATCTCGGTGAACGCGCCGTCCGAGAGCCCGGCCGTCACCACCAGGGCCACGGGCTCGCCGCCGGCCAATTTCCAGACCGTCCTGGAATCGGCGGCGCCTCCGTCGTGGCCGTGGCGTCCTTCGCCGCCGGATCCCCCGCCGCCGGCTGCGCCCCCTGAGGTCCAGCCCCCGTTTCCGCCGCCCGAGGCCCAGCCACCGCCTGCGCCGCCCCGGCGGGCGTCCCCGCCTGCACCGTCCGAAGCCCAGCCACCTGCGCCGGCGCCCCGGCGGGCGTCTCCGCCTGCACCGTCCGAAGCCCAGCCGCCGCCCGCGCCCCAGCCGCTCGCAGCGCCCGGCGCGCGCGGAGCGCCTCCGCTTGTTCCGCTCCCGTCGCTCCCGCTCGAAGCGCTTCCGCTCTCCGCGCCCTCGCCACCGCGACGCCGATCGCTGGGGGCCCTGGTTCTCGCTTGGACGTTCGCCTCGGGCGGGGGCCGGAACCGCAGTGCCGCGTTCGGCACGGCGAGGACGTCGCGGTGATCGGCGTACACGATCGTGACGTTGGCGGTCATCCCCGGGCGCAGCCGCAGATCGCTGTTGTCCACGTCGATCACGGCATCGTAAGTGACGACGTTCTGCACGGTCGTTGCGGCATTTCGAATCTGGCTCACGCGGCCGCGAAAGCGCTGACCGGGAAAGGCGTCCACCGTGAAGGTCGCGGCCATTCCCTCTTCGACTCGCCCGACGTCCCCCTCGGACACGTTGGTGTTCACCTGCATCTTGCGGAGGTCCTCCGCGATGGTGAACAGGGTCGGAGCCTGCAGGGACGCAGCGACCGTCTGGCCGACGTCGACGCTGCGCGAGATCACCGTCCCGTCGATGGGTGAGACGATGTTGGTGAACGAGAGGTTCGTTTCGGCCTGGTGCAACTGGGCCTCGGATTGGGCCAGCGCCGCCGTTGCCACTTGGACCTGGGCTGTCGTGACGTCCGCGTTCGACTGCGCGGTGTCGACGTCCTGCTTTGCGGCCAGGTTGTCCTTCTCCAGTGCTTGCTCTCGGGCCAGCTGCTTGCCGGCCAGGTCGGCTTGCGCCCTTGCGCTCACGAGCGCTGCTTTCGCCGAGGCGTAGTTGGCTTTCGCTTGCTCGACCGCAGCTTCGAAGATCAGCGGGTTGATCTTGGCGATGAGCTGCCCTTTTTTGACCGTGGAATTGTAGTCGGCCAGAAGCTTCTGAATGTTGCCGGAGACTTGCGACCCCACCTGGACCGTGACCGTGGCCAGCAGCGTTCCGGTTGCGGTGACCTTGCCGACGACGCGGCGTCGCGTGACCTCCGCGGTCTGGTAGGTGACCGGCGGAGGTCGATGCTTGCGGTAGTAATGCCAGGCGGCGCCGAAGAGGACCACGGCCGATACGACGACGATCGACCAACTCCAGGCCGCGCGACGCGTCATGATCGTACCGGGGAAGACTACCAACGGAGGGCCCGCGCAGCCCCTCGGTGCGCGTTTTCCGCGTTCGATTTCCGACGTGCCGTGCCGGCCGGCGCACCAACCGTGTATCCGCAATCGAGCGGGTGGGCCCGGGCCTGCGCTCTCGACGCGGCCGGTGGGTCGCGCTAGTTCTCAGCGGCCGTGGGCGAGCTTGCGATTCAGCCGAACTTTCACGTGACGCTCGATTACGAGCTCCGCGACGAGAGCGGTGAGCTGCTCGACATGAGCGAAGGCGACGAGCCGCACCCCATCCGTTACGTACACGGGTACGGCATGATTGTTCCCGGTCTCGAAATGGCGCTCTCCGGATTGCGGGTGGGAGACGAGCGCGAGATCGTCGTTTCCGCCGAACACGCTTACGGCGAACACGACGACGGCCTGGTCATGGAGCTCGAGCGCGAGCGCTTCCCCGATGCGCACGTCGAAGTAGGGGACGAAATCGTTCTGGAATCGTCCGACGGCGAAGAGATCGTGCTGAACGTGGTCGAGCTACGCCCGGACTGCATCGTGGCCGACGCAAACCACCCGCTCGCCGGAAAAACGCTCCGATATACGGTCAAGATTCGTGAAGTTCGGCCGGCGACCGACGAAGAGATCGATCGCGCGGCCGCCGATCTCGACGAGGCTCACGAGCACGTGCACGGCCCCGATTGCGATCACGAGGACGAGCCTCTTCGCGTCATCGGGCCTGGCGCGAACTGATGGTGCGCGGGATCGCCCGCGGCTGGGGAAGAGAACGAACCAATGCCTACCGGAAACAAGACGATCAACACCTGGGACTGGGACGTGCGCGTACGCGAGCGAAACCTGCGGCGCGGCATCATCGACGAGAAGGAGCTGGAGAAGCACCTCTCGCAGTTGACCGACGTGGGCGAGCAGGCCGAGTCCGTTCCGTTCCCGCAGCCGGCGATGGGCGGCGGCGGAGTTTGAGCGGGCGCTCGGTGGCGGACGCCGGCAGCAGAGACGAGTCGGACGAGGCGCTTCCACGCGTCGACTTCTCGACGTTCATCCTTTCGCTGAGCCATTCGGCGCTGATGCATCTCGGGGAGGCGCCGGATCCGGAGACGGGCCAGATCGGCAAGAATTTGCCGCTGGCCAGGCAAACCATCGATCTCATCGCGGTGCTCGAGGAGAAGACGAAAGGCAACCTCACGGGTGACGAGGAGCGCCTCATCGGACAGATCCTCTTCGACCTGCGGATGCGGTTCGTCGAGCTCTCGAAGACCCCGCGATGACCCGAATGCTCCTCGCGACCGTGACGGCCGCGATGGGAATCGCGGCGCTGCCGACGGCCTGTCGAAAGTACCTGCCGCACGAGCTCGGTGGAGCCGAGTCGACCGAGTTGCCGCCCGGAGCGACGGCCGTGACCCCGGCGGATCCCGAGCTTGCGCCCCGGGCCACCGCCGAGCCACCCCCCAAGGGGGCCCTGGCCGTTGGAGCGGGGCCCGTGAGCTTTGCGCCCATCGCCCACGCGGCGGATCCGAGCGTTGTGACGATCACGACCGTGAACGTCGAGGTCTCCCCCTTCACCCATCTCGCCCGCGGCGGGGTTCGCGGCCTCGGGACCGGGTTCGTCGTCGACAAGAACGGCGTCGTCCTGACCAACAATCACGTGGTCGAAGGGGCCGACGCCATCCAGGTGAAGCTGTTCGACGACCGCGAGCTGCCTGCAAAGGTGGTCGCCACCGATGCTCCGACGGACATCGCCGTGATCCGGATTGACGCGAAGGACCTGCGGCCCCTTCCTTTCGGCGACTCCGACGCGACGGATGTGGGCGACTGGGTGGTAGCGATCGGCAATCCGTTCGGTCTGGCCCACACCGTGAGCGCGGGCATCATCAGCGCGAAGGGCCGCACCCTCGAAGACGCTCCTCTCGATTCGAGCGGCTACTACAGCTTTCTCCAGACCGATGCCTCCATCAATCCGGGGAATTCCGGGGGCCCGCTTCTCAATCTCAGAGGCGAGGTCGTCGGGATCAATACGGCGATTCGTGGCGGAGGCGCGCAGGGGATCGGCTTCGCGATCCCGATCAACATGGTCAAGCAGCTTCTCCCCATGCTTCTCCGCGACGGTCACTTCACGCGCAGCGCACTCGGTCTGCGCATCGCGGACGCGCACGATCTGTCGAGCGAGGATCGCTCGGCGCTCGGATTGGCGGGGGGCAGCCGGCTGACAGGCGCCGTGGTCGAGTACGTCGTCGCAGGAGGACCCGCGGACCGCGGCAAGCTGCGCCCCGGCGACCTCATCGTCGCCTTCGAAGGCCGTCCGATCGAGCACTCGGCGCAGCTCCGATGGCTGGCCAGCACAGCCGGGGTCGGCCGAAGCGTGGTCGTGCGCATCCAGCGGGGCAACAAGCAGTTCGACTTGCCTTTGACGCTCGGTCGTCTGCCCGAGGAACCCGCACCCTCCCTCCAGCCCGAACTGGAACGGTGACTTGCCTCGAGCGCTGGCGCAGGAGGCGAGGCCGGCCGCCCGAGTTTTTCGGTTTTTGGACCTCGTTGTGATACCTCGGGAGCGCGATGGCCGTCCGCTCCGCCGATGCCCGACCGTCCGTCCAGGTTCCGGCGACTGGAGACGATCGACCTTCGTGGAGCAAGGTCGGCGCGATCGCCGCGGTCGGATTCGTCGTCGGGATCGCCTGGCCTCGTCTCGCGGGGATACGACTCGGCCCGGGTGTGCCCGATACGGCGGCTTCGCCTTCGTCCGACGCGGTGCCGCAGCCCGCGGCATTTCCGGCAGCCCGGCCGGCGCTCCCGTCCCCGTCGGGTGCCGAGAACGCGGCGGCTCCTGCTGTCGCAACCACGGTGACGTCATCATCCGCCGCGTCGCCGAGCTTCCCCGCAAGCGACTCGGTCGAGAGCGTCGTGGGGCATGGCTCGGTGACGAGCTGCGAGACCTCGGAAGGAGAGGTCCTCAAGGCGGCGCAGTGTGGCGGCCTTGCCGGGCTTGACGCCATCGTCATGCCTCGGCTCCGAAGGTTGGCCAAGTGCAAAACCGGCTCGTCCGGCCCATCGGCGAGGTTGCGGTTCGACGTCACCGTCGATTTCGCCCACGGGAGCGTCACGGTGGACCCAGGTCGGGCCCGGCCCACCACGGCGCCCGATTCGCTCCTGGCGTGCGCGCGAAACGAGCTGTCCAGTGTGAGCGTCAGCGCCTTGGAGCACGAGCACCCTCGCTATACGGTGGCCTACTCGGTCGGATTCGAGACGCGACAGCCTGCCTCGCCGGCGGTGGCGACATCCGCGGCGGCCACCTCGTCGGCGACGTCCGCGGACGCCGCGGCGCAAGTCGCATGGGAGGTCGCTCTCGTGCGCGATTCGCCGAAGACCGGCAAGGTCGTTGCGCGCTTGCAACGTGGCACGACAGTGCGCATCGGGACGCCCAAGGAGGGATGGTACCCCGTCCAATACGGCGACGATTTTACGCGTGCTGGCTGGGTTTACCGCGGAGCCATCGGCCGCTGAGCCACGTCCGGTCCCGGAGCGGGGTCCCCCGCTCGATCCGGATCCTCGCCTTCGGCGGCGTCCGTCGCGAAGGGCGACGTTCGCGCACGGCCTTGTTCGTCGACCGCCAGCAGCTGTTCCACCCGCTTCTCGGCTGCATCGAGTCGGCGCTGCGAGATTCGAGAAAGCCTCACCCCTTCCTCGAAGAGTCGAAGCGAATCTTCCAGCGGCAGGTCTCCGCGCTCGAGCGAGTTGACGATCTCGGTCAGCCTCTTGATGGCGGCCTCGAACGAGGGATCGGCCGCGTCCGGGCTGTCCGGCGGCGGTGGGGGCGGGCGCGGGTTCATGGGATCGAAAGAGAATACGCGGGGAGTCGAGGTGCAAGTCGCAACCGGGATTCCCCGCTGCGGACCCCCGGGACCAGCGCATATCCGTCGCCATCGAACGCAAGGGGAAGCGCGGAGCCGTCGCTTTGCACCAGCATCGCCGTTTCGTCGCGGAGCAGTGTCGCGTTCGGAGCCGCGACAAGCTGAATCCATGCGACCTCGCGACGCACGGAGCGCCCAGAGCAGGGACGCCGACGGGCCAAGGCGCGCCGTGCCATCCACCGCACCACCCGGTCGGGGTCCAACCCGGCCGCGGCCTCGAGGGTCTCGCGGGGCAGGGTTGCTTGCCGGTCTTCACGCCCGGCGAGACCCGCGACGATCGCGCGGCGAACCTCCGCGTTCGGCTCCCAGGCATAGAAGCGCGCGAGTCTTCCGGGTGCGTCTCGCGCCGAGCTTCGCGCAAGGCCGCTCGCAGCGTGAGCTCGTACGACGGGATCGGCCGACGCGAGAAAGGGATCGATCGAATGCGCCGAGTTGTCGTCGGCACGAACGGCGAGAGCCATGACGGCGAGCGGGGCGTCGGCTGCCCCGGCCCGTGCCAGGCGCCTCAGCGCGGAGCTGGTAATCGTGCCGAAAGGGTCGCCGTCGAGCAGGCCGATCGCGAGCACGGTCCGGGTCGCGGCGTCTCGCTCCATGTTCCATCGAGCGAGAACGGCCGAGCGAACGTCACCGCTCCACCGGGCGACGGCGGTCATTGCCACGGCTCGCCGAACGCTCGGGTCCGGGTCGTCGAGCGCGGCAGCGAGCGCCGACTCTCCGAGAGACACGCGGGCCTGGAGGCCGACGGCGCGATCTCGAGCATCTCCCGACCCGGCGAGGGCGACGAGCAATGCGTCGAGCGCGGCGCTGCGTTCTCCTCGAGAGTATCGACGCACGAAGTAGGCCCGGGCGGCCAGTCTTCGGAGGGTCGCCTCCCTCGCCAGGGATTCGAGGGCGGCGAGCGCCGACGGGCTGGGAGAGTGCGCCAGCGCGCAAGCCGCCGGGCCGCCCGTCGACGGATCGACGACGAGCCTCTGCAGTGCGCCCACGGCGGCCGGATCGGTCTGGCAGCCCAGCGCCGTCAATGCAGCAGCGTGGATGGCCCCATCGGCAGAAGCCGCCGCCCGCGCGGCGGCGGCTTTCGTCACTCCCTCGCCCTGGACGAAGCGGGCAAGATCGAGCCCATCGAGCGCCGTGGCACCGTCGTTGATCAACGTCTCGACCGCGCCGGCGGCGTCGGGTGCATTCAGCCGGACGAGAGCGGCGGCCGCGGCCACGCGCACGCGGGGATCCGTGTCCGCAAGGGCGGAGCGAACGATGCCGGTGTCACGCGCGTCGCCATCCGTGCCGATGGCGGCGATGCTGGCTGCCCGGAGCGCCGCGTCGCCCGAGTGAGCCAAGGCCACGATCGCGTCGATCGTTCTGAGGTCTCCGCCGCGTGCCGCCAGCGTAATCAGGGCGGGAGTCGTCATCACAGCGGCGTCGAGGACGTTGGCGCTCGAGGGGGGCAATAGGGCTAGAGCCTCGATTGCCGGCTCCTGGCCTGGGCCGCTCGAACGGGCGGTGGCAACGAGCCCGTCCAGCGCGGTCGAGCTGTTCGTCTCTGCCAGGGCCAGTGCGGCCATCTGACGCGCGAGAAAAACGCGCGAGGCCGCATCTTCCGGATCGGCGGATGGCGGCGGCGGGGACGATGCTCTCGACGCGTCCTCCTCGGAGGATGCAGCTTTCGTCGGAGCCCCTCCCGACGTGACGAGCGTCATGGGGTCGCGAAGGATGGAGAGCAGCGCCGCTCGGGACGACTCGTCGTTCGACCACGTCGCCAGACCTCGCACGGCGGCCAGCAGAGCCCTCGGGTCCTTGCGCGCGACGCCTTCTGCGGGCAGACGAGGGTCGAGGCTGGCGGCGCCCGCACTGGCTGCCGCGCGCACGAGCAGGGCAAGGCCCTCCCGGGTGGGGATGGCCGAGGCGCGCTCGATACCCCGAATCCGTTCGTCGGGATCCGCCGAACGCATCAGTCGAGATGCGACCTCCGCGCCCAGCCGACTGCGCAAGCTCTGGGTCTTACCGCCGCCCGTTCGCCGGGACGGGGTCGATGTCGCGGGCAAGGCGCCGAGCTGCGACCGGCCGGTTCCTTCGAGCGCGACCAGGAAGGCCGCGGCCAGCAGCGATGCCGCCGCAAGGGTGCGCGTCACGGGTGCTTCTCCGTGGGGGTTTGCGCGGGCGCCGGTGCAGGTGGTGCCGCCGGTGTCTGCGCGGGCGCTCGTGTTGGCGCGGGGCAGCCGTTGCGTCGAGGATCGCTCGCTGGGGGTCCAGCCGCGAGCGCGCACGCGTCCTCCCCATCGGGAATCCCATCGCCGTCGGCGTCGTCCTCCGGACAACCGTCCTGGTCTTGAATTCCGTCCTTGTCTTCCGGCAAGTCCGGGCACTGGTCGACGTCGTCGGGCACTCCGTCGCCGTCCCGGTCGTGGGTGCGGGGGGCCCAGCCGAACGACAGCACTCCGCGCAGCCGGGGAACCCCCGCCGCAGTGTCGACTCCGGCCTCCAGTCCGGCGATCAGATAGAAATCGCGCCGATCGTCCAATGAAACACGATCGTCGAGCCCGACGAGCGCCGGGGACTGGGCCGAAGCGCCCGGCCGACCGAGGCCGAACGGGGCGACGGGGCCTGCGGGAAGCGCGCCGTGGGCTGCGAGCTCCCACCGCTGCCTGTCGCTCCCGTCGAGCGCGGGGACGATCGCTTTGGGACGTATCGTCACGCCCGCCGCCCACAGGACGCTGTCACCCAGCGTGACGGGCGCGCTCGACACGTCCGGCGTCCACGTCCGCCAGTCCGGACGGAAGGCGAAGCCCAGCTGCAGCCCCAACGCAGCGGCCCCGAGCGCGTACTCTCCGAGTATCCTGAGCGACGCCGTGACAGCTCCCTCGGCCGCATAGCTCGACTTGTTTCCGGTCGGCAGCGAGACGGTCCCGACGGCGGCCAGTCCGAGCCCGAGCGGCGTTCCCTGACGGTCGTTCGACACCATCGTCACCTTGCCTTGCAGCGAGACGTCGCCGAGCGCGTTGGAGGAGGCGGAGGCGGGCAAGGCTCCGGTGCCCGAAATGCTGGGGCGCGGCGAGCCTTCTTGCCAAAGCACCAGCGGCACGTCGACGCCGATCGCCGTCCGCGCGCCGAGCCCGATTCCCCCGGTGAGGTCGCCCGCAAGCTGATGCGCGACGGGGCGCCACGCCACCGCCGATCCATTCCGGATGGTGACGGGATCCTGGGCATAGGCCAGCCACGCCCCTGCGTTCCAGCAGAAACGGCACGCGCTCTCGGTAGGCTCGAGAGTGAGATTCGCTTCCGGATCGGTCGACGGGCGCCATGAGCGCAGGTCCACCGACGGCTCGATCTGGGGCGCCGCGGCACGGGCATGGGTGACGAGTCCGAGCCAGGCGAGAGCCGCGACGACTCGCCGCTGCACGGGGATGGTCACGACATGGCCGTCAGTCGGAAGCCCCGAACGGCTGTGCGGCCGCCCCTCCGCTCGCAGGGCTCGACGTCGCGAGCGTCAGCTCCGATGCCGACGGAGACGGCGCCGCATCGAATGGCTGTCGCGCTGTCCGGACGCCTGCGGGGGTCGAGACCGACGTGGACGGGGGCGTGTCCTCCAGACGGTCCTGCGTGCGTGTCCGCGCCTGCCAGCGCTTGATGGCGCCGCTCAAGATCTCGCCAATCAGCGTGCGGTATTCGATCTTCGCGCCATTCGCGATGAGACAGAGATCGCTGTAGTCGGGAGTCAAGCCCGGTAGCGGATTGACCTCGATGACGTAGACCCGACCCTCGGGGGTCAGGCGCAGGTCGACTCGTGCAACGTCCTGGCAACCGAGCGCCATGAACGTGGCGCGGCAAGTCCGCTCGACCGCGCGAAGCTCGTCCTTGGTGAGCTTGGCGGGACATTCGTACCTGACGTGCGCCTGCCAGTCTTGCTTGCACTGGTAGTCGTAGACCGGCCGCTCCCCGGCGCTCAAAAAGACCACTTCCATGGGGGGGAGCACCCGGGGCCGTCGTTCGCCGAGCAGACCCACCGTCAGCTCGCGCCCGAATACGTATTCCTCGATGAGTGCCGGCTGTCCGTACCGTTCGATTAGGTCGCGCGCGACCTCGCGGACGGCTCCTTCGTCGTCGCATACGCTATTTGCGGTGATGCCCTTGCTGGTCCCCTCCTGATTCGGCTTGACGATGACCGGGTACCGCAGCGCGCGAAGCTTCTCGCGTCCGGTGACGAGGACCTGGAATGCGGGGGTGTCGACGTCGACGAGCAGACGCTTCGCAAGCGACTTGTCGAGGCAGATCGACAGCGTCGCCGAGTCGCTGCCCGTGTACGGGACTCCGAGCAGCTCGCACAGGCTCGGAACCTGGGCCTCGCGACTGCGGCCGACCATTCCTTCCGCGATGTTGAAGACTACGTCCACGTTCGACGCCATGAGCGCGCGGGGAAACTCCGGCGTCGCCTCGAGCGGAACGACCACGTGACCGTGGCTCTCGATGGCCCGGGTGATTGCGTCGATCGTCTCGGGCGCATCGTACTCGGCTTCGCGATCGTCGCCTCCGTGCGATTCGATCCGCTTCATGTTGAACGCGAGGCCGACTCGCAGTGCCGTCCGGCGCGAGCGCGGGAGCCGAGGACGCGTGGCGTCGAGCATCGGAATCAATCCGTGCCGCGCGGCCGCCGAACGCAGGACCGCGAGAATCGTCGCATCTCGCGTGGCGCCGATCGCGGCCGTGGCCGCGAACAGCGCGCCATCGCGTGCGAAGCTGGGAATGGCGGTTGCGCTCAAGAACCAGACCTCTCCGTCCGCGCCGATCCGGAAGTCGAGAGCCGCCGCGTCGCGCAGAGCGCACGCTGCAAGTGTCCGGTCGGCCAGCTCGCGCAGACGAGCGGCGACCGAAGGGGCGAGCCGTGCAGGAGCTCGGCGCTGCACCGCCCGCGTGTCGACGTTGGCAAGACGATAGTCGATGATTTCGTGCTTGCGCGGGTAGCTGGGATCGACCGTCGTCTCGACCGGTGGCAGCGCGGGCATTCCCTCGACGTGCACGATGCGCACGTCCGTGCCTGGGATGTATCGCTCGACGAGCGCGCCGTCGGGGTACGTCATCAGAAGCTGCTCGAGCGTTCGGCCGAGGGCGATCGGATCCTCGACCACGCTGTCCTGAGAGATTCCTTTGCTCGATCCCTCGAAGTTCGGCTTGACGATGACGGGGAACGGCAGCTCGTCGAGGCCTCCGTTCTTGAGCTCGGCGCGGCTCACGAAGCGACCGCGCGGGCTCGGAACGCCCCAGCCGGCGAGCTGCTTCTTGGTCAGCGCCTTGTCGAGCGTGACGGTCAGCGTGTACGCGTCGCTGCCGGTCGACGGAATGCCGAGCTCTTCGAAAAGCGCGGGATAGAAGGCGCGTCTTGTCTTGCCCCGATGACCCTCGGCGAGGTTGAACACGATGTCCGGGGCGAACGCCTCGAGACGGGTGACCAGAAGCGAAGCCGGTCCGGTCACGTCGAACGGCTCGACGCGATGCCCGCAACGCGCAAGTGCACGTTCGATGTCGGCGATGGTTTCCGCTGAGTCGAACTCGGCTTCTTCCTCGGAGTCCGTGACACGCAGATTGTGCGTCAGAGCGATGCGCATCCGCAGTCAGCACTATACCGCGCTGTCACTCGGCGTCTGCGCTGACCGAGCACAGCTCGCGTCGCCAGTCTCCCGGGAGGTCATGCTGCATCCGCCGGCGCTTCGTCTCGAGGTACGAGGCGGAGTGCTGGTTCGGAGCGACGACGAGCGGATCGCGGGCCACGACGTTGACGCCGAGCTCGTGCAGCGCTTTCACTTTCGCAGGATTGTTCGTAAGCAGGCGGACGTTCACGATGCCCAGATGAGCCAGCATGTCGCGCGCGACGTCGTAGCGACGCGCGTCGTCGGGAAGGCCGAGAAGGCGGTTGGCGTCGATCGTGTCGTGGCCGTCGGACTGAAGGGCGTAGGCGCGGATCTTGTTAGCCAAACCGATGCCGCGTCCTTCCTGCCGCAAATAGAGCACGGCCCCCGCACCGGCCCGCGCAATCGAGGCCATGGCTTCGTCCAGCTGGTCTTTGCAGTCGCACTTGAGCGAGCCGAAGACCTCGCTCGTGATGCACTCCGAGTGGACGCGCACGAGGACGTCGGGGCGACCCCGGACATCGCCAAAAACCCAGGCGACATCCTCGTGCTCCAGGGGCGCAGCAGGCGTCGGGCCGGTCGAAACGCAGGCCGCCCTGAACACGTGGCAGTCGAATTCGCCCTGCCGAGTCGGAATCCTTGCTTCCGCCACGCAGCGCGAGGGCGGCATCCCCTCGGCTCGCCGCGGTGGCGAATCGTCTGCCGCCGCCGTCGCCTCCTCCCCCGCTTCGTGGACGTGGGGCGGTCCCTCCGAGGCCCTGCCCTCGCTGAGGGACAAGACACGACCGAATGAGCGTTGAGGCCGGATCGCCCGCTTGGGGACGTGCATCTCAAATCTCCGTAGATTCTCTCATGTGGGGCCCACGAGGGCAATGACCCTGCAAGGGCTACAGTACCGCTGAGAACGTAAGGGCGACTCGACCTCCCGTCAAATCGGTCTCGCCCGCGCCGAGCGAACGCGGGCCTGGGCTCGGCACAGACGAGTCAGCATCTCCTCGAGGATGGCATCCGCCGGGCGGCGGGAGCTTTTGAGCGCCAGGTCGGTCTCGGCCAGGACGAGCATCCATCGTTCGACCTCCTTCGACGTCACGCTGCGCAACTTTGCGGCCAGCTCCCTTGCGCGCCCAGGCTGGAAAACGCCCGCGCGCCTCACGGCTTCCTCCGGCGAGTGTCCCGCAGTGACGGCCGCCTGGGCTCGAGCGAGCTGGCGTATCGACCAAGCGAGCGCTCCCAGAAGCGGGAGACCTCGTTCCCGTGGATCGTAGGCGTCCGCAAGTGTGCGCAGTCCGCGCTCCAGATCGCGCTCCCCAACCGCATCGACCAGCGCCCAAGTGTCCGCCGTGCGAACTCGAGCGACGCACACGCCAACCTGCTCCTCCCGAATCGCCTCGCCGGGGCCGGCGTACAGTGAGAGGCGCTCGATTGCATCGTCGACGGACGAAAGATCCGGACCGGTCAGAGCGGCGAGAAGCTCGGCCACGCCTCGGTCAATCGAGTGACCCTTTGCCGCGAAACGCCTTTCGATCCAGCCCGGTAGCGCGCGGGGCTCGATGGGGTCGCAGAAAACAAGAAATCCCTGGCGTCTTGCCACTTGCGCGAGCTTCCGCCGCCCGTCGATTTTGGACGCGACCACGACCAGACACGTCGAGTCGGACGGAGCCGAAGCGTACGTCGCCACGGCGTCGGACGGTGAGGCCGCATCGGCCGTGTCCCACCGCTCCGCGGCTCGAACCAAGACGAAGCGGCGATTGGCCATCAGCGGCACCGTGCGAGCCGCCGCGATCACGGTCTCTACGCCGACGTCTCCCGCGGTGAACTTGTCCTCGTTGAAGTCCGGCACGCCCTTGCCGAGGGCGGCCTTGCGCAGCTCCTCGACCACCTGATCGCGGATCAGCCGCTCTTCGCCCGCGACGAGATAGACAGGAAACAGCCGCCCGCTTCTTGCCTGACCGATCGCTTCGTCGGGAGTCACGGATGGGTCACGAGTCGCGGCGACGGCGCAACAGCGCGAGGCCCAGCGCGATCGCTGTACCCAGCGCTCCGTACGTCCCGGCAGGCGCGAGACCGGCGGCGATGCATCCACAGCCCTTCGGGTGGCCCTCCACCGCCTCCTCTTCGGCCGTCTTGTTGTAAGAGCTCTCGGGGACCATGCCGGGTGCCGGTCCTTCGGCGGCGACGACCGTCGAAGCAGGGCCGGCGGCCGGGGTGTCATTCTGGGCGACCTCCTGGGAGCCGCCATCCAGGCCGCTGGCGACGCTCTCCAGTTTTGGCCCCTTCTTTCCGGACTTCTTCTCGGTGGCACTGAACTCCATTGCCCCTCGATAAACGGGAGGGTTGTCGCCCTTGAGCGTCAGCCGTTGAGCCCCGCCGATGTCGCCCTCCGGACCGCTGAGGCTGACGAGGTACTCGCCTGCCTCGAAGTACCCGTCCTTGCGGGCGAGATCGAACTCGAAGTAGGTCGACTTGAAGACCTTGCCGGCGGGGTCGGCGAAATCAACGTCCATCGACACGATCTGCTTGGGGGGAGTGTCGAGCACCATTCGGTGATGCTCCGGCTCCGCTCCTTTCGACATGATCGCCCGCTCGTCGACCACTTCCTTGGAGAAGCTGAAGCGCATCGGGGTATGCATCATCGCGGGGGTGCGCGGCAGATCGATGCGAACCTTGATGTGCCATTCGCCGTTTCGCTCGTCGGCCGAAGGCGTCTTGAGAAAGAAGGTTCCCGCCGCGAGCGCCGGGCGCCCCACAAGAAGGACCATGGCGCACGTGACAGCCACGGCGAACCTCCGGAGCAGCGAGCGGGCTCGGGCGTCGCGCGCGCGGACTCGGACGTCGCGCCCGTACCGGCCCGACCGCGGCGGTCGTCCGCCTCGCCGGGCACGCGAAATGAGCAATGAGCCCGAAGAAGCATCGAGGGTCGTGTTCATGCAGGCCGCAGCTTACATCCATCGGTGTCGTTCCGGTCACCCCAGATCACCTGAGCAACGCACCTGAGCAACCTGGCTGCGCCTGCGGCTCGCTCCGGCCGGGCGAGAAAGCGCCCCCCGAAGGCCGCGGGCGAGTCGATCGTGGGCTCGTCGCGCCGTACCGGGTCATGCGTGGGCTCGCGGCCACTCACGTCATCACGTTCAATACACAGTTTCCGAGCGCGGGTTTGGCGCCTATCCGAAGCATCGGCTGCGTTGACACCGTGAAGTCATGCGGCCACACTAAAAAAGCGGCGGCGGATGCCCGGTAAACGAATCTGCGCGGCGGCGCCACCCCACGGGAGCGGCTCGAGATGAGCGACAGTGTGTCGGCAGCGCCCAAGGGCCAATCGGCAACGGACCCGTTCGTGGGCCGCGTCATCGACGAGCGGTTCAAGATCACGGGTCTCATTGCCCGTGGTGGCATGGGGCGAGTTTACCGCGCGGAGCAACTTCCGCTCGGACGTGCCTGCGCAGTGAAAGTGCTCAATCCAAACTACACGAGCACCCAGGATGCGGAATTTCACAAACGCTTCTTCCTCGAAGCGAGCATCGCTTCGAAGCTCACGCATCCCAACACGGTGACGATCTTCGATTACGGTCGGACCGACGACGATATCTATTACATGGCGATGGAGTATCTCGATGGGCGGACGCTTCATCGAGCCATCCGTCAAGCAGGCTTTTTCCCCGAGGAGAGAGCCGCCCACATTGCTCGTCAGATTTGTCGGGCGCTTCGCGAAGCGCACTCGATGGGCGTCATTCACCGCGACCTCAAACCGGCGAACATTCTGCTCGTCGAGCACGCGGACGAGCCCGACTTCGTCAAAGTGCTCGACTTCGGTCTCGTCAAGCAGGTGACCGAGTCGCGGTCCGAAGATCTCACGCAGGCCGGCCTGTTCATGGGAAGCCCGAAATACATGGCGCCCGAGCAGGTGCGCGGAGATCGCGTGGACGCGAGGACCGACATCTACGCGCTCGGGGTGATCCTCTACGAGATGGCTTGCGGAAAAGTCCCCTTCGATCGCCCGAACAGCGTTCACATTTTGATGGCGCAGGTGCAGGAGCAGCCGCCGCCCCTGCACGTCGCCAATCCGCAAGCGACCGTCTCGCCCGCTCTCGAGGAGGTCATCATGCGATGCATGGCCAAGGACCCCGAGCAGCGGTTCCGATCGATGGAGGAAGTGCTCGTCGCGTTGAAGCTCGTGAGCGGCATTTCGCCGATACAAGGCGCTTCGCGTCCTCGTGACGGCGCCGCCGGGGCGGGCGTTGCAATCGCTCCCGCGAGCGGGCCGAGCGGCTCGCTTCCGACCAGCGAGACGGGCCCCCAGTCGATGTCGGCCTCGTCGACGGGCCTGACCGCTCCGAGTGCGTCTCCCTCCACGGGCTCCGTCCTCGCCTGGCAGCAAGCCGTTCCGAAACGGAGGTCGAGGAAGGTGCTGGCGACGGGAATCGTCATGGCCGCGGGCATCGCCGGAGTTAGTGCGTACGCCGCGATTCGGGTCGAGCATCTGCCGGCGAGGATGGCTCAGGCGGTGGCGGCGCGAGCCGCCCCGAGCCCAGCATCAGCCGCGCCGGCCCCCCCGCCACCGCCGCCCCCGGCCGATCTCATCGTCAAGGTTCGCATCAGCACGGACCCCGATGGCGCGACGGTCAAGGAAAACGGCGTCCCGATCTGCAGCAGTACCCCGTGCGACGTGCTGTACGCCGACGCCGATCCGTCGCGAGTGCACGAGATCACATTGAGCCTGGCCGGCTATCGGGTCGAGACGAAGGCCATCCGCGTCGGCGATAGCCCGATCGTCGTACAGCTGACATCCGCTGCGCCCTAAGCCCGCGATCTCGGGGGTCGCGCACCCTGGTGCATGCTAAGTCTGCGGCGCAATGGGCGCCGCGCCGCTGGTTGCTATCGACGATGCGACGCCTCCGCATGCCCTCGACACGTCCCCGTCCGTCCTCGTCATCGGAAATTTCGATGGCGTTCACCGAGGCCATCGATCGGTGCTCGAATCGGCGGTGGCCGAAGCGCGCGCCGCCGGCTTTCTCACCTACGCCCTCACGTTCGATCCGCATCCGTCGCGAGTCGTCGGCGGTGACAACCCACCCCCGCTGCTGACGACGCTCGAGCGTCGCGCGGAGCTGATAGGCGCCCTCGGTGTCAACCGCGTGTTCGTCCGTCGGTTCGATGCGAAGTTCGCAGCCTGGCCGCCGGAGAGGTTCGTTCGCGATCTGGTGGTTCAAACGCTGGCCGCTCGGCGGGTCGTGGTCGGCGAGGACTTTCGTTTCGGGGCGAAGCGCGCCGGCGACCTGAGTCTACTGCGCGCGCTCGGCGCGGAGCTCGGCTTCGAAGCGCGCGTTCACGCCGTCGCGAGCGACGCACGCGGAACCTACTCGAGCACGCGCGCACGGGATGCGGTCGCGTCCGGCGACTTGGACGAGGCGTGCCGAGTTCTGGGCCGCGCGCACTCGGTGACCGGAGTCGTCGTCCGCGGGGATGCGCGCGGCCGCACGATGGGATTTCCCACCGCCAACCTCGAAGCCATCTCCGAGCTGTTGCCCCCCGACGGCATCTACGCGGTCGAGGTGGATCGTTTCCAGGGCGGCGCCTTCGTCCCCGTCGGGCGAGGCGTCACGAGCATCGGAGTTCGTCCGACGATCGTGGACGGGGGACGGGTGGGCGAGCGGACCATCGAGACATTCTTGCTCGACCTCGATGCCGACCTTTACGGCGACCGGTTGCGGCTCAGCTTCATCGCTCGCCTCCGCGAGGAGAAAAAGTTCGCTTCACTCGGGGAACTGAGGCAGGCCATCCAGGCCGACGTGGAGCTGGCGCGTCGCAAATTGCGGCGCCCGGAGAGGTAGGAGACGTTGCGGTCGCCCACGCTCTGGTCCGGTTGGCCTTCATGAACCGTGCAGAGCTCGAACGGCTCGACCGGGACGCGCTCATCGCTCGCGCCGAGCAGGCGGGAGTCAGTCGTGCGCGAATTTTGACCCGGCCCGAGCTCGTGGACGAGCTGCTCCTGCGAGCCGCCGGCGACCAGGCCACCCGGGAACGCGCCCGCGGTCTCTTCGGGCGCGCGCGAGACCTGCTCGCCCGCGTCGTGGAGCGCGGCCTGCACCTGCCGGACGCAGCCGAGCGAATCCGGTCACTGGGGGCTCCAGTGATGAATCGGCCGAGTGCCCCGGCTGCGCTGCCCACGGTGACCTTGGCCGAGATCTATGTCGCGCAAGGTCACCGTGCGCGAGCCATCGAGACGCTCGAACGCGTTCTCGGGCGTGAGCCCGAGCACATGCCGGCCCGCACGCTCCTCGTTCAACTGCGAGACGCCGCTTATCCGGTGGGCACACCCCGTCTGCCGCCCGAGCCGGACGAGGGGGACTCGACTGCTCTGGAAGGCCCGTCGGCGGTCTTGGCGGCAAGCGGCTTGGCGGGGGCCCAACCGTTGCCGGAGTCCGCCCCGGCTGCGTTGGCGCCATCGACGCCGGAACAAGGCGAAGAGGCCGAGGTCTTGAACCGCGCAGCGCCCGGCCGTGCCCAAGAGGCGGAGCCCACGGCAACCTCCTTCCCCGAGTCCACCGAGGCTCCGTGCCCAGGACCGTCGGCGCCGGCAGCGCCGGCTGGTGCGGACGTCGAGTCGCCGCACGCCGAGCCGATGGCGATGCTCGACGAGGCCCCGTTACCGGCTCTCTACGACGTCGACGAGTGCGTCGCCATGTCGGTCGACCCGACGACGCTCTACGTGTACTGGGAAATTCGGAACGCGACGCTCGAGTACCTCCGGGCCGCTCATCCAGGCGCGGTGGTGGCGCTGCGCTTCGTCGTCGTGGCGCCAACCTGGCGCGGGCCGCTGTCGGCTGTGCGCGATCACGACGTGGTGGCGCCCGTGGGGGACTTTTTCGCGCGAGAGCTTCCGGCCGGATCCATCGTGCGGGTGGCGATCGGGCTTCGCCACGACGCCGGATTCGACCCCATCGCGCACTGTCCGGCGGTCGAGATGCCCATGGGGGCTCCGTGGCCGGTCATGGCCGAAGCACTCCGGCGCTGGACACCCGATGGGATTGGCAGCGGGTCCCGAGAGGTCGCAGACGTGACGGCCATCGAGCGTGCCGTCCTGAACGTGTGGAGAGACTCCGCGCGGGCCGAACGAGCTCGGCGCGTTCCCGACGCGCCGCTCGGAGCAAGCGATCGGTGGGTCGTCGACCGTTCTCGAACGTCTTAGCGCGGCGTTCCGAGGGATGGCGCGCGGGAGCGGTAGGGAACGCCGATCTAGCCAACGCGCGGGAGCGCGCGGGCGAAGCCCCGAGCCCCGGAGCTAGATGACGTCGAAGGGATAGGAGCCGTCCGCGCACGTTCGGGTCGAAACGGTTCTGCGTAGTTCGTCGTCGTTCCGAGTCATCGCGGCTTCGAGCGCCGCGAGCCGTCTTGCGGTCGCGGCGACGACGAGTCTCGTGAGATCCGTCTCCCGCCGTGCACCGTCTTCCCCCCGCCGCTCCAGGGCACGCGTGGTTCGAGCGATGCACGCGGCGATCGCGTAGAGAGCGATCGCCATGTCGGCGATCCGTTCCTGCGAACACTGCATCTCCGCGATGTCGCGACCGTGTTTGCGCAGCACCCTGTCCACCTCGCCCGCCAGCACGTGGGCGTAGTGTTCGAACACCTTGGCCTCCCGTTCGAACAGCGCTGCATGCCTCGTCATTTTGCCAGCCCGGAGCGCGTTTCGAGCCTTTCGGATTGCGAGCTCGCCGAGCAGTCCGAACGATCGGATGGGCTCGCGTACGGCCCGTGCGACGTCGGCCAGCTCTCTGCCCGGACCCTGCATGCCGAGGAGGGCGATGTACGCCCTCACGACCTCGCTCGTCTCGTAATGGACGAGGCCCTGACGGGCCGCATCCAGTAGCCCCTGGCAGGTCTGATCCGACGCGCGTCCGGCCGCGGCCGCGATCTGCGCGGCGTGTGCCGTGACCCGGGAGACTGCGTCACCGGCGTACACCTTGCAAATTGCACTTTCGATGGGCGCCGGATCTCCGTCGGAGCTCTCCATCGCCGCGGTCAGGTAGGTCATGCTCTCGAGAGCCCACGTCAGGGAAACCATCGTGGCAATCTTGTCCTGGACCAGCTCGAGCTCACCGATCGGACGCCCGAAGGCCCGCTCGGTCTTGCAGCGGCTCACCGACTGCTGGATGGCCCGCTTGCAGATGCCGATGCAATGGCAAGAGACTCCGAGCCTCCCGCCTCCGAGGATCTGCATTGCGATGCGGAATCCTTCTCCCGGCTCGCCACAGACATGTTCTTTCCCGACGCGAACGTCGTCGAGCACGAGCTCGGACGGTGAGGCGGCAGCCGCACCGGGCGTGGCCGGCCGGGAGCTCACGCCCGGTCCACGCTCCACGAGAAACGCGGTGATCTTGGGTCTGACACCCTCCTCCGGCTCCGACGTTCGGGCGAACACGACGAACAGGTCCGCGAGCGCGGGGTCGCTCACGCAGAGCTTCGAGCCCCCGACCCGATAGGTCCCGTCCGGCTGACGGTCTGCCCGCGCCTGCAACGCGGCCGCGTCGCTGCCGGCTCCGACCTCCGCAAGCGCGAACTCCGCCACAGTGTCCCCGCGCGCAAGCGCGGGCAGGTGCCGCGCCTTCTGGGCATTGCTGCCGAAGAGAAGCAGTGTCCGGACACCCAGGTGATGGGCGTTGAGGACGGCCGAAACATTCGGGTCGCCGCTGGCCACTTCCTGGAGAACTCGCAGGTGTGCTGTGCGCGAAAGTTCCAGGCCGCCGTATGCCTGGGGAACGAGCGTTCCGAAGCACCCGAGGTTCTTCAGCCCGATGATCGTCCGTTCCCGTGCGCGCGGGTCGCCCTGCGGCGAGTCCAGCGGGCGCTCGAAGAACTGGCGCACCCGGTCGGTCATCGAGTGAGCGGTATCGATCTCGGCCGGTGAGCGTTCGGGCCACGGAAAGACGCGGCTCTCGTCGATGAGGCCGAAGAAGAGGCTTTTCATGAACGATTCGTCGTGCATGGGTTTCCCCGACATGCGCACCGGGGCGACCGGTCGGACTTCGGAACCGATTCAGCGAGTCGGCCCGAGCTTCGGGAGCAGACCTTTTCGGCTCATCGGTCGCGAATCGCCGTTGCCGGACCGCATCGGGGTTGCTAGCCAAGAGAGACAGCCCGACGCAGTCGGCGAGGAGTGGCGAGCTCGCAAGTGCACCGATACGAGGCCTACCATCGGATGCTCGACCGTGCGACGTCGAAGCGCGGCGTTGCTCTGATGGGCGTGTGCAACGTGACGCCCGATTCGTTCAGCGACGCTGGCCGGTACTTTACGTTCGAGACAGCGCGTGCGCGCGCCATCGATCTGGTCGAGCGCGGCGCCGACGTCGTCGACGTCGGTGGAGAATCGACCCGTCCCGGCGCCACGGCGGTTCCCGCCGTCGAGCAGCTCCGTCGCATCGTCGAGGTCGTGCGCGACGCGGCTTCGCGACAAACATGCGTGTCCGTGGATACGGGGAATCCGGAGGTCGCCGCGGCGTGTCTCGAGGCCGGCGCCTGCGTGGTGAACGACGCGTCCTTCCTTCGCGACGACTCTCTGGCCGAGGTCGTCGCCTCTGCGCGGGCGGCGCTCGTGCTGATGCACACGCGAGGCACGCCCGCACAGATGGCCGGGTTCGGAAAGTATCCCGAAGAGGGCTATGGAGACGTCGTCGCGGACGTCTGCCGCGAGTGGGAGGCGGCTGCGGCGCGCGCACGCTCCGCCGGCGTGAGACCGGATGCGATCGCGATGGATCCCGGGCTCGGCTTCGCGAAAAGTGCGCGCCAGAGCTTCGAGCTCCTGCGCCGCATCGGCGAGATCGTACGGGCCGTCGCCGTTCCGGTCGTCATCGGGGCCAGCCGAAAGTCGTTCCTGACGATTGCCGATGCGGGCGCGAGCCCTGAGCAGCGACTGGGCGCGTCTCTTGGCGCCGCTCTCCATGCCGCTCGCGCCGGCGTTCGCGTCTTGCGGGTGCACGACGTGGGTGAGACGCGGCAGGCGATCGATTTCGATCGCGCGCTCAGGGGGACCTAAAATCGTGCTCGACGGCTTCCTGCACCTCTTCGCCCAACGATCGCTGAGGACGGCCCTGTCCGACGTGGCGGACATCCTGCTCGTCGCGTACGTCGTGTATCGCGCGTTTCTCGTGTTGCGTGGAACCCGCGCAATGCAGATGGGGCTCGGCCTCGGCGTTCTGTTTCTCGTCAATTATTTTTCCAAGTATGTCGGGTTCATTACCCTGTCCACGTTGCTGGGCGCCCTGCTGTCGCCCATCGTCCTCATCGTCGTCGTTCTCTTTCAGAACGACATCCGGCGCGGGCTCCTGCGGGTCGGTTCCCGGGCATTTCTGAGCGGGCTCTCGCGCCAGCAAGAGTCGCTGGCGATCGACGAGGTCGTCGCGGCCGCCACCGAGCTCGCGCGTCATCGGATCGGCGCCCTGATCGCCTTCGAACAGGACGCCAATCTCGACGAGTTCGTTGTGGGACAGGGGACTGTCATCGACGCCGCCGTCCAGCGCGAATTGCTCGTCAGCCTTTTCGTACCGGAGAGTCTGAACAAGCTGCACGACGGAGCCGTGATCATTCGCAATTTGCGCATCGCGAAGGCCGGTGTCTTCTTTCCGATGCCCGACACCAAAGTCCTCGACAAGTCGCTCGGCTCCCGACATCGCGCGGCGCTGGGCATCACGGAGGAAACCGACGCGGTCGTGGTGGTCGTGAGCGAGGAGCGCGGCAGCATCAGCTTTTGCTTCAACGGAAACATCGTCACCAACCTCGACGGCGGGTCGCTTCGTCAGGCGCTGCTCGGGCTCTTCGGGCAACGGACTCGCAAGCGGGCAAAGCCCGGGCAGCGCCGCGGAGCAAGCGTCTCCCAAACCGGTACGGGCAGCTTTCGGGTCGTGACGAGCCCCGGCTCGAGCCCTGCGCCCAGCTCGGGCGAGGGCCGCGCGGCGCGTCCTTCCGAGCCGCCGCCCGTCACTGCCGCGTCGCCGGAGACCGCGAAGAGCGCAGCGCTTTCTCCGCAGCCGCGCGAGGATGCTTCCTCGGTTCCGGACGTCGAATCGGTCTCGCGAGCCAACGCGCGTCCGATGAGCCAGGCTAAGCCGATCGAAACGCCGAGGCCCGCGCCCGTGCCGGGGACTCCGACCGGTTCTCGCGAGGACTGACCGATGAACGTGGACGTGGCTTACCGCGCTCGAGCATTCGTGACGGAAAACTTCAAGCTGAAGCTACTGTCCCTGGTGTTCGCCTTGATTCTCTACTCCGCGGTGCATGGGTCTCAGGATGCACAGCGCTCGCTGCTGCTGGGCGTCGTTGCGCTGACTCCGCCGGAATCGGCCAACCGCGAGCTCGTGACCAACATCCCGGCGCAAATTCGAGTGACCGTACGCGGTCCGAGGTCGGCGCTCGACGAGGTTCACGCCGACGACCTGAGCGTCCAGGTCGATCTGCGAGGGGGAAACGAGACTCGGTTGACGTTCGACCCATCGATGATTCCCGTGCCGCCCGGGCTGAAGATCGAGCAGATCGATCCTCCGGACATCGATCTTGCGTGGGAGGACCGCATCGTTCGAGACATCCCGGTAGAGGTGGGGATCGTGGGGACACCCGCCCCGGGCTTCGTGGTCAAGGGGGCGCCCGCCGCGGAGCCGCCGACCGTGCGCGCGCGCGGCCCCAAGAGCGAGGTGATGGTCCTGCAGCACGCGCGGTCCGATGCCTTCGACGTGACGGGGCTGACGGCGGGTGCATACACCCGTCAGCTCGCCATCGATCGGCCGTCCGGACGCGTCTCGTACGACGTTCCGAGCATTGCCGGAAAGGTCGAGATCGGTCGTGAAGTCGTCGAACGACCTTTCATGCGCGTCGCGGTCGCCGTTCTCGGTCGTCCGAACGCGAAGTCTCAGCCCGCCGAGGTCGACGTTCGCCTCGCGTGTCCGCCCGAAATCGTGCGCGCTCTGCGCACGGAGCAGATCGTGCCCCGGGTCCAGGTCACTTCGGCCGCCGAGCATGGGTCCGACGCTCTGCCCGTTCAGCTGACGGTCGATCAGTGCGAGATCCATACGACCCCTCCGAGCGTCGTGGTCCGCTGGTAGTCGCAGGCCGAAGCGGTGCGCGAGGCCGGCGGCGGCGACGGCCAGCCGTCAGGGAACGACGGACGGCAGCCGGCGGCCGGCCTCCGTCGCTGGCTCCCCCAGACCGATCGAGCGCCTGTCGTCCGACTCGACGCGACCGTCACGGAGTGTCACCACGCGGGGCATGCTCGCCGCGAGCGACGGATTGTGCGTGACGACCACGATCGTGGTCCCGCGCTGCCTGTTGATGGCGAAGAAAAGATCGTGGACCTGAGCGCTGGTGGCCGAGTCGAGGTTGCCCGTCGGCTCGTCGGCCAGCAAGAGCCTCGGCTCCAGCATGAGGGCCCGCGCCAGAGCGACACGTTGCTGTTCGCCTCCGGAGAGCTCTCCGGGTCGATGCGAGGCCCGCTCTCGCAGGCCGACTTCTTCGAGCAAAGCGTGCGCGCGCGGCTCGAGCGCGCGCTTCGGTCGGCCCTGGACCATGCCGGGCATCATGACGTTCTCGAGGGCGTTGAACTCGGGGAGGAGATGGTGAAATTGGAACACGAACCCGATCGTCCGGTTTCGCAGCTCGGCAAGGCGCGCTCCGCTGAGCTTCGTGACCTCCTCGCCGGCAACTCGGATGGATCCGCGCGTGGGCGCGTCCAGCGTGCCGATGCAATGGAGCAAGGTCGATTTGCCCGCGCCCGACGGACCCACGATCCCCACCATCTCGCCGTCGTTTATCTCGACGTCGACGCCCCGAAGGACCTCGAGCGTTCTCCCCATGTGGCGGAATGACTTCCTGACTTCCGTGACGATGACCAGCGACAATGGAGGTCTCCGTTCGACCATCGGCAGGCGCCCGACGAGGGATTGGGAGGGGAATCCGCGTCGAGGCGTAGCACATTCTCCCAGAGCGTTTTGCGACCGCGTGGACCGATTTCGGCCGGGGGTGTCGCGCCGGGACCTGCCGCGGAGCGGCTGCGCTGCCCTCCCGGGACGACCGGGTCCGTAGCTCGTCTTGACCACGTGCCGGGCCGATGCTTCTCCTTTTGCGTGGGTCATTCTGCTCGCAAGCGGTCCTCATCGGTGCGGCGCTGGTTGCATCGTCGGGGTCTGGTCGCGCTGGCTTGCGCGCTGGCGGCGTCCGCCGCGTGCGTCGCACACGGCTCGGCTCCCGGCCGCGATCTCGACGCGCTGGCGCGCGCCCTCGGCCGTCGCGCGGATGGATCCCTCGTCGCCCCGGCGGACATTCGCTGGGAGCCGTCGGGCGGAATCGTCTCGGACCTCCTGGTCGGCCGGTGGGTTCTCTTTCTCGCGCGCGCACCGGGCGAAGAGAACCGTGACGTCTGGCGCTGTCGTGCGCGGGTCGCGCCGGACGGCAGCGTCGTCGATATCGCCGGGGCGCACGATCTCACGAATACCCCGCTCGGAGACGATCATGCCCTCGTCGTGCATGGCCGGCACGCGGCATTCGCGACGCGCGTCTACGGGCAAGAGCAAAGCGTCACCATTCTCTCGCTGGATGGCGAGGGGGATCGCAACAAGGCAGCGACCCTGTCCGATCGGGCCATGACCGCGGTCACCAACTTGCAGCGCACCGGCGCGACCGAAGGTGTCGGACGTCTCGACCTGACGTTCGAGTCCCCGGGGCGGGACGTTGCCTTGCGACTCGGAGAGACGACGCTCGAGCTTACGCTTTTCGGCGGCGACGCCCGGCATTCGATCACGGCCAGCACCGCCCAGGTCGACCTCGGCACCGGCGAGCTGACGCCCTCGGACGCCGGCATGCGGGCGGAGGCTTCCATGCACCTGCCGAAGCGGTTCTCGCATTGGGCGGTCGACACCCTGCGCGCTGTCTCCTGGATCGGTCCCGCGCCCATCGCATGGGTGGAGGACCAGGCGCTTTCGCTGCGCGATACGTATCGGCGCCTCACCTTCCGGTCCGGCAAGTCGCAAACGGACGTGGTGGTCATCGCGAAGTCGGAGCCGCCCGCGCTCGACCCGTCCGAAGCTCAGGCAGACGAAGCGCACTGGCCGCCGCCGCACGTTCCCTCCATCTGGAAATCGTCCGAGCCGGGCGAGGGGGAGTGGAGCGCTCCGCCGCTGTCCTGGCTCCACCGTCCGGTCGGGGTGGCTGCCGACGCCCCCGCCGCGTTTTACGAGACGTTCGTTCGGCCCGACGAAGAGAGGCCGTACGCGAAGGTTCTCCTGGTCGCAATGGACATGCGACAGCTGGAGCTCGACATGGAGGCCGGGGTCGAAGACCCCGAGCCGCTCACCGGTCCGCCCGGAGCGGGTCGCATTCCCCGTGATCCGTCCGTGTACCGGCGTGTCGTCGCGGCGTTCAACGGCGCGTTCAAGACCGAGCATGGGCATTACGGCATGATGGTCCACAAGCGAGTTCTTCTGCCTCCCGTGCCGGTGGCGGCCACGGTCGTCGTCCTCGACGACGCGCGTGTCGGCTTCGGCACCTGGGGCAGCGAGCGAAAGGTCGGGGGCATCGTCGGCGTCCCCGACGACGCGATCGTCTCGTTCCGCCAGAACCTGGATCCGCTGATCGATCACGGTCAGATCAACCCAGCCGGTCGCAATCTCTGGGGCTTCACGCTGCCCGGCAAGGGAGTGCAGACGGAGAGGAGCGGGCTCTGTGTCACCGGCAGCGGCCACCTGATCTACGCGTGGGGCGATGACGTGAGCGCGACGTCGCTCGGCAGAGCGATGTCGATGGCAGGATGCGACTATGCCATCCACCTCGACATGAACCCGTACCACACGGGGTTTCTGTTCACGGCGATCGACGATCTGCCGGCGAAGAAGTACCGGTCGTCGCTCCTCACCGCAGCCATGTCGATCCCGACCGACAGGTACATTCAGTATGCTCCGAAGGACTTCTTCTATGTCCTGAATCACGACGCGCCGCCGCCCGGGGTCCCCGGGGCTTCCCCGTGGGTCGCCGATGGCGGATTGCAACCGCCGCCCCAGTGGCTGCCCGGAGTGTGGAGCGCGCGTTCGGGTGGAGCCTCGAGCGCGATCGATCTCGTCGACGTGGAGCCGAGTCGGGCCACGTGGCGCATTCGTGCCGGATCGAGCGACGCGATCGCCGCGTCGCCGCTGCGTGAGATCGCCGGAGACGACGCCAAGCGCGTGCTCCTGGCAGTCGGCCTCGGGGTTGCGCCGGACCGCAGGCCGCTCGGGTTCGCGACCGACGGCCACATGGCCGTCGCGCTTCGGGGAGGCGACTCGTTCGGCGTCCTCGTCGTGAGCGGCGACGGTCGAATGACCATTTTTCGCGCTGACGACGCACCCGCCCTCGGCCCGCACGACGACCTCGTCGAGCTGCCCCTCGCGCTCTGGGACGGTGAGAGGCCCCCGGTCGGCGCCGGCGCACCGGTGCCTCGCGCCGCTTTGGGCATCGCGCCTTCCGGGCGTGTTCTCGTCGCTCGCGGCGTCTTCTCGAGCATCGGGCCGCTCGTTGACGCGCTCTCCGCGGCTGGTTGCTCGCGAGCCGTCGTCCTCGATCGTGGGCTCCGAGCCACCGGCCTTCTGGACCGTGCGGGGACCGACCGGCCTCCCCGCGGCCAGTACGAAGAATCGGTCGTCTATGCGATCGGCACGCCCCTTCGCCCGCGGGGATTTCGCTTCGAGCCCTCGGCGCTCGTCGCGCAGGCGGGGCGATCGACCGGTTCGCCCTCCCGCTGAGCTCAGGCCTGCACTACGCGGTCTTGCTCAGGCGGCGACGGCGGTGCGCCCGTGCTCCGTCAAGGTCACGCGCAGTCTGGCCATCGCTCGGGCATGAAGCTGCGAGATCCGCGGCTCGCTCACGCCCAGTCGGGCCGCAATCGCCTTGAAAGGAACTCCGTCGAAGTAGTGCCACGCGACGATGTTTCCTTCGCGTTCCGGGAGAAGCGCGACAGCGCGCTCAAGCGCAACCCGGTCCATTCGCTCCTCGACCTGTTCCTGCGGCGTCGCCATCGACTCGTCCGCGAATGCATGCGCTTGCGATTCGGGCAGATCGTCGAAGCCCACGACCGCAATGCCCGGGGTCTCGCCCTGCGCCTGGGCCTTTGCGACGCGGGTTCGCGCGCGGCGAGTCAGCCAATCTTGCGCGCGAAGCTCGTCGACGACCGCGCCCCGAATGCGAATCCGCGCATACCAGTCGAACGCAGGCCCGCGGTCGGCGCTTTTGCGCAAGGCATCGACGAGGCCGAACGTGCCCGCGGCCACGAGATCGTCGCGCAGCACGTTCGGAGGCAACTTCCGGAGGACGCGTGCCACCACTTGGTGGACGAGAATCATGTACGTCGCCAGCTCTTCGCGAGTGGGCGCGGTCGCGACACAGGCCGCCGCGGAACGACTTTTCTCGGTAGCGCAAGCATCAACGATGGGATTCATCAGCTTGTCTCTCCCGGCGTGCCCTTCTTGCTTGGCTTGTGCCAAACCGCTGAGGCGAGCAATTTCGGTCATTTGCGGGATTGAGGGCCGCCCTCAACGGGTTGTCTTTGACCCATGCAATCTCGGCCGAATGGCTGCGATCGCAGCAGATTCAGCAGGATGCGCCCGTTGTCACGTCCGACCCCAGAATGGGTCAAATCGACCTCGGGAACAAGTCCTCCGCGCCTTACATCCAGTTGCAATCGCCCAAAGCAGTTTCGGCCGCACGTGTGGGTTGGACTGGATCAAGAACGCGGGCGCGACGCTAAAGGGCAACCTCGCCCTCGCCCGGTTGAGGGGCGGGCGGTGACTCCGCAGGTGCTTGCGGAGTCTGGTCCCGGGCAGGCGGCAGGACCGTGCCGGATCCGGTTGGCGCCTCCGTGTCGTCTCGGACGTCGCTTCGACCCTCGTCGGCCAGGACCCCCGGTTTGTCGTAGAGCGGAGGCTCCCCGGGACGGGAACGATCCACCCAGTGCGCGCTGGTATCCCGTACGTCCAGGTGGACGAACGTGCTGTTCGGATAGTACCCGCACCCGACTTTCCGCAGCGTCAGACAGAACCCGTACAGAGTCGCGTCACTGACTCCGGCGATTCGGAAATCGAGCGCTCTTCCGTAATTGTGGTTCGAGTGCGGCGTGTACTGCGTGGGCGTATACGGGCGGTAACCGCTGACGACCTCGACGGGCTTGCCACCGAAGTGGTCGGATACGACGCCAATCAGCGCGACGAGGCGCGGATCGGGCGCATGCACGGCGCTTCCCTGTCGCATCATGCGCTCGAATGCGTCGAGCGCCGACGAGGGAATCTGTCCGTGAGGCGCCTTGATGCGCACGCGCGCTTCGTCGCCTGGGCGCAGCAATTGAACCACGCCCCGGGGCGCTCGAGCGCGGGTTTCGGACGGTTGTGCGAGCCCGGGGTGGTTGAACCCGACGGTCTTGAACGAATGGCCGACATCGTCCGACTTCGCACCTTTGGTCTTCTTGCCGGGGGCCGACACTGCGGGAATGACCAGCGTCTGCCCGGGCTTGAGGCGACCGGTGTCTTTCAGGTGATTGGCGGCCACGATCGCCTGCTCGCTGACGTGGTAGCGGCGGGCGATCGCCTCGAGCGTGTGCCCCGGTTGCACGACATGGATCACGTCCGCGGCGGCAGGCGGGCAGGTTGCGAGACACGCCGCGACGGCGAAGAGGCTGATCGAGCGCATGCCTGCCAGTACACCTACACCCCCGCCGAACCCGTTGACCATAGCGTTTTGCGATCGGGGCAACGGGCTTTGGCCGGCGGCTCGGGCGCGGGGGGCCCTTCTCGCGCGGCGGTGGGATGTGCCGGGAGGGGGGGACGCGAGCGCGCCGACCTTTTTGACGCCGTGCTTCGCACGGTGCGACACTTGGGAGGGCCGACCGGCTGCTGGTCGTCCGTAAGGCAAGTCGTTCAATGGTCGATGGAAAGAATCTCGTCGGCGTCGACATCGGCGCGAGCTCGGTCAAGGCCGTGCTCCTTCGTGAGTCGCGCAAGAAGCTCCAGGTCGTCAAGTGGGGCTGGGCGACGCTCCCCCCGCAGACAATCGTGGACGGTCACGTGATGAACTCGGGTGCCGTGACGGACGCGCTCGCGCGCGTGTTCCGTGATGGGAAAATCCAGCAGCGCGACGTCGCCATCGGCGTCTACGGACAGAGCGTGATCGTGCGCAAGATCACCGTTCCCATCATGACGCAGCTGGAGCTCGACGAACAGATCCACTGGGAAGCCGAGCAGCACATTCCCTTCGACATCAAGCTCATGTCGATCGACTACGAAGTCCTTCGCCGCCGTCCCGACGCCGGACAGATGGATTTGCTCCTGGTCGCCGCGAAGAAGGACGAGATCAACGACTACGCGGCGATTCTGCGGGAAGCGAAGCTCCGGCCGGCGGTCGTCGACATCAACGCCTTCACGATCCAGAACATTTTCGAGCACCAGAACAGCCTTCCGCAGGACGGCACGATCGCGCTTCTCAACGTCGGTGCCGCGGTCTCCTCGCTCAACATCGTGTCCAAGGGGGTGAGCGCGTTCACACGCGAGATTGCCAACGCGGGCAATACCATCACGGAAGAGATCCGGAAGGCTCTGTCTTGCTCGTACGAGCAGGCCGAGGCGTACAAGCACGGCGGTGGCGCGACGCAGATTGTCCCCCAGGAGGTGACCCAGATCATCAACAGCGCCTGCCAGGCCCTTGCCGGAGAGATCCAGCGCTCGCTCGATTTCTATCTGGCCACGAGCGGCGAGCAGGAGATCGGCAAGATCTTCATGTCCGGCGGCAGCGCGTACCTCGCGCCCCTCGTCCAGGCCATCGAAAGGCGAGCGCGCGTCCCCGTCCAGCTGTTCGATCCCATGGCCGGCATCGAAGTCGATTCGAAGGTGCAGAACGAGGCCCAACTTCGGGCGATGGCCGCCCAGATGGTCGTGGCACTCGGTCTGTCGCTGCGTACCGACAGGGAGCGCCGACAATGGTCCGCATAAATCTCCTACCCGACAGGAGGCAAGCGGGGCGCCGGACGGTCGGCGCCGAGCCGTCGCCAGCGTGGCTCGTGGGTGTGTTCGGCGTTCTGGTCGGGACACTCATCCTCTGTCTCTTCGTCCAGAAGATAAAGAAGGACGAGCTTGCGGCCCTTCTCGCGGAGAACGGGGGCATCCAGGGCCAGATTGACACGATCAAACGACAGATGGCCGACCACGATCAGATCAAGGCGCGTCTCAAGGAGCTTCGAGATCGAGAGGACGCGATCCAGAAGCTGCAGGCCGCGCGAACCGGTCCTACATCGACGCTTCTCGAGCTGGCTCACCTTCTCACACCGGGGCGCGGCCCGACGGGGAGCCAGGACAAGATCGAGAAGATGAAACGTGACGATTCCGCGGAGGTCTACAACCCGAATTGGGACCCGAGGCGGCTGTGGCTCACCTCTTACCAAGAGGTGGATCGTGTCGTCCGAATGATGGGTCTCGCGCGCGATGGCGAGGACGTGAGCGAGCTCGAAAGGCGCCTGAAGCTCAGCGATTATTTCACCGACGTGAAGCTCCTGCCCGGGTCGAAGACGGTCGATGCGACGACCCATCAAGAGTTATTTCAGTTCCAGCTCAGCGCGAAAGTGAGGTATTGAATGGAGGCTCCCGCGCTGTCGCTCGCGAAGTTGCCACTCGCCGGAAAGATTGGAATCGCGGCAGGGCTCTCGGCGGTCGTTCTATTTGCGTATTGGTTCGTCTTTTATTCCGATGTGGCCAGCAAGATCGAAGGCGCGAAGAGGCAAAAGAAGGCATTGCACGACGACCTGGTACGACAGGAACAGGCCGAGGCGAGCTATTTCGAGGACCGCGGCGATCTCGCGCTGCACGAGCAGCGCGCACGCGAACTGAACAAAGCGCTCCCCCCCGATTCGGAGGAAGATGCGTTCCTGTCGAGCGTTCAGCAAGCTTCGAACACGGCGGGGATCGACCTCATGTCTTATGCGCCCACCGACGAAGTGGCGCAAAGCTTCTATTCCAAGATCCCGATGCGTCTCGAGCTTACCGGGAAATTTCACCAAATCGCGAAATTCGCCTACGAACTCGGGAAAATGGATCGAATCATCAACGTCGAAAATATCGAGCTGACGGAGCCCAGACTCGTGGGCGACGAGATCGTTATGCACGGCAGATGCCTGGCCACCGCGTTCCATGCCGTGGCGTCCAAGGCTTCCCCGCGGGGCGAGGGGTCGAAATGAATCCATCGCGGCATGGTCTCGGGTCGGCGCTCGCGCTCGGGGCCGCGTTGCCACTGGCGGTGGCGGCATGCAGCACGACGAAGACCACGCCGCCGCCCCCGCCGCCCAGCCGCACGGCCGCCTCCGCTTCCGCATCCAGCCTTCCGCCGGAGCTCAAAGGCCCCGAGTACACCGAGAACGACTTCGTCGAGAGCGATCACAATCGCGACCCGTTCCGGAGCTATTTCGCACAGACCGAGCCCGCCACCAAGCAAGTGCAAAACCAGCGAAAGGTCGAGCTGGCGCAGTATTCTCTCGACGAGTTGAAGCTCGTCGCCATCGTTCTCGGCGCAGACAGGCCGCGCGCCATGTTCATCGACCCGAGCGGGAAGGGCACCGTCGTCTACAAGGGGACCTTCATCTGTCGCTCCGAGACCGTCCGGGTCGGGTCGGGGTTCGGGCAGGAATACCAGCTCAATTGGCGGATCGATCGCATTCGTGACGGCGA
>DASPUY010000030.1:0-4625 GCA_035622655.1 Polyangiaceae bacterium
AGGCGTCCGAGCTGGGCTTCGACGGCGCGCGCGACCTGCGCGGGCGCGTGGCCGAGCAAGAGCGCCCCGAACCCCGCCGCTAGATCCACGTAACGGTTGCCGTCGACGTCGGTGACGTTGGCCCCCTGGGCCGAGGCATAGACGATCGGCGTCTGGTCCCGAGCGCTATCGCGCGCGCGCGCGTCGCGTCTGGCGCTGACGAAGGGGGCCTCGATCGAGGCGAGGCGCTCCGCCATGTCCCGGGATCGAGGACCAGGCACCGATCCGCGCACGTCGGGCAGCGCTTGCGTCATGTTCCGCCGATCGCCCGCGCCTGCCCGCCCAAACCTTCGCCCCCGGCCTAGGCGAAGACGCGATTGCGCCCGGCTCGCTTCGCCTCGTAGAGCTTCTCGTCGGCCCGCTTGATGAGATCCATGCTGCCGCGATCTCCGTCCACGAGAAACGATCCGCCGACCGAAACGGTGACTCGGATGATCTCTCCCTGGAAGATGAATCGACTCTGCTCGATCTTCTCGCGAAGACCTTCCGCCAACGCTCGCGCGCCCTCGCGATTGGTCTCCGGCAGGATGATGGCGAACTCCTCCCCACCGTAGCGCGCCAGCACTTCGTCGCGCCGGATGCGCTGCTGGATGAGGCGAGCCACCTCTTTCAGCACGTAGTCTCCGGCGAGGTGACCATGCAGGTCATTGATCTTCTTGAAGTGGTCGATGTCGAGCATCAAGAAACTGAGGTCGCGGGCATGCCGGCGGGCACGGATCAGCTCCTTGTCGAGGGACTCCAGCAGATACCGCTTGACGTGCACCTGGGTGAGACCATCGATGATGGTCATACGGTAAATTTCTTCGTGGTACTGCGCCTCGACGTCCTGGCCCGACAGGAACTTGAAAATGGTCGGGCCGATCTTGATGCGATCTCCGTTGCCGAGTCGCGCCTCGCGCATGATCTGCTCGTCGTTGACGTACGACCCGTTGGTCGAGCCGTCATCCACGCACCACCAGGCCCCTGAGCGCTCCTCGAAGTGGGCGTGACGTCGCGACACGCTGTCGCCCTCGAGCACAATCTGGTTCTCGGCGCCTCGTCCGATGCGCATGGGGCTCGCGTCGAGAACGAACCGCCGCCCGAGAAGCGAAGGCTCCTTCGTGTAGATGACGACGAGGCAGTCGTTTCCCTTCGGGTCCTCTCCCCCGAGCGGCTTCTGCACGACGGCTGTGACTCGAGTTTTCTCCTCCGACTCGCTCACGCGCGCAGCCTCACGATCGATCGATCACCGGAACACGACGTGCAGAGCGCGTTCCAATGCTTTGGCGATGCAACTACCAAAATGAGGCTATTGCCCGCACCGTCCAAGGTCAAGGCAGGGGGGCCACTTGCCTGACACTCGCGCGAAGTTCCGGGTGCAATGCCAGCCCGTGCTCCATCACCGCCAAGGGGGCGCCCAGCACCGCATCCGCCGCGTGGAGCGCGCATTTCTCGGTCGCGACCCAAACGTCAATTCTGCCGCCCGCGGCAGTCCTGCAGGCACGCGCGAACTCGCGCCCAAAAGGGCCGTGATCAGGCCCACGCACGATCGCGCACGGACGCACACCGCGCCGTACGAGCCGCCGGACGACTCGCTCGGGCCTCGCCAGGGCGGCCACGACGCCAACGCGCAGGACGGCAAGCTCTTCCCACGAAAGCAAAGGCCCGTTGCCGTGCGCTGGTTGGGCAGGTCTCAACCAGGCTCCTCGGCTCTCGACCCACGCCGGCCAGACCTGCCGCGTCTGCGCGTGCTCGATCCGGGGGCACGAGGTCCGGTCGGTCAGCGGCACGACGGCGTCGCACGCGGCGACCAAGGTCGAAATGGGCGCGCGCAGGTCACCACAAGGCGGCAGGGCGCGCGCGTGGCCCCACGGTTCGTCGTCGTCGACCGCGAGCAGCGCCAGGGTCGCCCGGATCGGTTGCGTCTGGCTAACGCCATCGAGGACCAGGACGTCGGAGTCACGGGCCGCGAGGCTCATTGCGGCGAGCCGGGTCGGAGCCACGACGACGCGTGCCCTGGGACATCCGTCCAGCGCCCGCGCGGCCAGGAGCGCCTCGTCGCCCACCAGGCACACGGGATCCAGTGGGCTGACGAAGCGCGCCCGATCCAGGCGGCCGCGGTACCCGTGCCCGACGACGGTCGCTCTCACACCGCCCGACGCAAGCTCGAGGGCGCACGCGATGGCCAGCGGCGTCTTGCCCGAGCCGCCAAGCGTGGCCCCGCCGACCGCAATGACGCGCACCCCCGGGGGCCACGGCACCCTGCGCACGACACTCCTCCCGAAGGTCCACCGCCACAACCCCGATGCTGCACGCGCCCATCGCGCAGTGATTGCTCCTTGCTCCAGCGCTTCCGAGATCGCAAGCACGGACACCCGGGGGATGGTAGCTGCCACGACCGCAACGGGATCCGCAACGGGTGTCGGCCGCGATCCCGGGGCCAGTGGAACGAAAAGATCGGCGACCCGAAGCGCAGGGCCCAACGGATCCATGACTTCGGGGCCATAGGGCCATAAGACGGTGAGACGGATGAATAAGGGGGGCGTCGCGCGCTTCTTCGACGCCATCGCGGCGGGCTACGACCGGTCCTACGCCCCACCTGCCTCCGATTCCCGCGTGCGGATGAAACAGGTCATCGCCGAGCTGCCCGCCCCGCCGGCCCGAGTGCTCGACCTGGGAGTGGGGACGGGGCGCGAGCTGCCCGCGCTGCTCGACGCAGGGCATCGCCCGACCGGAGTCGACGTGTCCCGGGCGATGCTGGCGCGCTGCGCGAGGCGCGCTCGTCCCGTCCCTCTCGTCCACGCGGATTTCTGGGAGACCCCCCTCCCGTTTGAAAAGAACTCTTTCGACGCTGCGATCGCGCTGCACGGAACCCTCGCCCACCCTGATGACCTCGCCGCCGTCCGCCGCCTTGGCGGCGAGCTCGGACGCGTCGTGCGACGGGCTGGGCGGTTCGTCGCGGAGGTGCCCTCGACTGCATGGCTCGATGCAGCTGCCGCGCTTCCGGCGGACGAGCACCGGCGCGTGATCCGCACGGGGGAACGCACCTGCCTCTACGAGGACACGAACGCGGGCGTTTCGATCCGGGCGCTGCTTCTCGACGAAGACGAATGGGCCGATGCCCTCTCCCCACACTGGAAGGCGAGGATCGAGCCCAGGGACAACTACGAATGGCTCGTCATCGCCGAGCGGGTCTAGCGGGGAGGCAGCGCGAGACCCGGCATGTGCTAACTGCCCGTCGGAAGCCGCGTGGACCTTCTGTACTTCGTCCTGCTGGTCAGCTCGCTCATCTTCATCCACGAGTCGGGCCATTTCGCCTTCGCGAAGATTTTCGGCGTCAAGGTCCTGACCTTCTCGATCGGATTCGGTCCCAAGATCTTGCGCATCCGCGGCAAGGAAACCGAGTACTGCGTCGCACTCTTGCCGTTCGGTGGCTTCGTCAAAATGCTCGAAGAGAGCAGAGCAGCCGATCCCATTCTGCCGGAAGAGCGGAGCCGGACCTTCGAGGCGCAGGCGCTCTGGCACCGGGTCGTCATCGTGCTTGCCGGCCCCGCGATGAACCTGCTTTTTCCAATCGCGCTCTACACCTCGGTTTTCCTCGAGGACGAGCAATTCTTGCCGCCCACGGTCGGCATCGTCATGCCCGGCAAGCCGGCGGAGGGCAAGCTCAAGCCGGGCGATCGCATCCTGCGGGTCGGTGGCAGCGATGTCACGAGCTTTCCGGAAGTGCAGCGGATCATCGCGCAGCGCGCGGGAAAGCCGCTCACCTTCGCAGTCGCGCGCGACGGAAGACCGCTCGAGGTGACGGTCACACCTGACGACGAGAAAGAAGTGCGGGAGCTCGACATCGTCGAGCACACGGGCCGCGTGGGGATCGATCCGCGCTTCCCGGCCGCCGTCATCGGTGTGACGAAGCCCGACTCGCCTGCGGGGCACGCGAAGCTCCAGACGTTCGACCGCATTACGGCAATCAACGGTCGGCGCATCGATCGTTTCGTCGATCTCGTCGACGCGCTCGCTCAGAACCGAGGCGACCAGGTGGTCCTCAGCTACCTTCGACCGGTCGACGTCCCGAACGCGCTCGGGGGCCTCTGCAAGCTGGCCGTTCTCGAGCCGGGGGTCGCTCAACTGACGCCCGCCCCACGGCTGTCCGGGAGCATGCCGCCCGCCGACTCACAAGAACGCGCCCGGGACGTGGCGGACCGCGCTGGCATCGAAATCGCGGACATGTACGTGGCGTTCGTGCCTCAGGCATCGAGCGAATGGCGAGCCGGCCTGCGCGCCGGCGACCGGATCACGACGCTGGACGGGGCGCCCCAGCAGCTGTGGCGGACGATGGAGGACGAGCTCGTCGCCGGCGCGGACCGGATGCGCGAGCTCCAATGGCTGCGCGATGGCGTCCTGATGCGGGGCTTCTTTCAGCTGCGCAAAGAACAGTGGAACGACGAGTTCGGGCAACATTACGACCGATACGTCTTCCGGACCGATCACTGGATGCCGATGGCCGAGGACCGCCTCGTGCCGAATCCGCACCGACTGATCTACGCCTTCTGGCACGGCCTCGAAGAGACGGCCAGCGTCATCAAGTTCATCGGCGTCGGAATGCT
>DASPUY010000031.1:0-19455 GCA_035622655.1 Polyangiaceae bacterium
GACGACCTCGTAGCCGGCCGTGGACAGGACGCGATGAAGGCTGCGTGCCAGCGTCGCGTCGTCGTCGACGACGAGCACGGACTTGGTCTTCGTCGAAGCGACGGCACGTGCTTCGGAGTCAGCGTTGGACTTGAGCGACATCGGAAGGTTGCCTTTCGAAAGCAGCGAGCTGGCGCTTGCCCGCGATGCGTGCGGATCCTGCACGCGACGCAAGGCGCTTTTGAGCTCCGATTTCAGCGACGCTCCCCGCGGTTGAGGACCACGAGCCGAACGTCGCCGACGAGACGCTCGGCGATCACGCGACGCGTCACGGCCCGTCGACCGCGTTCCTTCCCCCCGGAAGACATACTGTTCCAACAACGGTTCAGGGCGCCGGCCTCTTTAGCGGTAAGCCGGAGCAGCAGGACGTGCGTTCTTCGTCCACGCGGAGACCCATCTGTCGGAGCTCGTGGATGCCACGGAGCACCGGGGCCCGACCGTCTCCATTTTTTGAGCCTGGCGCCCCTACGCAGTTCGCTTCCTCTTCGGAGTCACGCGAGGGGTCTTCTCTCCGGCCGCCACCGCTTTGAGCGCGTTCACCGCCGCCCGGATGTGTGCAGCGAGGTCTTGCGGTTTCTTCCCCGTGATCCACCGCTCGAAGCCGATCTTGAACACGGCGACGCCCGTCTCGGCGGCGAGACTCGCGGCAGGTTCGGAAACACCGCGCGCGCGGAGCGCCCTCGTGACGGCCGCCGCAAGGGAGGCGAGCTTGATGAGCTCGCGCTCCAGGATCTCCGAATGCTTCGTGACGAGCACGTATCGCGCCCGCACGAAGTGCAGATCACGGCGGTCTTGAAGCGCGGCGCCCGCGGCCTCGAAGGCGGCGGCCACGGCCTCGATCGGGTTCGCCCTGGGGGGGGCGCGTCCGATGCGGTCGACGATGCTCTTCTCGAGGTCTTTCGACCCGGAGAACAGCACCTCGCGCTTGTCGGCGAAGTAGCGAAAGAACGTCCGCTCGGTGAGGCCGGCGCGCGTCGCGATCTCCTCGACCGTGGTCCGTTCGTATCCACGCTCTTCGAAGAGTTCCATCGCGGCCTTCTCCAGCCGTCCCCGTGCGTCGGGTTGCCAGCGCGCCATCGCCTCCATTCTACGGGATTGCAGGGACTGACATCACGTGGTACTGCCATGACAGAAGCTGACATCAAGAAGCTTTGCTCCAAGGAGGGCGGGTCATGCGAGTTTTCGTGACAGGTGCCACGGGCTTCATCGGCTTGACCGTGGTGAAGGAGCTGCGCCTAGCCGGCCACGGGGTCCTTGGCCTCGCCCGCAGTGATTTCGGCGCAGAGGCGCTTCGCGCGGCAGGGGCGGATGTCCATCGCGGCGAGATGGATCGCCTCGACACGCTGACGAGCGGTGTCCGGGCGGCCGATGCCGTCATCCATCTTGCATTCAACCACGACTTCTCGAAGTTCGCGCAGAACGGCGAGCAGGAGAGGCGCGCGATCGCGGCGCTCGGGGAGGCGCTGGTCGGGACGAAGAAGCTTCTCCTGGTCACCTCGGGGACGGGCATGGCCACAGCGCTCCCCGGGCGCCCTGCCACCGAGGACGACGAGCCGGTCGGCGGCGGTCAGTTTCCGCGAACGCCCGAGGCCTCGGCCCGTGCGTTCGAACCGCGCGGCGTCCGTATCGGCATCGTGCGGTTGCCGCAAGTGCATGACACGCGAAAAGCCGGCCTTGTGACGTTCGTCATTGCTGTCGCGCGCCAGAAGGGATTCGTCGCCTACGTCGGTGAGGGATCGAACTGCTGGCCCGCGGCGCACGTGACCGACGTCGCACGGCTCTATCGACTGGCGCTCGAGAAGACCGACACTTTCGCGCGATACCAAGCCGTCGCCGAGGAGGGCGTTCCGATGCGAAAGATCGCGGAGGTCGTCGGCGAAGGGCTGCGACTCCCCGTACGGTCCATCACACAGGAAGAAGGAACTTCGTACTTCGGCTGGATGGGGCACCTCGCGAGCCGCGACCTCCGCGCCTCGAGCACAAAAACGAAGCGAGCGCTCGACTGGGAGCCGACGGGCCCCGGGCTGATCGAGGACCTCGCAAGGTTCGAGTGGGTGTGAGCCGCCTGAATCCTTGGAAGGTCCGACGTGTGAATTCTGTGGAGAGCATGGCGCGCGCACGTTCGTGAGGGGTGGCGCCCGTTCCCAGCGGCCGGCTTTGGTGTCGTCCGAGGTTTCGTAGTCGACAGGGGAAGCCGCGCCGTGGGACAAGGTGAGCCACGTCCGCGATGACCCCGGCTGCCCGCGAGAGCCCGCTCGAGGCGGCCCGCATCGTTCATCTCTCCGACCTGCACATTGCCGACACGAGGCGATCGCGTCAGATCCTCGGTTTCCTTCCGGCCGCGGTGGGCTCGTACCTGCGCATCGCCGGCGCGCCACCGCGCTGCATCCTCGTGACGGGCGACGTGTTCGACACCTCGGCGCTCGACCGCACCGAGGCCATGGACCGCTTCGTCAGGTTTTACCTTTCGCTCATGAGTGCGCTCGACACGCCAGTGCCGCTGGTGCTCTTGCCGGGCAACCATGACCGGCGCAAAATGGGCGTAATCGGGCCGCACGACCCGACTCTATTCGACGCTCTGGCCGCCGCAGCGGCGTCTGTGCAATCTGCACCGATATTTGTCGGCGGCCGCGCGATGCGCCTGGCAGAGCTCGTTCCGCGCGCCGTTCATCGCACCGGCCTGCACGTCGCCACCTACGACTCGACGGTGCTTCGCACCGGGTTGTTCAGTGCCGGAGGAGAGGTGCGGCAGGACGATTTGCTGTGGCTGCTGGCGTCCGTCATCGGCTCCGGCGGAGACGCTCCGTTGCTGCTGCTGATGCACCACCACTTAATCCCCACCCCACTGACCGACGTGGGGCGGGTGCGCATCAGGGCCCGAGACTGGCTGAGCCGCTGGCTCATCGACAGCGTGCTGCCCAAGGTCGTTTCAAACGCCGACCGTGAGGAGCTGACGATGACGGCGCTCGGGGCCGGCACGGCCCTGTCGACGCTCCATGGCGTCGAACGCCCGGTGGTCGTCCTGCACGGCCACAAGCACTACCCGACGGCGCGCTTGGTCGTCGGCACCGAGCCCGGCGAAAACGACGTGTTGATCGTGTCCGCAGGCAGCGCGGGTATGGCCGAGGCTTGGTCGCGCACGGATGGACGCGAGGTCGGCCACCTCTGGCCGTCATTCAACGTGATCGACGTCACCCCGGACCACGCCATCGTCGCGCAGACGGTCGCATTCTCCCGCAACGACGGGCGGCTGGCGCCGGCCCGCACTCTAGTCGATGTCGAGCGGGTCGGTCATAGGTGGCAGGTTTGGTCACGGGCCACGAGCACGCCGGATCGCGTTCTGCTCGCAAGCAATGAAGCGCACGTCACGCTGCTGGCTGGCGACGAGCGCTGGACGCTGGAGTGCCGCCGAGTCCTCGAGCCGGTCGCCTCGGGCGCACACGCCGAATACGCTGAGGTCGTCCAGGCGGCGCCGGGCTCGCGCGTGCAGCGCGTCGTGCAGGCCGACGGCGAGCGCGAGGTGGAGCGGGTTCCGTTCCGGCTGCTGGTCTCCACGCGGGCCGCGTCCTTCTATCGGATCGCCGATGCGCTTTGCCGCACCCCCGACGCCGCCAGGCGGGCGCACGGGCGGGGAACGACGTTCGAGTCGGTCGATCTTGTCAATCGGGTTCCCTGCGCGAGGGCCGTACTCCGCGTGACGGGATTGCCGCGCGAGGCGGATGCCTTCGCCAGCGTGACGGACATGACCACCGGGCGCGAGCGCGTCGCATCTCTGGCGCGCGACGGCGCGGCGTTCGAGCTTGCACGCGCACCCTGCGCGGCCAGGACGCTGCTGCGCATCTACGTGGCGCTTTGAGGGGATCGGAGGCCCCCAGGATCGGCGCCGTTCGCAGGCGCCCGCGCTGCAAGTGCACGCGCAAAATGCGCGCCGGGCACAGCAACACCGCTCCTGCAGGAAGCAGCGACCGCGCGCGGCACTGGCGATGCATGCGCCGGCATGCGGGACCGGCTCAGGATGGCCGGAGGAGATGGAGGGCCGCCATGATTGTCCCTATTGCGCACCTCGATTTGAACGCGCTCGCAGCGCGCTGGTGGATCAGGGGCGAGTGGATGCTGGCCTTGAGCGGCGTGCTCTCGATCGCGTTGGGCGTCCTGATGCTGATTTTTCCGCGCGCTGGAGCGTTGGCGGTCATGACGCTCATCGCCATCTACGCGATCGTCTTCGGAACGCTCCTGCTCGCCCTGGGCTTCAGACTCCATCGCTCGATTGCATCCAGCCGCCACTCGATGGCGGGCGGCTCGACCTGACGGGCATGACGTCGTGAGGCGCTCATCCTTGCGACGCTCGCGCCCATGCCTGCGACCAGGGGGTTTGCGCTGGCATTTCAGGACTGCATGCCCTTGGGCGCGGTAGACGCGCGTTGCGTCGAGCGTCCGGACATTGGGCTCGGTGGCCGTCCAAAGCGGCCCCGGCTGGACACCACCAGATTCATCGTCGGGGTGATCTTTCTTGCGGCGGTTGTCGCGATTGTCTCGCATCTCGGCGAAGCACGCGGCTTCGCTGAGATGGTCAGGCGCGCGAAGCCGGCGTGGCTTCTCCTCGGCGCGGGGCTCCAGGCGGCCACGTACCTTTGCGCCGGCGGAATCTGGTGGCTCGTTCTTCGCCGAACGTCGAGCCCGCAGCCGCTCTCCACTCTCATCATACTGAGCCTCGGTAAGCTCTTTACCGATCAAGCCCTGCCGTCCGGGGGCGTCACGGGGAACGCCCTGATGATTCGAGGTGTCGTGCGCCGCGGAACACCCGCGCCTGCGGCAAACGCCGCGCTGATCATCGCGCTGCTGGCCTTCTACGCCGCGATGATCACCGCGACCGCTGCGAGCCTTCTGCTGCTCTGGAGACGTCACGGCGCGAGCGCGATCCTCGTCGTTCTGACGGGAGCGCTCCTCGTGGTTGCGGCGATCGTGTGCACGGGCCTGATCGTGATGGTGCGTGGGAACGGTTCCCCCATCCGTCGATGGTTGGCCCGCATACCCCTGATCCGAACGCTGCTCGACTCCTTCGCCCAGGTTCCGCGCGACGCGATCCGTGATCCTGTGTCGTTGTCCGGTTCGTTTGCCCTTCAGCTCGCCAATATCGCGCTCGACGCCGCCACCCTGCAAGCCATGCTGGCCTCGGTGGGAGAACGCGTCGCTCCGAGCAGTGTGTTCGCGAGCTTCGTGTTCGCCTCGATCGCCGAGATGACGGGTGTGATCCCGGGCGGATTGGGGACATTCGAAAGCACGTGCGTTGCGCTCCTGCATCTCTCGGGTGTGGACCTCGAACCGGCCCTCGCCGGGACTTTGCTGCTCCGGGGATTCACGTTCTGGTTGCCAATGGTCCCTGGCATGTCCATCGTGCGCCGGGAGCTCGGTCAGCAATGATGGCAGCGCGAGGCACGGACCAGACGCACGACAGGTCGAATGGCGAGATCCGCGCGTCGGCGCAATCGAGCGAATTCGAAAACATCGCCTCGCTGCCGATCGAGCGCGCCTTCGCAGCGTTGGACTCGGCGCCCAGGGGGCTTGACGACGGCGAAGCCCGGCGTCGGCTGACCCAGCACGGTCCGAACGAACCGGTCATGCGCCGCGCGGACCCCCTGGCCGCCCAGGTGCTGCGGCGGTTCAGCAACCCGCTGGTTCTCATCCTCATGTTTGCGAGCATCATCTCGGCATTCACGCGTGACTTCGCGAATGCAACGATCATTCTCGCGATCGTCGTGTTCAGCGTCGCCATCGACATCGTGCAGACGCGCCGATCAGCGCGTGCCGCGGAAGCGCTCAAGGCCAGGATCGCGCAGACGGCGACCGTGCTCCGCAACGGCGTCCAGCGCGAGGTCCCGAGACGGGAGATCGTGCCCGGCGACGTCGTGCGCCTCACGGCAGGGGACATGGTGCCCGCCGATGCGCGACTCATCGCCTCCAACGATTTGCACGTGAACGAAGCGGCCCTCACGGGCGAGTCGTTCCCCGTCGAGAAGGCGACCGGTCGCGCCGACGCCTGCACGCTCCTGATGGGGTCGTCCGTCGTCAGCGGCATGGGAACGGCGCTCGTGTTCGGCACCGGCCCACATACGGCCTTCGGAGACATTGCCCAACAGCTGGCGCGGCGTCCGCCTCCCACCGAGTTCGAGCGCGGCATCGCCCGGTTCGGGACCTTCATCCTCAAGACGGTGGTGTTCTTGGTCCTCTTCGTGTTCGTGGTGACAGCGGTCCGGGGCCGCGATCCGTTGGAATCGCTGCTCTTCGCGGTGGCACTTGCGGTGGGGCTGACGCCCGAGGGGCTCCCCATGATCACGACCTTGACGCTCACGAAGGGTGCTCTTCGCATGGCACGCGTCAAGGTCATCGTGAAAAACCTGGCAGCCATTCAGAACTTCGGAAGCATCGACGTGCTCTGCAGCGACAAGACGGGCACGCTCACGACCGGCTCGATGAGATTCGACGTCCACATCGATCCTCTCGGGGCGACCTCGGATCGGTCGCTACTCCTGGCCTACGTCAACAGCCAGTTCCAAACCGGCGTCGACAACCCCCTCGACGCCGCCGTACTGCGTCACGATCGCCCGGACATTTCGGGCTTCGAAAAAGTCGACGAGATCCCTTTCGACTTCGAGCGTCGGCGCCTCAGCGTCGTGGTGCGGAGGGGGGAAGAGGTCTTGCTCGTGACCAAGGGCGCGCCCGAGGACGTGCTGGCCGTTTCGACCGGCTACGAGGTCGATGGCAAGACGGCCATCCTCGACCAGGAGGCCCGATCGCGCATCGCGGATACGTACGAAGCGCTCGGCCGAAAGGGGTACCGCGTCCTCGGCGTCGCGTCTGCGCGACTCCCGCTTCGGCCGAGCTATTCGAAAGAAGACGAGCACGACCTCGTGCTCGCCGGATTCGTTGCGTTCGTCGATCCGCCGCGCCCGGATGCCGCCGACACGTTGCTCGCGCTCCGCAGGCAGGGGGTCCACGTCAGAGTGCTCACGGGAGACAGCGAGCAAGTCGCCGCGCATGTCTGCGAAAAGGTCGGCATTCCCACCAAGCACATGCTCACGGGAAGCGAAATCGACGCGATGTCCGACCCCGCGCTCGCCCACCGGGCCGAGCGTACGCCAGTCTTCGCGCGCGTATCCCCGGCGCAGAAGACGCGCATCCTGCACGCGCTCCGAGCCCGCGGTCACGTCGTCGGTTTCCTCGGCGACGGGATCAACGACTCGCCTTCGCTGCACGCGGCCGACGTGGGCATTTCCGTGGCCAATGCCGTCGACGTGGCCAAGGACGCGGCCGAAATCATCCTCCTCGAGCCGGATCTGCGCGTGCTCCTCGACGGCGTCATGGAGGGACGCAGGGCGTTCGGGAACGTCATGAAGTACCTCCTCATGGGTACGAGCTCGAACTTCGGAAACATGCTCAGCATGGCCGGCGCCGCTGTCGTGCTTCCGTTCTTGCCGATGTTGCCCACCCAGATCCTCCTCAACAACGTCCTCTACGACCTGGCTCAGTTCACCATTCCCACGGATCGTGTGGACGAGACGCTGGTGCGCAAGCCGCGGCGTTGGGACATCGATGCCATCCGCCGGGTCATGGTCTTCATCGGCCCCATCAGCTCCGTGTACGATTTCTTGACGTTCTATGTCCTCCTCCATCTCTTTCATGCGAACGAGGCACTGTTTCATACCGGCTGGTTCGTCGAATCGCTCGCTACGCAGACGTTGGTCATCTTCGTGATCCGAACGGCGGGTCCGGCTCTGAAGAGCCGACCGAGCGCGCCGCTCGCGACAACCACGATCGCCGTCGTGTTGTTCGCGCTTGCACTGCCCTTCACCGAACTGGGCCGGCTGTTCGGGTTCGTGCCTCTGCAAGCTTCGTTCTTTCTCTTTCTCGCAATAGCGACCGGCACGTACCTGGTTCTCGTCGAGATTGCGAAGAGAATCCTGTTTTCCAAAGTGTTCGCTGCGTCCAGGCCCTCGGTCGACCACGAACACGGGGGCAAACCCAGGGTCGTGCTCGAGGCTTGAGACGGGTCCGCCGAACCGGCCGATCAGCGCCCCGACCAGTGCCCCGTCCGAATCCGGAGCGAGAAAGCCGACTACGCGTACGTTGCGATCCCGACGAAGTGCAGAACGCGCGAGCATTGCGCGGCCCCGATCGAACCGGTACAGGCGTCCTGCCCCTCGAAGCGCGTCTCGTTGGCGCGCAAGGCTCTCATGACGGCATTCGTGACGTCGTGGCCTCCGTCCCTGCAGAGGGCGTCGCCGCATGGCACGACGAAAAGGGCCGGAGCATGGGCGACGACAACGCGCCGAACGTGCGTCGGTCCCGGAACCGGGCTCCCTCCCTCGCTCCTCTCCTCGATCTCGAGGGCTAGGCTCTGAAGCCGCGGCACCTCGGCGGTAAGTCTCGGCGCCTCGTCCTCGCGTCTACGGCGCTCGGCGAACCGTTCTGCACCCTCGCTGCGTCTCCGGTTGTTGTGCAATTGTGCTCGTCGCTCTCTGGGGTGTCCGATCGTGAGTTAGTCCTCAAGGGGCGGCTGAGGGCCGGGCACGATCCCCGCGATGTCGGGGTCTTCCCCGTCCCTCGGTCGCGTGGCGTTCGCGCGCTCTTGCCGCCGCTGTTCCCGTCTCTTTTCCTTTTCTCGTTGTCGGTCCTGCCGATTCTTTTCCTTTTGGCGTTTTGCGGGGGTCGTCGGCATGGGTGGAGGGCCTCAAATGGGCTTCACGTGTTCCGTCCTCGTCCCCCGGGGACCGCGCCCACGGGAAACCAGACGGCTCGCCCTGCTCAGAGCTTCGAAGCGAACGCAGTGGACGGCGGACTTTTGGAAGAGTCCGGCTCGTCTCGATGAAGCCGAAATCCCTTCTCGTTGGGTTTTCATCCTGCCCTGCGCCATCGCACCGCCCTCGGGATCTTGCAGAACGGTATCGTAGCACGCACCCGCAGGCGATGAGGCGTGCTATGTCAGTGACTACCTCGCTTCCGGGGCCTCTTGTCCGGTCGGGCCCCGCGAATGAGCAACCTCCGCGCATCGCCGCTACGGGACGGCAGGACCACGCACCTCGGGCAGCTCGCGCGTTCGCCGCTCGCACGCCACGAGCATTTGCTCGAGCAGGTGGGCGAGCGCTTCGGTGTCACACGCGAGCGCATCCGTCAGATCGAGGGCAAGGCGCTTCCGCCGTTGAAGCTGTGCGCGCGCGACCTGGGGTCGCTGCTGGAAGGGAGGGCGCGCCAGTGACCCACGAGCGCGACGAGGAATCCATCCGCATCACGCAGCAGTTTCGCGCTCGGGACGCGATGGTCTACGACCTGCGGGGCAGCGCGGGACGGTTGACCTTGCGGGTCACGGGGCAGGGCGGGGCCGACGGACCGCCGACGGAATGGCGCATCGAAGCATCGACGAGCAGCTCCCCGGACGCTGTGGTCGTGGCCGAGCGAGCTTCTACGCGCGCAGAGGCACTTCGCGCGGTCGGCCGTTCATGGAACGAGAAGCGCATTGCGAACAATCTGCCCTCGTTCGACTGGGAGTCGGTCGCCCGCGCGATGGCCGCGGTGCGCGCCATCTGAGGCAAGAGGGAGATGAAGGACGAGATCGGCTCGAGACGCTGATCCGACGCCCGGGACGACGGAACGGCGGATGAGCCGGGACGAGCCGGGCACGACACGGCAACGAAAGGACACGGAAGACCAATGGGCAACCGACTCTACGTAGGCAATCTTTCTTTCAGCACCGACAGCGACGCGCTCCGCGATGCCTTCGCGAAGTTTGGCGAAGTGACTGACGTGCACCTCGTCACCGATCGGCAGACCGGCCAGCCGCGCGGCTTTGGCTTCGTCACGATGGGCACCAGCGCGGCCGCGCAGGCAGCGATCGCAGGCATGAACGGCTCGACCCTCGACGGGCGCGCGCTGCGGGTGAACGAAGCCGAGGAGCGCCCGGGCGGCGGCGGCCGCGGTGGAGGCGGTTTCGGAGGCGGCGGTCGAGGCGGCGGCGGTCGAGGTGGCGGCGGAAAGCGAGAGCGCTGGTGAACGCCCCGGCGCGCGGGACTCAGCGTCCCCGCGCGCCGCGCCAGCGACGAGAACCGCGGCCCCCCTTGCCTGGCATCGGCGCCTGCCTTGCCGGCTCGGGGAGCTGGGCTCCCGCCATCACCCGTCCCTCTTCGTCGACCACGGGCAGGCGCTGGCGAATGAGTCGCTCGATGTCCCGTAGCAAGCTCCTCTCGTCGAGCGGGTCGCATAGCGACACGGCGCTTCCCGATGCGCCCGCCCGCCCCGTTCGACCGATCCGGTGCACGTAGGCCTCGGCGACGTTCGGCAGGTCGAAGTTGAAGACGTGCGATACGCCGTCCACGTCGATGCCGCGGGCGGCGACGTCCGTGGCGACCAGCACGCGTGTGAGGCCCGAGCGGAAGTCCTGGAGCGCTCGCTCGCGCGCGCTCTGGCTCTTGTTGCCGTGTATCGCCGCGGACTCGATTCCGGAGCGAGCCAGCTGTTCCGAAAGCCGGTTGGCGCCGTGCTTCGTCCGGGTGAAGACGAGGGCACGCTCGACCCCGGCCGTTCGCAACATGCGCTCCAGCACCGCGCGCTTCTCGTTGCGGGCAACGAACACCACCGACTGAGCCACCTTCTCGGCAGTCGTCACCTCGGGTGCGACGGTGACCCGGACGGGGTCCACGAGCATGCCGCCGGCAAGCGACTCGATGTCCGTGGGGATCGTCGCCGAGAACAGAAGGGTCTGGCGCCTCCTGGGGAGGGCCGCGCAGATGCGACGCACATCGTGGACGAAGCCCATGTCCAGCATGCGATCGGCCTCATCGAGGACGAGGTGAGTGACGCCATCCAGCCGCACAAGCCCCTGTTGCATCAGGTCGAGAAGGCGGCCGGGCGTCGCGATGAGGACGTCCGGGGATCGGCTGAGCGCGATTTCCTGACTGCGCTGGCCGACGCCGCCGTAGACCAAAGCATGCCGGACGTCCTGGTGCCGGCCGTACACCGAAACGCGTTCGGCAATCTGCGCTGCGAGCTCGCGCGTCGGGGTGACCACGAGTGCACGAATGCATCCGTTGCGTTCCGAGGTGGCGAGCGCCTCGAGTATCGGCAGCACGAACGCAGCCGTCTTGCCCGTGCCTGTGGGCGCGCACCCAAGGACGTCGCGTCCGCCGAGAGCGCAGGGGATCACCTCGGCCTGGACGGGCGTCGGTGTCGTGTAGCCCTCGCCAATCAGGGCGCGCACGATCCGGCGGGAGAGACCCAGTGCGCGGAAGGGGGAGGTCTCGATCTCGGGCGCGTCGAGCGAGACGATCATGGCCGGTTCGGGCGGCGGGGCGGTATCCCGGCCTCTCCACCCGGAGGGGTGGGATCGGCGTGAGGACACGACTCTCTGGTGGCGCCGGTGGCGCCTCGAGGCGAAGGAATTCATTTGAAATATGCCTACTCTCTCGCGGCAGGGCCCCGCCCAACGGCGGGTCGCCAATCGAAGAACCATTCCGCGCTGCCGCGCGACCGGAAGGGCACGACGAGGTCGGCGCACTCGATCAGCCGCGCCCCGCCGTCACGCATCCATCGCCTTCAAGACGTCGCGTGAGCGTCGACGCTCACCGGGGGCGCGTGAGATGGGCCTCTGAATAGCGCGGACTGCCGCGCTACGCAAGAAGTCGCCGTGAATTCGGCGCCTGGTTTTTTTTACCGGGCGCGTTGGGCCACTGTCGGCCCTCACGTCGAACGCCGCAAACCGGTCGACAGGAGCTTACCGAGCGGCGGCACTGGCGGCCGGAACCTTGAATGCGAACGCGAACAGCGCCGCGAGTCCGAGCAGGACGAACGCTGCAATGTGATTCCACGCGATTCGCTCCTTGAGCAGCGCGATCCCGAAGGCGGTGAAGACCGCGAGCGTGATCACCTCCTGAACGATCTTGAGCTCAAACCCGGAGAATTGACCGTAACCAAGGCGGTTCGCCGGTACGGCCAGGCAGTATTCGACGAGCGCGATTCCCCACGAGACGAGGATCGCCTTCCAGAGTGGCCAGTCGTGACCGTACTTCAGGTGCCCGTACCACGCGAAGGTCATGAATACATTCGAGGCGCATAGAAGAAGGACGGTCGGCATGGCGAGACCGCCAGGTTACTATTGTGGGCGGGCCGCCCTGTAGCCAAAGTCGCTGGCCGCGGTAGAAGCGGCGCTTCGCACCCGCCGTCAGGGATCTGCAACACTGGGCGGAAACGTGGCAGCCCATCACCAACTCATCGAGGAGCTGCGCGCCCACCTGAGCCGGGTGCTGCGTGGCAAGGGACGCGTCATTGATCTCGCCCTGATCGGCATCTTCGCTGGCGGGCACGTGCTCTTGGAGGACGTGCCCGGCGTGGGCAAGACGACGCTCGCGAAGGCACTTGCGAGGGTGTTCGGAGTCCGATTCGCCCGCGTGCAGTTCACGCCCGATCTGCTGCCGGGCGACATCACGGGCTCGCTGGTCCTCGACTCGGAGAAGGGCACCTTCTCGTTTCACCGCGGGCCCATCTTCACGAACATCCTGCTCGCCGACGAGATCAACCGCGCCTCGCCACGGACGCAGGCCGCGCTCCTCGAGGCCATGAACGAGTCCCAAGTGACGGTCGAGGGCGAGACCCACCCGCTCGAGGCGCCGTTCTTCGTCGTCGCGACGCAAAACCCGGCGGATTACCAGGGAACCTACCCCCTCCCCGAGGCCCAGCTCGACCGCTTCCTCGTCCGCATCTCGATCGGCTATCCGAACCCGCAGGACGAGCTTGCCATGCTCTTTGCGCGCCAGAACCGAGATCCGCTCGATGAGCTGACCGCGCTCTGCACGCAGCAGACCCTGCTGGCCGTCCAGGAAGCGGTCCGCAAGGTGGAGGTGAAGCCCCTCGTGGCGCGCTACCTGCTCGCCATCGTCGAGGCCACGCGCAGCGACCCCGAGCTCGACCTGGGGGTCAGCCCGCGTGGATCGCTGTCCCTCTTCCGCGCTGCGCAGGCACATGCGTTCATGTGCGACCGCGACTACGTGAGCCCCGACGACGTCAAGGCGATCGCCGTCGCGACGCTCTCGCATCGCGTGGGCCTTCGCGACGAGGTCCGCTACGGAGGCGGCGACGGCGCTGGCGTCGTGACGCGGATTGTCTCTACGGTCCGTGTGCCCACGTGAACGTCGAGGCTTCGTGGCTGGCGCGTCTTCGCGCGGTTAACTGGCAGCGCCTGAACTACGTTCTTATTCCGGCGGCGCGCTCGCGAAGGCCCACCGCGGTGCCGTTCGGCGAGCCGTCGTCGCGCGGGGGGACGTGGCTGCTCGGCCTGTACCGGGCCTTTACGCCCGAGGGACGCTGGCTCTTCGTGATCACGCTCATCACGGGCGCCTTCGCGGTCGACGTCACGCACGCCCAGGTCTACCTGCTGTTCTCGCTGCTCGCGTCGACGATCGTCGCGTCGCTGCTTGTGAGCCCCTCGCTGCGCCTTTCGGGGCTGTCGCTGCGCGTGCATGCTCCTCGCCGCGTGTTCGTGGGGGCCGAGGCATCCTTCGTCGTAGAGTGCTCGCGCACAATACCCGGGCCGAGCACCGCGTGGCTGCGTGTCGAGGGCCCGTTTTTGCCCTACTTCGGCCGCTGGCTCTCGCGCCCCGCCCCCATGACCGAGATCGGTGAGAGTTCGAGCACGACGCTCAAGGCGCGCTTCTCCGAGCGCGGCGATCTCACGCTCGGGCGTTTCCGCGTGAGCGCGCTCGTGCCGCTCGGCCTCACCTCGGGTCCGCCGCTGCAGAGCGCCCCCGTCCGGATACGCGTCGTGCCACGGCCAGCGAACGTGCTTCGCCTGGGCATGGATCTGGCGACGCGGCACCAGCCGGGTGGAGTCGCGCTTGCCTCGAAGACCGGCGAGTCGATGGACCTGCGCGGCGTGCGGCCGTATCGAAAGGGTGACCGCATCCGTGATCTGTCTGCGCGCACGTGGGCGCGGACCGGCAAGCCCGCGGTGCGCGAGTACCAGGAGGAGTACTTCACGCGCGTGGGGGTCGTGCTCGACTGCGTCGCGCCTGCAAAGCGCTCAGCGAGGAGCGAGGAGGCGTTCGAGGCCGCGATCTCCCTCACGGCGGGCGTGGTTGCTCACCTCGGCCACGGAGACGCGCTCGTGGACCTGCTGGTTACGGGCGGCGAGATTCACGCGCTCACGCTGGGGCGCAGCCTGGGCTTCCTGGAGCAGGCGCTCGATCACCTCGCCGGGGCGGAGCTCGAGGCGAACGTCGACCGCAGCCGGCTCCTCGAGCGGTTGGCGCCCTACCTGGCACGTCTTTCGGCCGTGGTGATCATCGCCGACGGCTGGGACGAGGCCCGGGAGGCGTTCGTCCGCAGCGTGAAGAAGAGCGGAGTGCGCGTGCGCGCCGTCGCCGTCGGCGCCCCCGCGAGCGCCGGCGTGAAGGTCGTTTCCGTCGCCTCCATCCTCGCGGGAAAGGGGCTCATGCTGTGATCCGGCGCGTGCTCGCAGCCTTGCCGCTCGGGTGGGCGACGCTACTGCTCGCAGTGGGCGGAGCGCCCGTTTACTGGCCGCTCGGGCTCGGCGTGCTCGCCCTGGGATCGGTCGTCGTGCCCTGGCGTGCTTCCTTGACCACGTTCGGCGCGCTGATCTGGATGATCGCGGGGGCGGCGGGGCCGGTGCTGTGGGTGAGGACGACCACGACCGAGCCGGAGCCGGGCCTGTCCGCGGCGATCTTTCTCTCGAGCGTCGCCGCCGTGCGCCTCTTCTTCGATCGGCCGCTCTTCGGCCGCAACTTCGATCGGGCGCTCGTCATTTTCGCGTGCGTCGCCGAGGGCATCGGCGTGCGGAGCGCCGCCTATCCGTACGGGGCCGTGGCGCTCGCCACCTCGCTCCTCGTCGACCTCGGCGGCGGCTTCGAGGCGCTTCGTAGCTGGGCGCGTACCCCAAGGACGGCGATGAGCGTCGTGGCGCTCGGCGCGCTGCTGGCCGCGTTCGTGTCGCTGTCGCTGCCCGTGCTCGACCGCGCCACCAACCGGCGATTCCAGACGCTCTTCGCCCCCGGGATGGGCCGTACGAGCTTCACGCCGGACGTCCGCCTCGACGAGCCGGGGTTCATCCGAACGGACGAGGACATCGTGCTGCGCCTCCACGGCGCCGAGGCCGACTACCTGCGCGGCGCCGTGTTCGACTCCTTCGACGGGACGTACTGGAGCACGTCGACGCGCGGCGGCCTGGGGCCTAAAGGTACCGCGACCCCTACCCGGACCGAAGTCGACTCGGTCGAGGCCACCGGGTGGCTCTTCGCGCCGCGCGGCGCTCGCATCGTGAGCGACACCGAGTGGGAGGCCGATGCGCTCGGCGTGCTCCGCCCGGTGGCGCGCGGCGTGAAACACTGGGCGTTCGCTCCCACGACCCGTCAGGTCGATGCCCCGACGGAGCTCGATCAAACGGTGCCGCCGGCGCTGGTGGCGAGGCTGAAAGCGCTCGCGCTCGAGTGGACGGCGGGCGCTCCGGATGATCGCGCGCGGGTTCAGGCTCTCGTGCGCCACCTCCACGGGGACTTCACCTATACGCTTGACCGGCCGGCGACGCCGCGCGGTCGGTCCGCGTTGCTCGACTTCCTCTTCGTCCACCGCGAGGGACACTGCGAGTTCTTCGCGTCGGCGTTCGTGGTGCTCGCGCGTGTCCTGGGCATTCCGGCGCGCCTGGTGGCCGGCTATCGGGTGGTCGAGCACAACGGCTTCGGGGGCTACGCGGTGGTGCGAGCCAAGCACGCCCATGCGTGGGCTGAGGCGTACGTTCCTGTAGCGTCCGACCCGACCCGCTCGGGCTTCGAAGTCTTCGACCCGACGCCGGCGGCCCCGACGCTGGCCGAGTCCAGCGACCGGACGGTGTCGGCGTTCTTCGACTTCCTGTGGACGTCGCTGAGCGCGCTCTACGACGAAGCCGTCGCGACCCCGCAGCGAACCGTCCCCGCGCTCGGTGGCGCCGCGCTGCTCGCGTTCGCGGCGCGCGCTTGGCGCAATCGACGGCGGAGCGCCAAGGTCGAGGATGACGTGGACCCGCCGCCCGGAGCGTTCGTGCAGTTCGAGGCGCGACTCGCGAAGGAAGGGTTCGTGCGGGATCGGGCCGAGACGCTCGAGGCGCTCGCCGCGCGGCTCGAGGTCGGTGGGCGCGACCCTCTGTCACGCGCGCTCCGCCGCTATGCGAGGGCGCGCTACGGCGTGGGGGAGGCCTCGGAGCGCGATCTCGCACGGGCGCTGGAGGGGGACGGAGACTAAGGCGCCGTTTTATGGCGTGGAACGCCATGGGGCTTCGCCCGCGCACTTCGTGCGCGAACGTCGGCTGTCGACGCCGTCTTCAAGTCTTCATCGATACCTCTACGTCGCCCGTGAACGGCACGGAGAGGTACTCCCCGCCGGAGTGGCGCACGCGCGCGAGATAGCCGGGGCTCGCGTCCGCGTTGTCGGCGACGAGAAACGCTCCCCGGCGCACCCGTGGGGCAACCAGATCGAGGACGCGCTCGTAGAGCGGCTTGTGCCCGTCCAGGAGTACCAGGTCGATCCGCTCCGGGAGGTCCCGGGCGAGCGTCTCGAGCGCATCGCCCTCACGCACGTCGACCAGATCGGCGAGACCGGCCGTGGCGAGGTTCGAGCGCGCCCGGGCGGCCTTGGTCGGCTCGAGCTCGCTGCCGATCAGCCGGCCCCCACCGTTGTCGCGTAGCGCCGCTGCGAGGTGAAGTGTCGAGATCCCGAACGAGGTGCCGAACTCGACGATGACTCGCGCCCCGTTCGCGCGGGCGAGCATGTAGAGAAGCGTTGCCGTTTCCGGGCTCACCGCGAGGTAGAGTTCACGCGCGCGGCTGTAGAATTGACGGTAGTCGGAGTTCGGATCGCTCATACGCTTCGCCCGTTCCTGGGGTGAGAGGGCGCCGAACAGCTCGCGCATTTTGGAGTCACTTTCGCGGGACTCGCGGAAGAGCCGCTCGGCGAGCTCCGCGAACGGGGGGCTCGTCAGCGTCGTCTCTGGAAAATTCTTCGGCGGTTGCATGATCTTTCCTCTGCTGCCCGTACAATACGAAGGATCCTTCGTGTTCACAATTCGCGTTCGGAGGGACGATTGCGGCGATACGCCCGACCCACCATCAAGCCGAGAAAGGTGCCGGTCCAGGCCCGCTCGACCCAGCTCGTTGCCGACATCGTGCGCGCGGCAGTTCGCGTTCTCGAGCGGGAAGGGCCGCACAAGTTCACGACCGTGCGTGTCGCCGAGACCGCGGGCGTCAGCGTCGGGTCGCTCTACCAGTACTTCCCCAACAAGCAGTCGATCCTCTACCGGCTTCAGGCGGACGAGTGGTCGCGCACCAGCGAAGCCATCGACTCCATCCTGCAGGACGAAGGCAAGCCACCGGCGGCCCGCCTGCGTGCGATGGTGCGGTTCTTCTTTCACTCGGAGTGCGACGAGGCCCCGTTCCGCCTTGCACTGGACGCCGCCGCTCCCGAGTATCACAGTGCGCCCGAGTCCCGGGCGCATCGCGTTCGAGGCCAACGGATCTGGCGGCGGTTCATGGAGTCCGCCGCTCCGCGCGCGACACCCGCCGAGAGGGCGTTCGCAGCGCAGCTCGTCTTGATGACTGTGACCGCGCTCGGCAAGCAGGTCTCGGAGAAGAACCTCACGAGGGCTCAGGTGACCCGCTGGGCGGACGCAGTTTCCGACATGTTGCTCGGTGCTCTCGCCCGCTACGGGTCGAAGCGCCCTTCGTGAGGGAGGAACAGGACTCGCGTATCGGCGCAACCGTCGCTATTGCGACAGCGTGAGCAATCCCGGCTGCCAGCGGAGCAGGTTGTATGAAGCGGACGAATTGACGTGTCCTTGGTAGAGGAATTGCAAGTTGCATGGGTTGATGGTCATCGTTTCGTCGGGATTGGTGCGCACGATGTCCCCGTGGCTGACGTCGCTCGTCCATGTCGTTCCGTCGGGAAAGGTGACGTTGGCCTTTCCCGCGAAGGGATCGGCCTCGGTCGCGGCCAGCGGCGTGCACGAGCCGGTCCACTGGAAAACTCGTTGGCAGCGGGCACACCGCTCCAGCGTCGCCCCTCCGCTCTTTGCCAATACGCAAGTATTCGGGTGGTCGTAACGTCTGCCACCGGGAGAACCCATACATGCCAATAGACGAATAAGTACCTGCGGTTCCTGTTTTTGATTCGACGGATTGTGCGGTGATCGTCAATCGAGGCCGTCGGCCGTGCCGTTGACGTTGGTGGCTGCGTACCCGGCGAGGTCCGCAATGCAGCCTTTCGCACGCACGCCGCGGGGATCAGCCGGCAAATATCGCCGTCACCCTCGATCTCTCGGCCCGGAGCACATCGATTGCGCGCCCGAGCCCGATTTCAGCAGCGAGCATCTTCAGCAACCCCTCTTCATTTCTCTTCGATACGGAAACTCGCTCCGCTTTCGCGAAGACGAGCGGAGAGCGCTTCTTTGCGGCCGGCATTCGCTTCGCCTTGTCCGCGCTGCGCACGTTGTAGACGTACCCGACCCCGAGTTCCATTCCGGCGGACTTCGCCTGCGCGACGATCTCCTTGGGCGAGAGTTTGGTCCGCGCGCGCACGAAGTCCGCCTTGCTCGCTACGGCTGCGTTTGGGCTGTTGACCATCGCTGTGCTCTTTGGGGTCGCCGAGCCCTTCGGGGCCGCCCGGTTCTTCACCGCTGACCGAGTCCTCGCCCTGCGCCGCGCGCCCGCTCGGGCACGGACGCTGTAAACAAGCGGCAGATCGATCGCCAACCCGGCATCCCTTGCGTTCACGACGACGTCGGCCGCGTGCAGGTCGGGGGGTTGGCTGAGGATGAATTCGGTCTTGCTGACGTCAATCTTGTCGGCGGGCATCTTGGGAGCCGAGAATTCAGCATGGTCATGCCGCGAGAGCAAGGTGACGTGCCGTCGTGAGACTCGATGCCCACGACAGTCGATCCGAATTTACTCAAATCTTCGTTGTCCTGAACCGTGCGTTGACGAGGGGACAGGGTGGTCCCTTCGCCGCAATCCCCGGTTCTGCCTCAATGCACTTGACCGAGCGATCGATCGAGGTCGTCGATCAGATCCTCGGTCGCCTCGATGCCAATCGACATGCGAACGAGCGCGTCGGTAATACCGAGCGCTTGCCGTTGCAGCACGGGCACATTCCGGTGCGAAGTCATCACGGGACGGGTGATGAGAGTCTCCGGGCCGCCGAGGCTGGGCGCGTTCACAGGCAACGTGAGGCGTGCGAAGAGACGTTCGGCGGCCGAGACGCCGCCGTGCAGTTCGAAGCTCAGCAGCCCTCCGGCGCCCGCAAACCAGGCGCGCGCACGAGCATGGCCGCGATGGCTCTCGAGCCCCGGATAATTGACCACGCGGACCGCGGGATGGCGCTCGAGAAAGGTCGCCA
>DASPUY010000032.1:0-15319 GCA_035622655.1 Polyangiaceae bacterium
GGCGCCGAATGGAAGCTCTGCTCGGCACGTACATCACCCCGACGATTGTCATGGCCGACGACCCCGCGCAGGCCGAGGCGATAGGTCAGGTGCTCAAGGCACAGGACAAGAGACCACCGCTCGATTCGCTGGTGGCCAGCATCCGCACGCTGGAAGACGTCGTGCCCCCGAACCAGCCGGCCAAGATCGCGATTGCGGACCAGATCAGGGACGACCTCACGCCCCGAATCCGCGAGCTCTTGACGCCGAGCCAACGCCGATCCGTCGATCGATTGCTCGGGACCGGTCCGCTGAGCGCCATCACCGCGAGCGACGTCCCCGATACGTTGATGTCGGGCCTTCGCGAGCGCGACGGCAGCGTGGGGCGAACGGTCCTCGTGTATCCACGCCCGGGACGCACGCTCTGGCTCGGCCCACAGCTGGCCGAGTTCGTCGGACGCCTGCGCGCAGCGGCTGCGTCCGTGCCCGGGCGACCCGCCCGTGTCGCGGGATCACACGCGCTTTCGGCGGACATCCTCGATTCGGTGCGACGCGATGGGGCACTGGCCAGCGTCGTGGCTTTCCTGGGCGTCGTCATCGCGGTCCTCGCGCTCCTGCGCGGCCGCCGCTCGACGACGGTGGTGATAGGCTCGCTTTTGCTCGGAGTTCTGTGGCTCGCGGGGGCGATGATGTTCCTCGGGGTCAAGATCAACTTCGCAAACTTCATCGCTTATCCCATCACCTTCGGTATCGGTGTGGACTACGCGGTCAACATGGCGAGCCGCTGGGAGCTCGATCGAAAGCATTCGATCATCGACGCCATCCGGACGACGGGCGGCGCCGTCACTCTTTGTTCGATGACGACGATCATCGGATATTCGTCGCTGCTTCTCGCGGAGAACCGGGCATTATTTCTCTTCGGCTTGTTGGCGGTTCTCGGCGAGATTGCTTGCCTGTCGACTGCCATCCTGGTGATGCCTGCGTTCCTCGCATGGGTCGCCGGGGTGCGAGTTCGCGCGGAAACGTGAGAATTCCACGACACCGGGCGCTCGTGCGCGAGGCCGTGGCCGCTCTTTTGCGTCTAGCGATCGCTGGGCATCCACTGCATACTTTCCGTAACTCTATTTGAAAGTCGCTATTGAGCGGAGGAACAATGCTCGTCTTGAGAGTTCTTCTTTTCGTAGGCTTGGCGCTATTCGCGCTTTCGGGCTGCGTCGTCGAGGCGCGGCCGGCCCCGCCTCCTCGATGCCCTGGAGGCGAGTGGATCGCCGGCCATTACGGCCCTCACGGCCGGTGGCATCCCGGGCACTGGCGCTGTCCGGGCGTGGTGGAGGTGGTCGAGGTCGATTGACCCAAAGGGCCAGACCGCCTCGATGTCAGCGACCGCGCTACGCCCGATGGCTCAAATGCGCCACGCGCCAGGATAGCCGCCGCGCGAAGGACGACCGACGGCTCCGCCGGGCCGGCCGAAGGATCACGCTGGATCCGGCGCACATGCGGTCCCTCGAACGCGCCCTCCGAGCGCGCCCATCGCCGGCGGCAGACAGTTTGCTTGCGCCAGACCCGCGAGCGCCGCGATCGGCGGCCTCGAGCAAAGGAGAGCTTTGGCCGTGGGCGCATGGACAGCAGCGGAATCGGTGATGGCGACGGGCCGCAGGCTCGTGTTGACTGGGATTGGACAGTGGGTGGGAAGGAAGTCCCCCGCGAGAGTCGACGAGCTGATGAGCACGGGCGTCAAGACGTGCTCGCCTCGACAGTCGCTGGCAGACGCAGCGCAGATCATGTGGGAGTGCGACTGTGGATGCGTCCCGGTCGTGGACGCCTCGGGCCGCGTCGCCGGGATGATCACCGACCGCGACATCTGCATGAGCGCGTACTTCAGAGGAGCGACGCTGCGCGAGATCGCGATAGCAGACGCCATGTCACGTCGAGTTCTCGCGGTTCGCCCCAACGACAGCGTCCAGGACGCGGAGGCGCTGATGCGCCGTGTCCAGGTGCGGCGTCTTCCGGTCGCCGACGCCGAAGGTCGCCTGCTCGGGATGCTCTCGCTCGGCGACATCGCGATCGCGGCCGAGGGGCGGGGGCGCTCGAGAGGCTCGAGAGGCCCGGCGGGCATCGATCTTCGAGAGGTTGCCCTCACGTTGAGCGCCGTATCGAAAGAGCGCGCTGTGGTCGGGCGGCATTCGGACCGCACCCCTTCCTGACGGCCCCGGGGTTGCGCTCGGCACGATGACTCTGGCCGCGCGAAGGCCACCCGCGTACGCTCGCGGTGGCCATGCCCGCCGCAGAGTCACCCCCTTCGAGCCGCGGCCCGCTGGCGTATCGACTGACGGGCCTGCGCCCGAGCTCAATCCCGCCGCCGCCGGACGATTCTCTGGTGCGTGCCGTCGCGGACGTGCTGCTCGCCGCTGCCCATGCGGATGGGCGGGCCTGCGCGAAAGAGCTGCGCACTGTGAGAAGGTTGGTGCAGCACCTCGCGGCGGTCGATGTGCCGCCCTCGTGGCTCGAAGAGCGCATCCGCACCTTCGACCCGAAGGCCTTCGACCTCGAAGCGGCAACAGAGCACCTCCGCCAGCTCCCCGCCGTGCAGCGGCGTCACGTGATCGAGCTCGTGCGGGCGGTCTGCGACGCGAACAACGCTTTCGATCTCGAAGAGGAGAGCTTCCTCATCCGACTCGCGCTGGCGCTTTCACTCTCCCAGGAAGATTCCGCCGATCTGGTAGTGCACCCGGCTCCGGGCCTCGACGGTCTCACCAAGCGATTGTTCGACCTGACGGTCGCCGCCTCGGTGATCGCGACCGGATGGCCCCTCGCGATCGCGATTGCCGTCGGCATCAAGGCCAGCGGTCCGGGCCCCGTGCTCTTCAAGCAGCGGCGCAGCGGCCGCGGCGGCAATCCGATCCACGTGTACAAATTCCGAACGATGCGCGTCATCGAAGGCGATGGCGCGGTCCGGCAGGCGACCGCGTCCGACCCGCGGGTCACGCCCTTTGGAGCGTTCCTGCGCCGCACGTCGCTCGACGAGTTGCCGCAGTTCATCAACGTCTTGCGGGGCGAGATGTCCGTCGTCGGGCCGCGACCGCACGCCGTCGTGCACAACGATCATTACCGGACACGGATCTTGGAATACATGCTTCGGCACAAGGTCAAGCCAGGCATCACGGGCTGGGCCCAGGTCAATGGTTGGCGCGGTGAGACCGACACGCTCGAGAAAATGATCCAGCGGGTGGCGCACGACCTCGAATACATCCGCCGCCACAGCCTCTCGTTCGACATGAGGATCGTCTTGATGACCGTTTTCGGTCGGCACGCTCGCAAGAACGCGTACTGAGCGACGCCGCGCCCTCGCGGGCATTTTCGCGCGCGTCCTTCAACACTTGCGCGCGCAGCGAAGCGCGGTTCGCACCGATTCTCGCGAGTTTTCGCACACATTTCGTTGCAGAACGGGCTCGGCCGAGTAGCAAGCTCGGTCCGCCGTTCAGTATAAGGGCTCGCCAGATCGCCGTGAGATTGCAATCCATTCTGCTCCGCACCCTGCCGCTACCTCCCGCCGGGCACGCGCTGGCAGAATCCGAGTACCGCACGCTCGTCGCCATCGCGGGGGTCCTGCTTCCCGGCGCGGAGCGGGAAGTTCCGCCCGAAGACGTGGCCGACAACGTGGAGGCGTTTCTCGTTCGAGGTCGTTCGCGGCGCGCCTGGCGCATCCGGGCCCTGCTCCACCTCATCGAATGGTTGCCGGTCGTCGTGTATGGTCGACCCCTGACCCAGTTGACCCCCGAGCAGCGCCGAGAACTCGTCGAGCAGCATTACATCGACGGCGGAGGCCTCTGGGGCATTTGCGCCAAGGTGCGCTACCTCGTTCTGCTGGGCGCGTACGGAGACGCGCGGATGCACGTCGCGACCGATTACGTTCCCGTATCGAAGAGGCGGCGCTTCCAACAACGCGACCAAAACGGCAACGGCGCATCGGTTACTCCATGAAGAGTCACAGCTGTGACCTGTGCGTTGTCGGCTCGGGAGCCGCGGGCAGCGTGATCGCACACCGCGCGGCCCGCCGCGGCCGGTCCGTCGTCATCGTCGAGCAGGGCCCGTACGTCCGCGCCGCACAGATGAACGACGCGGAAATCGAGATGATTCCGCGGCTCTACAAGGACGGCGGCCTGCAGATGAACACGTCCATGGACATGTTCATCCTGCAAGGCGCATGCGTCGGCGGGTCGACGACGCTTTCGAACATGGTGATGATGCGCGCCCCCGGCGAGGTGCTGGACGAGTGGCGCCGGTTCGGGGCCGACGTCGACGAAGCAGCCCTGAGCCATTCCTACCAGGTCGTCGATGACGAGCTGGGCACTGCAGAAGCCGACGCCTCGACGTTCTCCGGCAGCACGCGGCGCTTCGTCGAAGGGGCGCGCGCGCTCGGGCTTTCACCGACGCGCATGCGCAAGGCGCTGGGCAGCTGCCGCGGTTGCGGCAATTGCAACATCGGTTGCTCGTTCGACGCGAAGCGAAGCGCCCTGTCGACCTACGTTCCGTGGGCGGAAGCCGCGGGCGCGCGGGTTCTTGCGGACACAGAGGCGCTTCGCATCGAGCTCGTGGGGCGCCGCGCGATCGAGGTTCAGGCTCGGTCGACGCGCACCCACGAGCAGACGCGGATCGCGGCCAGGCAGGTGGTGGTGGCTGCAGGGGCCATCGGATCGAGCGCGCTGCTGTTGCGAAGCGGGATTCGAAGGAACGTGGGCACCCGTGTGTCCTTCAACGGCGGCTCGATGGTCATCGCCGACTTCGACGAGCCTCTCGACGCATACGACGCCGACCAGATGACCTGGTGCGTCCAGGGCGACGGGTACATCATCGAGCCGACACACAACCCACCCATGAGTGCCGCGCTCACCACCCCCGGCTGGATGGGCCAGCACGTCGCGATGATGCGCCGACAGCGTCATCTCGCCTACGCAGGGTCACTCGTCGGAACCGAGGCCACGGGAAAGGTCGTTCACAGTCACGCGTGGGGACACGAGGAGACGCGCTTCCAGGCGTCGCCGTCGGTGCTCGACAAGGTGCGGCGTGGACTCAAGGCGGCCGCAGAGGTGTTCTTTGCGGCGGGAGCCCGGAGGGTAATCCTGCCGACCCACCGCTTCCGGTCGATCACATCGTCACGGGAGATCGACGAAATCGATCGACACGTGGTGTCCACGAAGCGAATTTCGTTCGGGTCGGCTCATCCCCAGGGGGGCAACCCGTGGTCGTCCGATCCGCGTGTCGGCGTGGTCGACGCGGATTTTGCGGTGCATGGAACCGACAATCTGTTCGTATGCGATGCCAGCGTGTTTCCAAGCTGCGTGCGCGTCAATCCCGTCGCCACGATCCTTGCATTGGCCAACTGCGCCGCCGCCCGCATCGACGCCCGGGCTTGACCGCAGAGCTCGAACCTTCACGATGGACGGCTCCCCGATGACCGACACGCCCGATCACGCCTCGACCTCCGCGGAAGCCTTTGCCGGCGTCAGCGCTCGAATGGCGTCGCCGGCGCGACAGCGCCACCTGGTCGGCTCGCCGTTTCCGGACGTCGTCGCTCGCGCCCTGGCACCCGTCGCGCGCCTGCAGGTCGCGGCGTGGGATCGGGCGCTCGGCCGGCTCCGCCACGTGCAAGAGCAAACCCTCTGCGCGCTGGTCGACCATGCGAAGCAGACTGAGTTCGGGCGCGCACACGATTTCGCGGGAGTGCGAACGTACGACGACTTCGTCGATCGCGTTCCCGTCGGCAATTACGATTCGGTGTGCGGGTACATCGAGCGAATGCGCAAGGGCGAGCGTAACCTGCTGGTCCCGGAGTTCGTGCGGCACTTCGGAAACTCCTCCGGAAGCTCGAACCAGGGTCGGTCGAAGTTCTTGCCGATCACGGAGCGGCAAGTTCGGTTCCAGCAGCGCGCAGGCGCCGACGCTGTCCTGCGTTACGTGCGATGGTCGGGGGACAATCAGATCTTCCGAGGCTTCACTCTCGGGCTGTTTCCGCCCACCACCATGCGCGGAGAAGGGCCGGTCTTGATCACGTCCAATCCTGCGTTGATGGCGACGCGGATACCCCGCGTAACTCGGCCCGCCTACCTGCCGGAGAAAGACGTCGCCACGATCGCCAACTACGACGAGAAGCTCGGGGTCATCGCCGAACGCTACCTCGACCACGACGTTCGTGCGGTCGCCGGGACGACGTGCTGGTTCACCCTGCTGTTCGAGCGAGTGCTGGCGGCTGCCCGCGCCAAAGGCCGGCCGGCGCGATCCGTCTCGGACGTCTGGCCGAACCTGCGGGTGCTCTTCGGCGGCGGGGTGGCGGCGGCGCCGTACGTGCCGATCCTGCGGGACCTGGTCGGTCGCGCAGTGACGCTCGTCGACACTTACAACGCGACGGAGGGCGGGCTGTACGCGGCGTCCGACTTCAGCGGCGCCGACGGAATGCTGATGCTCCCGCATCGGGGCACTTTTTTCGAGTTCGTGCCACTCGACGGGCGCACGCCCGGCACACGTGCGAACGGCCACGGACGCGCAGGCGATCCCGGTGTGCAGGCGCGGGAGCGGATCCCGCTCTGGAGAGTCGAAAAGGACCGGCTCTACAGCATCGTCGTGACCACGGCGTCGGGCCTGTACGCTTACGAGCTCGGAGACATCGTGCGCTTCGCCTCGGTCGACCCGCCCCGCATCGAGTTCGCAGGGCGGCTGTCGGGCTGCCTGTCACTGACCCAGGAGCTCACGACGCACGTCGAGATCGAGCGCGCCGTCGAAGCCGCAGCCGCTGCGTGCCTCTCGACGACCGTGGATTTTTGCGCTGCGGCAGACGTCGGCGCCGACGGCACGGCGAAGTCGCGCTACCTGCTCTTCGTCGAGTTCCAGGACGGAGCGGCGCCTGCGGAAGCGGCTGCGTTCGTGCGCTCCTTCGACGAGGAGCTGGCGAAACAGAACCGAGTCTATCGCGAGCACCGCGCGGGGGACGTGGCGCTGCTGTCGCCGAAGCTCGTGCTCCTCGCTCCGGGGGCGGCGCGCCGCTACCTGGAGGAGGTCACGCACGGAAACGTCCAGGCCAAGTTTCCACGCATCGTTAACGACACGAGTAAAAACCTGCTTTGGAAGCACGCGGTCGAAGGCCGCTAGCTCGCTGAGGCATCGCCATCGAGAAGGCTCACCATGAATCGGATCGGGGTCGCCATCGTAGGAGTCAATGGAGCCGTCGCGTCGACGGTCATTGCCGGGGTCGAGCTGATGAAGCGCGGATTGGTCCCGCGCGTCGGAATGGTCACCGAGCGCACCGACGCGCATATCGCCGAGTCGATCACCGAGCTACTCGACTTTGCGCCGCTCGAAAGCCTCACCTTCGGAGGTTGGGATCTGCAGATCGCCAACGTGTACGAGGCGGCCAAGCACCACAAGGTCATTCCCCCGCACCTGCTCGAGGCGGTGAGGCCCGAGCTCGAGCGCCTCAAACCGTGGCCGGCCGTGTTCGCCGGCTCGTATGTCGACAACATCCACGGCGACAACGTCGTCCGGGTCGTCGGCTTCCGACAGCAGATCGCGGCCCTCGAGCGCGACCTCGAGGGATTCAAGAGCGCGCACGGCCTGGATCGGATCGTGATCGTCAATCTCGCGTCGACGGAGCGTTTCCTGGACGAGCAACCCGTCCACAGGGATCTACGGGCGTTCGAAGGGGGCCTCGATGCCAACGACCCCGCGATTACCCCGGCGATGCGCTACTTCTACGTCGCCAACAAGCTTCGCATACCGTACTGCAACTTCACTCCGAGCCTGACGAACGTTCCGGCCCTGGCGGAGCAGGCCAACGAGACCGCGACGCCCTTCGCCGGGATGGATGGCAAGACGGGCCAGACGTTGATCAAGACGGCGCTTGCCTCGATGTTCAGAGCTCGCCGCCTGCGGATCGAAGGCTGGTACTCGACCAACGTGCTCGGCAACAGCGATGGCCTCGTGCTCGACTCTCCGTCGTCGAACAAGACCAAGGTGCTCAGCAAGGCCGCGGTCCTCGACTCGATCGTCGGCTACCCAGTGCCGAATCATCAAGTCCACATCCATTATTACAAGCCGCGAGGTGACTCCAAGGAGGCGTGGGACAACATCGACATCGTCGGCTTCGCGGGCATTCCGATGCAGATCAAGATCAATTTCCTGTGTCAGGATTCGGCCCTCGCCGCACCGCTCGTCATCGATCTGGTGCGCTTGCTCGACGTGGCCAAGCGGCTCGGAGAGCGCGGGATACAACGGCAGCTCTCGATGTTCTTCAAATCGCCCTATCACGCGCCGGGGGAGTCGCCGCAGCACGATCTGTTCAAACAAGAAAAGCTTCTCATTGCATGGGCGCGTGCACACGCCATTACGAAACCGTCGGCTCATACGAACAATTCGCAGGTCCGCGCAGGGCAAACGCCTTGAGCAAAGGCCCCGATCTGGCCCTGTTCGGCGCAACGCCGGTCCTGTCGCGACGCGCTCACCGCGCCTGGCCGATCGTCGGAGAAGACGAGCGTCGCGCCGTTGCGCGCGTGCTCGACCGCGGCGTGCTGTCGGGGCCGTTCGCCCCCGAATCGGTCGCGCTCGAGAAGGAATTTGCGGCGTTCGTGGGAGCGAAGCATTGCCTCACCACGCATTGTGGAACGAGCGCGCTGCAGATCGCCCTCGCCGCCGCGGGCGTGCGCGCCGGCGACGAGGTCGTCATGCCCGCGTACAGCTTCGTCGCGACGCCGATGGCCGCGATCCTGATGGGCGCGGTGCCGGTGTTCGCCGACGTCGATCCTGCCACGGGATGCCTCGACCCCGCCCTCGCCGAAGCGGCCGTCACGCCGCGCACGCGCGCGCTCCTGCCCGTGCACATCCACGGGTGCTCTGCCGACCTCGGTGCACTGCAAGAAGTCGCGCGACGCAGGGATCTCCTGCTCATCGAGGACGCCGCGCAAGCGCACGGCGCCACGTACGGCGGACGACCCGTGGGGGCGCTTGGGACGGCCGGGGGCTTCTCGATGCAATCGAGCAAGAACCTCGCGGCGGGCGAAGGCGGCCTTTTCGTGACCAACGACGACGCAATCGCCGCCGAGGCCGCTTGCGTTCGCAATTTTGGTCAGAACATCCTGCGGAGCGACGCGGCCGACTACGACCCGGACCATCCGCTCGACGGAACGCGCGCTCTCGATTCCCGGCGAATCGGGTCGATGTACCGCGGTAGCGAGATGATGGCTGCACTCGGTCGAGCTCAGCTCGCGAAGCTCGCGGAGCGCACGTCGCGCTGCCAGCGGATGGCGGAGCGGCTTTCGCACGCGCTGGCCCAGCTTCCCGGCGTCAGGCCCCCCGTCGTGCCCGCCGGACGGACGTCGGTGCACCACAAATTCGCGGTGCAACTCGACCCGCAGGGCGGCGCGCTGTCGCTACCCGCACGGTCGTGGCGCGACGCCGTCATCGCCGCACTGCGAGCGGAAGGGCTCGAGGTCGTGCTCTGGCAGTCGGCCCCTCTCCCGGCCCAGGGCGTCTTCCAGCGGCGAGACGCGTCCCTCGGATTTCCTCCCGCCCACGATGACGGCACGGACTTGGGCGAGAACTACCGGGCCGGACGGTATCCGCGAACCCAGGCCCTTCTCGATGGATCGCTCCTGCTGTTCTCGCAGTCGTACCCGCTCATTGCGCAAACGGACGAGGTCGTCGACGGATACGTGGAGGCGTTTGGCAGGGTATGGCATCACCGTGAGGCGCTCGCCGAATGGGCGGCGCGCGCCTCGTCCTGAAGCAGGCCTGGCGCTCGGTCGGCCGCGCGCTGCTGGCGATTGCCGGACTCGGGCTCGTCGCCGCTCTCGTGCGCAGTGCGGGGCCGGGGCGAGTCGCTCGCGTCTTGTGGAATGCGCGAGGGTGGCTGCCGCTTCTCCTGGCCCTGGAGATGTTGCAGCCTCTCGGCGACTTCGTCGCCCTTCGTCTCTTGCTCGGCCCGCGTCGATCCGACGTGCCTATGCGAACCTGGCTTCGATCGTCGGCGATCGCGTACTCGATGATGACGCTTCTGCCGGCAGGGCGCGGAGCGGGAGAGATCGCGCGCGCGTCGCTCATCGCGAAACACGTCGGCGGCCCCCGCGCAGCGGGCGTCAGCATTCACCTGCAATCGGCCTACACGTTCGCCATCGCCCTCTTCGCGTTGACCGAGTGCGCCGTGGTAGCGACGACGCCGGGCGCGGGATCTGCGCTGGCGCTGCTTCTCGCGGCCGACGCGGTCGTGCTGGCCGCGGTGGCGAGCGGGCTGCTGGCGGCGTTGCGCCATCCCCGCCTCGAAAAGTGGCTCGAGCGTCTATCCCGGCCGCTCCGGCCCGCGGCGCCGCCCATTCGCTTCGACGTGGCCGAGGCGGCGCCAGGTCCGCTGCCCGCGGGGGCGACCGCAATTTGTTCCTTGGCGCGAGCCGCGCAGGTCGTCCAGTACGGCGTCGTGTTGAGAGCGGTCGGCGGCGCGGGGGGCGTGAGGGGCGCTCTGCTCGCGCATGGAATCCACATCGTCGGATCGACGGTCGGCGACGTGCTGCCGAACCAGATGGGAATCGTAGACGGAGCCTACAGGGCGTTCGCCGGCAATATCGGACTGTCCGAAGCCCCCGCCCGTGCGCTATCGATCGCGTTTCTGGTGCACATCGTCCAGCTCATCGCCGCCGCCGGGGGCATTCTCGTCGCCGCGCTCGGTGACCGCATCGGTCCCCCCCGATCGTGGCGCTCCACGTCTCCGACGACGCTCGACCATAAAACGTCTGCGCGTTGACGACGAAGCCATTCCACATAGGCTCGCGATACTTCATGAAACGGACGTCCGGCCCCGGCCCCCGCACGAGAGCATACGTGGCGTGGATCCTGCGCTTCGGATGGTTGCTGTGGTCAGTCGCGATCCTGGTCGCGATTCCGGCCACGGTTCGTACCGTTTCACTCTACCGGCATCTCAAGAGCGACATCGAGGAGCTTCTACCCCGCGATTCACCGTCGGTTCGCGCGCTCGACGAGATGCGCGCCCGCCTGCCGGGGCTCCAGTACCTGAGCGTCGCCGTAGACACGGCTCGTGCGGAAAACCTCGGCGCGGGAGAGCGGTTCCTCGATGATCTTGCCGCCCGGATACGCACCTATCCCGCGGCGCTCGTGCGTGACGTCCGAACGGGGAACGAGCCCGTGGCGAGCTTCGTGCGAGCGCACGCGCCGCTGTACTGCGACCTCGCCGACCTGCGTGAGATCTTGAGGCGGGTCGAAGCGCGCCGGGACTACGAGGTCGCCCTCGAGACCGGAGGGCTTCTCGACGAGTCCGACCCGCCACCTCCGATCGATCTCTCGGACATCGACAGGAAGTACACGGAGAGACTCTCGGACGGCCGGCACGACGCCCCTCCGTCCGGACGATTTTCCAATGCCGCCCGGCACGTCACGCTCTTGTTCGTCGAAGCGGGTGAGTTCACGACGGGGGCGGAGCAAGCGCGCGCCCTTCTGAATCGAGTCAAGGCGGACGTACGGGCCCTCGGTAGTCCAGAGAAATACGCGGCGGGCATGCGTGTCGGATACAGCTCGGATGTCGCCATCTCCGTCGAAGAGCTCGACGCGCTGGAGACCGACCTGTCGATCTCGTCGGTGCTTGTAGCCATGGCCGAGATCGGCCTCATCGTCTTCTACTACCGGTGGGGGCTCAGCGTCGTCGTGCTCTTTCCGCCGCTGCTGCTCGCAACCGTCTACGCCTTCGGCATCGCGTCCCTTCCGCCCGGCGACGTCACGGAGCTCAACTCCAACACGGCGTTTCTCGGCTCGATCATCGTCGGAAACGGGATCAACGTGGGTATCGTTCTTCTCGCTCGCTATCGCGAAGCGCGGATGGCGGGAGCCTCGGTCGAAGCCGCCCTGGAGGTCGCAGTGTGGGGGTCGAGCCTCGGTACGCTCGCCGCGGCGCTGGCCGCCGCGACCTCCTACGCATCCCTCATCGTCACCGAGTTCCGGGGTTTTCACCAGTTCGGGTGCATCGGGGGGGTCGGCATGGTCGCGTCCTGGGCGACCGCATTCGTCCTCGTTCCACCGCTCGTGAAGTGGCTGGATGGCGAACGACGCCCATCTCCTTCGGAGGCGGCGGCGCCGCGGGTCATGGCGCGCGTCGCCGCCTTCGTCGAACGCTGGCCTGGCCCCGTTCTGATGGGCGCGGTCGCCGTAACGCTGGGCTCGGCGCTCGCGGTCGCTCGCTTCGATCCATCCACGGACGTCGAATACGATCTCTCGAAGCTCCGCCGAGTGGACACGTGGACGAGCGGAGATGGGTACTGGGGTCGAAAGGTCGACGACGCCCTCGGCCGCTATGTGACTCCGACGGTGCTGCTCTCCGATTCGGCGGCTGCGTCCGAGGCCGCGGAGCGGGCGATCCGCGATTCCGTCGATCACGGCTCGCTGGGGCCGATGGTCGCGTCGGTTCGTGCCGCGCGCGACGTGCTGCCCGACCAGCAAGAGCAGAAGCTCTCGGTGACGCGCGACATCCGTGGGGCGCTCACGCCGAAGATCCGCTCGCTCATTTCGCCCGAACAGCGCGCTCGCGTCGACGAACTGCTCGGTCCCGAAGATCTGGCGCCGGTCCGCGCCGCGGACTTGCCCGACGCCCTGACGACCGGATTGCGCGCTCGAGACGGCACCATCGATCGGACGGTGCTCGTCTATCCGCGACCCTCGGATACGCTCTGGCGTGCGAAGGAGATCCACGCATTCGTTCGAGAGCTGCGTGCCGACGGCTCGGCCGGCCTGCAGGCGGGCGACCGGTCGGGTCGGGTCGCAGGCTCGATCCCGCTGTCCGACGACATTCTCGCGTCGATTGGCCGAGACGCCCCGCTCGCCAGCCTCGTCGCCTTCGTGGGGGTCGTCGCCGTCGTGATCATGGTGCTTCGGGCGCGGATGGCTTCGCTCTACGTGATCGGTTCGCTGCTCGTCGGCATTCTATGGCTCGGCGGGCTCGTCGCGCTGGCCCATGTGAAGATCAATTTTTGCAATTTCGTCGCGTTGCCGATCACCGTGGGGATCGGCGTCGACTACTCGGTGAACGTGATGATGCGCTATGTGCAGGACGGGGCTCGAAATGTGAACAGCGCCATTCGGTCGACGGGCGCCGCCGTGGGACTCTGCTCGATGACCACGATCACGGGCTACTCGTCGCTGCTGCTCGCGAAGAACCGTGCGCTTTACTCGTTCGGCCTGACCGCGGTGCTGGGTGAGATCGCGTGCCTGACGACGGCCGTGGTGGCTTTGCCCTCCCTCCTGCTCGTGCTGCGCCGCGCGCGAGAGGCTCGAGTGCTGCGCGCGCTCGCCGAGCCTGGCCCACCGGAACGGGCATTGAGCGATCCTTGAGACTCATGCCGCGATGAACGAGGCACGCCGCTGTGCGCGCTCACGCTTCGATCCGCACGCGGCGGCAGCCACCCTGTCGGCCATCGCCATCCTTTTCCGCGCACCGGCCGCCAACGCCGACGGCGCGGACGAGACCGCCCCCCGAGCGGCAGCCAAGCCCACGGGCATGGACAAACCTGCTGTCGCGCCGGCAGCCGGCGGCGCGGATCAGACCGGCCCCAGCTTGCTTCCGAAGACCCGGTACGAGCTCGCGGGATTCCCCATCCTCGGAGGAAACACGGACATCGGTTTCCAGTTCGGGGCTGCCGCCACGCTGACGCGATTCTACAACGACGTCTTTCCATACGAGTGGAACGTGGACTTGCTTCTGTCCGCGAGCGCGAAGTCGGACCAGGGATTGCGGCTCGTTCAGCAAAGCCACGTGCTGCGTCTCGATGCACCGGACCTGCTCCACGGTCGCGCTCGACTCGATACGCGCCTGAGCTTCCAGCGAACGATCAACGCCGGATACTTCGGAATCGGCAACGCGACGCCGGCCACGCCCACCAGCGACCCATGCGCGCAAGGCCGCCGCTTCCAATATCTCCAGGAGGAGGGACGGGTGCGGGGGATTGCGCGGATCCACACACCCGTGCAGGGGCTCGACGTCGCCGTCGGCTTCAACTTCCGTGGCGAGAATCCGAGCGTCTACTGCGGCTCGAAGCTGGCGGCCGACCTGGCTCAGACCCCACAAGCCGGAGCACCGCCCGTCGTCGGCGGAGAGCCGACGTTTCTGGGCGGAGGTTCCGCGGGCGCCATGCTGGACACGCGCGACAGTGAGTTCATCACGACGCGCGGCATCTACTACCAGCTAGGCATCTCGGGGACGGGCGGCACTGCGGAGCACGTCGGCTATGGCGAGGCGGCCGCGGTGCTCGCCCACTACGCCCCTCTTGGCGGACCATTCATCTTCGCCGGTCGGGTCGTCGCCAGCTTTCAGTTCGGACGAGTGCCATTTTACGATCTGCAGCAGGGGGGAGTCTTCGAGCCCCAGTACCTGTTTGGGAGCGAGAACGGCGTCCGCGGCGTTCCCTTCGGGCGCTACGCGGGCCAGATCAAGGTCCTGTCGAATCTCGAGTTCCGAAGCACGCCGTTTCCGAAATTCAACTTGCTCGGACAGCTCTTTCGAATCGGCACGACTACATTCTTCGACGTCGGACGGGTGTGGAGCGGGTACTCGACGATCTCGGCTGCGGACGGCACGTCGATCGGTCTCAAGTTCGGGGTCGGAGGAGGGCTGTTCCTGCAGTGGGGCGAAGCTGCGATCTTTCGCGTCGAGGCGGCGTACTCGCCGGACGCCGTGGCCGAGAACCCGAGTCTTCCCATCGGCATCTACGTGTCCGACGGATTGATGTTCTGAGCCCCGACTAATGATCGAAGGGCGAGGGCCACCAGAGGTATTCGAGCGTCGCCCGGTCGGCGAAGCTGTAGCGGATGGCGTCGAGATAGCACAAGGTCCAGGTTCGTCGGTCCTTGTCGCGGCGCCGCGCGACCCACCCCCGCTCGAGCAAGGCACGGACCATCCTTGAGACGACCGCCGCGCTGACTCCGAGCTTTCGCCGTAGCTCGCTCCGACGAAGCTCGATGCACGAAGGGCGGCGGTACTCGGTGTGCAAAAGCGCCGACAGGAGGTCGAAGCGTGCGCCGGTCAGCCCGGGCCACGCGAGGAGCGCCTTGCGGGTCACGCGGAGGAGCTGTGAAAGACGCGCTTGGCGCCGAACGCAATGGCGTGCATGCGGCGGGACCAAGAGCACCGCTCGTGCCGCGCGATGGGCGGGCGGGGGCCGGGGGGGTGTTGCGTGCGGGCGGAGGGGCTGGGGGAGGGGCGAGATCATTGCCATGACTGCCATGACAATGATCTCCGCCCCAATCGCCCCCGCGCGTCCCCTGCGAGCCCCCCCGAGCCCCGGCGTGCCCCGCCCCGCGCTCC
>DASPUY010000033.1:0-28303 GCA_035622655.1 Polyangiaceae bacterium
CTCGGCCAAATCGACAAGGCCGCCCCGTTCATCGAGCAGGCAGTCAAGGCCGACCCGCAAAGCGCGGATGCGCAGTATTATCTGGGTCTGGTCCGTGACGAGCAGGGCGATGCCCGCGGAGCCACCGAGGCATTGCTCCGCTCGCGGGCGCTCGATGGGGCCCGCTCGGCAGTGGTCTGGTCGCCCAGCGCCGAAGCGTTCACCGCGATCGTGAAGGGGGCCATCGAAAAGCTCGATTCGGTCCTCGGTCGTTACGTGCGAGAAGCCGAGGTCTACGTCGTCGATCTGCCCGGCGCCGAGGTCGTGGTCGACGGCGTCGATCCGCGAGCTCTGCTCGTGCTCGACACGCCCCCGGCGGAGGAGGGTGCACCCGCGCGCGTCCGTGCGTTCATCTACCAGCGCAACGTCGAACGCGCCGCCGGGTCCCTCGAGGCCATGGAAACCGAGCTCGCGGCCGCGCTCGAACGCGAAGTGACGGCGGTATTCCTGGACGGTCAGAAGCCCGACAAGAGCCAGCTGAACTGAGCGTGGTCGGGCTGATGAGGGTGCAAAAATACCGAATCGTGCTCGATGGCGTCCGGTTCAGGAGCAGGCACGGCGCGTCCGCGTCGGAGCGGCGGCTGCCCCAAGATTTCGTTGCACACGTGGAGCTCTCCCTACCCGCATCCCACTTGCCGAAAGGGGACGACCGGCGCGAGGTCGTCGACTACGACCGCCTCGCATCGGCCATCGTGGACGAGGCGACGGCGAAAAGCTGCCGTCTGCTCGAGACGCTCGCCCGTCGAATCATCGATCGATTGTTCGCCGAGAGTCCTGCGACGAGCATTCGGGTCGTGATTACGAAGCCACGACCGCCGACCTCGAGCAGCGTCGAAGCCGCGGCCGTGGAGCTCACCGTCTCGCGCGACGAATGACAGTCGACCTCTCGCGTCACGAACGCTGGCCCAGCAGAAATCGCGCGAGGGGCTCGGCGTCGACCTTGGCAGTGGAAACGAGGCCGTCGAGAAGACGCCTTCCCAGCTTCGCCAGCTCGAGCAGTTGCGATATGCGCTCGTACCGGAGATTGGCCCGCGCGCGCGCCTCGGGATCGGCCGACTTTCGCGCCCGGTCCAGCTGAGAGAGCGCTTCTTCGAACGCTTCGATGGCAAGAGTGACCTCGGTCTTCTCCCGTTCCTTGAAGACGCGGCTGATCATCCGCCAGAGCTGAATTTCCGCCGCATAGAAGTCCTTTCGCTCCCCCTGGATCCAAACGCGGCGGACCACACCCCAGCGAGACAGGTCCGACAGGGTCATGCTCACCGCACCGCTCGAGAGCTTCAGCGAATGTCGGAGGTCTTCGGCGCTCAGCGGTTCGGGGGACAAGTACAGCACGGTCCAGACGCGGCCCATGTTGCGTTTGAAACCCCAGAACTCGATGAGTCTGCCGACGACATCGCTCACGGCCGCTTCGGCGGGCCATAATGTCCGAGGTTTGTCGCGTCCGGCCACGGAATCGAAAGCCTACGCGACGCGAGACACGAGCTCGCGCGCAATCGCGCCGAGCAGCTCGCGTGCGACACCGGGGGGCGCCGTATCGAGCGCGGCCAGGGCGCGCAGGGTCTCGGCATGTGCCAGATCGCGGACACCGTTGCAGACCCCGGACCCGCGTACGGCATCGGCGACCCGAGACGCGATTTGCGCATCACCCGCCCGAATCGCCTCCACGTCGGACATCAGCGAGGGGCGCTCCGCGATTGCGCGTATCAGCGGAAGCGTGAGCTTGCCCTCGGCCAAATCGCAAAGCAGCGCCTTGCCCGTCGCCCCCGCTTCTCCAGTGTAGTCGAGCAGGTCATCGACGAGCTGGAATGCGACGCCGAGCCGCGCGCCGAACTCGCCGAGCGCGGCGGCCTGAGCCATGGAGGCACCGGCGACCGCTGCGCCCGATCTCGCCGCCCACGCGAAGAGCGAGGCCGTCTTGTCGTGCACGATCCGGAAATACATTTCCTCGCTCACGTCGATGTGGACCCGACCTCGAAGCTGGACCACCTCGCCATCGACGAGTCGCCGAAGGGTGGCGAACAGGTCGGTGAGAACGAAATGAGGCGCTGCGCCCGCCGTACGTTCGAGAGCGTGGGTCAGGAGGAGATCCCCGGCAAGAACACTCACCGCGTTGCCCCAGATGCATCGCGGAGTCGGCTGCGCGCGACGCTCGTGGGCGTCGTCGATGACGTCGTCGTGCAGAAGCGTGGCCAAGTGGATCAGCTCGGCGACGACCGCCAAGTCGCGGGCGGCCGCGGGCGGCGTGCCGAAGCAGGCGGCCGAAAGAAGCACCGTCAGCGGACGCACGCGTTTGCCACCGGCCTCGAGCAAATGGATGGCCGAATCGGTCGCGGGTGAAACGCCATCTCTGGCCCATCGCGCCAGCTCGCGATCGACGACGGCCATGTCTTCCGCCAGGACTGCGCGCACTTGAGCGAGGCGCTCGGTGGCCCGTACGCCAGCCCGGTCGGCCGCATCGCGAAGAAGCGCGGCAGAAGCCGCAGGGGTGTTCATCGGAGTGTTCAAAATGATTTGAAAGCACGTATGAATGCAATGCCGACCGCGGTCAAGCCTCGTGGACGAGCCGCCGTCACCCCCCGAACGCCGTCGTGCCCCCGCAGACCGAGATGGCTTGCCCCGTAATGCTCGCGGCCCCCGACGAGCACAGAAATGCGACGAGCTGCGCAATCTCCTGGACGTCGACGAAACGTTGCACGGGGACGGCCTCGCGCATCCTGCGCGCCATGGCCTCGAACGTCTGACCCTCCTGATCGGCCATCTGGGCGATGCGCCGGCGTGCCATGTCCGTGTCCACCCATCCGGGGCAGATCGCATTGCAAGTGATGCCACGCGCACCCAGCTCGACAGCGGCCGCCCGCACCAAACCGTGCACGCCAGCCTTGCTCGCGCAGTACGCGGATTGTCCAGCTACTCCGAACTTGGCCAAGACGCTGCTGATCGCGATGAGTCTTCCGGGACCGCTCATCACTGCGACGGCGGCGTCGAAGAGGTGGACCGTCCCGAGCAAGTTGGTGTCGAGAATCTCGCGAACGAGCGCCAGCCCTGTCGGCTGGCCGCTCTGGACGCCTTCACCGACGTTCACGGTGCCCGTCGTTCCCGCATTGGCGACGACGACGTCGAGGCGTCGCCACGCGCTCACGGCACGCTCGACTGCGGCACGCACGTGAGCATGGTCTCGAACGTCGCCCACCCAATGCCGAGCCTGTCCCCCCGCGTGGGCGATCTCGCCCACCGTGTCTCCGAGGGCGCGTTCGTCGCGCCCGGTCAAGAGGACGCGGACGCCGTGGGCCGAAAGGTGAAGGGCGATTGCCTTGCCGATGCCCTTGCCGCCTCCCGTGATGACCGCCACTTGTCCCTCGAGCGCCCGATCGATGCCCATGCCGCGCCAGCTAGCACATTGACAGAACATCCCGCCCCGACCATGACGAACGGGCCGATGACCGAGGACCCACGCACCCCGGAGACCGCCATGGTCGAGCGCGCGCGCTTGCGGGGCCGGAGGTGGGCACATGTGCTGGTCATCGGGGTCGCGGCCGCGTTCATCGCGTCGAGCGGCTGGCAAATCGCATCCGCCGTGTTCGGCCTGGGCGTCGTACCGGTCGCGGAGCCGTGGCGCGCCTCGAGCGCCACGGATCGCGCCTGCGCGTCGGGCCTGCAGTCGCTGGCCGCGGCGCTCGATCGGGCGGCGGCGCGCTGCAGCGCCACGGATGAAGCCACGGCGGAGCAGGCTGCGGCCGTATTTCGTCGCGCCCTCTCGCCCGAGTGGGACGCCGCGAGCTCCGTTTCGACCGCCTGTGCCGCATCGCGCGAGGGGCTCGACGCATGGGCCGCCCTCGAGAGACTGAAAATCGCCGAAGAGCAGGTCGCTCGGCGGATTCACGCCGAGCTCGAACCACTGCGTCGCGACCTCGCGACGCACCTGCCACAGGACTTACGCTAATAGGGGGAGCGCACAATGACCGAGTCCACCCTCTCGACGGCCGTGTCGACCGCAGAGCCTACGTTCGACGCCCTTCCGCTCGGCCCGGACGTTCGACGCGCGATCGATGCCATGGGGTACCGGCATCCGACCCCCGTGCAGCAAGCGGTCTTCGAGCCCGCCGCGGAGGGACGCAATCTGGTCGTCCAGGCGAGGACGGGAACCGGCAAGACCGCCGCCTTCGCCCTTCCCATCGTCGACCGCGTCGTGCGGCCTTCGGCGAAGACGGTTCAAGCGCTCGTCCTCTGTCCGACGCGCGAGCTTGCGCTTCAAGTCGCCCGCGAAGTCGCGCAGGTGGGCCAGTTCCGGGGCATCAAGGTCGTCGCCGTCTACGGCGGCGCGTCGATGACCAAGCAGATCGAGGCGATCGATGCAGGCGGCCAAATCGTCGTCGGAACGCCGGGACGCATTCTCGACCACCTTCGCCAGAAAACGCTCGATCCGAGCGCCATCCGGGTGCTCGTCCTCGACGAAGCCGACGAGATGCTGTCGATGGGGTTTGCCCGTGAGCTGAACGCCATTCTCGAGGCGCTGCCGAAGAGCCGGCAAGGGTTGTTCTTCAGCGCGACTCTGCCTCCGGACATCGAGCGACTGGCCAGCAGCCACCTGCGTAACGCGGAGCTCATCACCCTATCGAGCGATCAGGTCGGCGCTCTGGAGGTCGACCACTACGTCTACGTCCTGAAGGGCGGTGACAAGCTGGGACAGCTCGGCCGCATTCTCGAGGTCGAGGACCCGGAGAGCGCGATCGTCTTCTGCAATACGCGCGACGAAACGCTGCGCGTCGCGGAAGGGCTGAAGGCGCGAGGGTTCGATGCCGATTGGCTGAACGGCGATCTACCTCAGGCCGATCGAGAGCGGGTGATGAATGCAACTCGAGAAGGCAAGCTGCGGTTTCTCGTAGCTACCGATCTCGCTGCACGTGGAATCGACATTTCGCACCTGACGCACGTGATCAACTACGACTTTCCCGAAACCGCAGAGCAGTACGTCCACCGGACGGGCCGCACGGGACGCGCGGGTCGCACTGGAACGGCCATCTCGATCGTGGGGCCCAAGGACATCGGGAACCTCTACCTGCTGCGTCTGACGTACAAGATTCGTCCCATCGAGAAACAGCTCCCGAGCGCGGGCGAGCTGAGGACGCGAGCCGAGATGGATCTCGTGCAACTCTTCGTGGATGCCTTCGCCACGCGCAAGGCCGACGCGGACGACCTGTCGCTGGCCCGCCGACTGCTGACGCACGAGGACGGCGAGCGAATCGTCGCAGGGCTGTTGCGCGATCACCTCGGCGCCAAGGGCGGCGATGCAGCCGCCGAGGCTGCAGAGGCGAGGCGAGCTCGCAATCCCTGTCCGCCGGCGACCGCGTCTGCTCCCAACCCGCAGCCGAGTCGGGACGCAGGCGCTCCCATCCGAAACGAGCCCGACGGGCCCCCGCGCCCAGCCGGCGGGGGGGCGCCCCCAGCGCGCGCTCCGCGAGGACGCGACGCGTCGCGCCCGGTTGCGGCTCCCGGGGACGCGACGCGCGGCACTGGTTCGCGCGTGCATGCGAGCCGGGGCGCCAGCACATTCGGCTGGAAGCCCCCGACCGAGGCCGATGACGACGAGCCCATACTCCAGGCTCCGCCGGCGACGGAGGCTTCCGAAAGCACGCCTTCGGATGCGTTCGTTCAGCTTTTCGTGAACGTCGGCACCCGCGAGGGGCTCCGCGCCGCCGACCTGCAGAGACTCCTCGAGGTGCAGAACATCGGACAGGGCGACATCGCCGGGATTCGCGTACGCGACCGTATGACGTTCGTCCGCATACGCAAGGAGCTGCTGGATCGCGCCATTGCAGCCCTGTCGGGTCAGGTCATCGGAGGACGCACCGTCGTCGCCGAACGGGCACGCGGGGGCGGCTGAAGATAGAGCGCAAAAAGTCAGCCCAAACAGATCGTCGGGCACTGCAGTGGGAATTTCGTGTCAACGGACGTTGAGCGACCGCGCACCGGTGCCGTATGTTTGATGAACCCATGGCCATGCCCGGCGCGCCTGCCATACGCGGCGCGAACGCAACGTACTCCACGCGCACCGATACCCTTCGCTCTCTTCTCGACGGTCGACGTGCCGAAGGCCGGCGCATGTCCGTCGAGGAGGCAGTCGCCATCATCGTGCCAATCTGCCTCGATCTGCAGGAGCGGCATGCGAGGGGTGAGCGGCTCGTCGTTCACCCTTCGGCGATTGCCCCGGACGCAGATGGACTGGCGCGGCTTCAACCCGACCTGGCGGCGGCTGCTCCCAGCCATCCGGCGGACCGCTGCTGCCTGGCGCCGGAGGTCGTTCGAGCCGCGCAGCCCGGCGACGCGTGCGCGAGCGTCTACGCGGTCGGCGCCATGCTCTACGAGATGGTCACCGGCCTTCACGTGGGCGCGGGAATGAGGCGGCCGCGGGAAATCGATCCAGGGTTACCGGATGCCCTCGAGGTGCTGATCGGCAAAGCGATCATCGGCGACCGCGCGCACCGACCCGCGGATCTCGGCGCCCTGGCGAGCGCCATGTACCACGTCGCACCGCAACGAAGCATTCATCCTCCCGAGATCGGTCCGGGGCGTCTCGACGCGAGCGCCGAGCTTGCCGTCGACGTGAAGTTCTCGATGCTCCCGCCGGTCTCCTCCGGCGCCCACTCCGCCAACGGGGGGGCGGTCGGGGGCACCTACCCCCAGACTCCTCACCTTCCCCGTTTCGAGGACCACGCGTACGGCGGCCCGGTCATCGACCGCTCGCAAGCCAGGGCTCCGGCGAAGCCGGCGGACGATCCGACAACGCGCCTGGCGGGCATGAAGTCGCGCCTCGAGAGTGACCCGCGCCCGCGCTACGTCGTCATCCGTAACAAGATGGACCACGGCCCGTTCACGGCCGTGGAGCTTCTGCAGCAGATCGCGGCACACGCGTTCGAGGGGGGCGACGGGCTGCGCGACGAGATCGGCGGTGAAAGCAAGGCGATCGGCGAATGGGAAGAATTTGCTCCGTTTGCCGAGCAGGCCATGCTGCTGCGCGAGAAGCGGGCGGAAGAGAAGGCCGTCGTTCGCGCAGTCGACGCCGACAAGAAGCAAGGGTTGGCCAAGTCGATCGTCGCCGCGAGCTGCGTCGTGGCCCTCGCTGGTGTCCTCGCCGTCTGGTTTTTCACACGCCGCGGCACGCGCAACGAAGACATCGTCGTATCGAAGGACCGCACGGGGACCGTCGAGGTCAACGGGGACATCAAGGGCAAGAAGAGGGCGGCAGGGGGCGGCGGCCATGCCGCCGGCGGCGGCGGGGGCTTCTCCGGGGGCATGAGCTATGAAGCGGTGCTCAACAGCAACAACGAGACGATCACGATGGGTGAATCGACGGGCCCAGATCTGACCAACGCGCAGCTGGCCGCACCCCTTCGACACGCCGCGTTCGTCGTGTCCTGCGGCGCCCCGGACGACATGAAGGTTCAGGTTCGAGTCGCGGTCAAGATGGGGGTGCCCGTCGGCGTCACCGTTGCGACGACGCCGCCGAACGCCGGGATCGCGGCCTGCATCGATCGAGCGGTCCGTGGAATTCGATGGCCGGCCAATCCCAAGACGGATTTCGTGACGACGAACTACTGACTTTCGTTCGGGTACGGCCTCGACTCGCTGCCGCTCGCTCGGCTCCGCTGCGGCGCTGCGGCAGGCCCACCAAGTACTTCACGTCGTGGGGAGCGCCGCTCCCCTCGAGCCCCCAGCCGAGCCGAGAGGCGCCAGCCTGCGAGAGATCGTTGCCTTGGCAGCCTTGGCAACCATCTCGACAGGTCACGTGGAGAAGAGGCCCCCTCGAGCTCCGATGAAACGAGTGCGGTCTGTCGGGGCGAGACGTCAGTGTTGAGGTGGAGGAGCTGGAACGCACAGGCCCATGACGCACGTGTTGGGCGTGATGCAATCGACGTTCGTCTGGCAGGGGAACGCGCACTTGCCGTACTGGACGTTGCAATGATGGGTTCCGCAAGGCAGGTCGTTCTGACACTGGAATGCGACGGGCCCCGGAACGGCCATCTGGCCGGATCCCGCGGGGGCGGGAGGTGGCGCCGCGACAGCCGGCGGAGGCGCCGCCTGCGCAGGAGGCGGCGGGGCAAGAGGAGCGCCTTGGCCCGCGCCGTACGTGGCGGTCGGATAGGGCGCCGCAGGATACTGGCCGTAGGCCCCCTGGGGCGGCGGCGCATATCCGCCTGGGTATTGACCGTAAGGCGCGGTCCCCGCCGGCGCCGAGGCCGGCTGCTGCGTGTCGTCTTGCCTCCTGCAGGCAACCGCGATCACGATGAGCGACGTCGCCACCATCGTGGCCAACAACATTCGCATGCGCATTCTCCTTCGAGGGCGGTTAGCTTCGTCGAGCTCGGCCAGGATCGTCAATGTTGTGAATACAGCCAGCCGCCGTCTCAGTCGAATGTCGAGCGCCTTCGGATTCATCGGAGCCACGTCGCTGCTTTGCTCATGCGAGCGCAACGAGCCTCCCGGCGCCGGAGTCGATGCATCGGAAGCGACGTCGAAGCTGGCTCTTCCCGCGCCGGTCGGCTCGTCGTCGGAAGCCGGCTGCGACGCGGCGAGCACGAGCTGCGGGGCGGCCGTAGCCCCTGACCCCGGCAGTCTCCCGCAGAGCGGCGCGAGACCTTCCGGGTCCGGCGCCGTCTTTGACGCAAGGGTCCACGCCCTGTGGGATGCGATCGTCGGCGACGATCCCGAAAGGGCGATGGTGTTCTTCTTTCCCCTCGGTGCGTACCGCCAGGTGAAGGACGTCGCCGATCCGGCGAGCGACTGGAAGCATCGCCTCGTCGCAGCTTATCGGCATGACATCCACACCCTGCACGCGCGACTCGGAGAGGACGCGAGCCGCGCCCAGCTCGTGAAGCTCGACGTTCCGGACTCTCGAGCACGATGGATCGAGCCCGGAGAGGAATGGAACAAGATTGGTTATTTTCGTGTATTCGGATCACGGCTTCGATACACGGTCGAAGACACCGAGCACACCTTCGATGTGAAATCGCTCATCTCGTGGCGCGGCGATTGGTACGTCGTACATTTGAGCGCGATCAAGTAGCCACGGCGTTTCCTCATATGTCGCGAACGTGAACGGAGCGTTTCGACGCATCTTGCTCGTATGAATTTGAGGGCGATGATGGATGCAACGGTGATCCGTCCCGACGTGCCGCGCTACTCTCACGCCGTGTCCTCGCCATCTCAATCTCAAACCAGCGTGTTCGATCCGTTGAAGCGTGTACTGCTCGAAATGGCACAATACAGCGACTTGAGCGCGCTTCTCCCGTGGCTCGTCACTCGCCTCGTGGACATCGGCGCGGAGAGCGTCACGGCCGCCGCGGTCTGGGACCTGGCCTCGGGAGACGCGTGCGGGGCGCACAGTGATCCGGGAGCGTGCATCGCGAACGACGAATGTCTTCATCTCGTCGCGTCGGCAATGCGCTCCCCGGACGGATCCATCATCACTTCAAATCCCGATCTCGAGCGCGCACTGGGACGATTGCCGCTCACGGCGCTGGATTCCCAGTTCGATATACCGATTCCCGAACCGCTACACGGGGGCGATGGCCGGCGGTGGGCCGCTCTGCGCCTCGTACACCGCCACAAGCTGGTCGGTGCGATGGCCCTCTTCCCCCAAGAAGACGACCCGTCGACGGTCGAGATGGTCCAGCTCATCGCCAATCAGCTGGCGTCGGCGATTGCCAACGAACGCGCGTTCGAGCAAATTCGACGATTGCAGGAGCAGCTCGAGAGCTCCCACGGAATGCCTCGACCGGCGCCGGGGACGGCCGTCGTCTCGGAGGCCGACATCCGCCGCTTCGAGCGCTCGAACATCGCCGCCGCGCTCGAGGCGACCGGCGGCCGCGTTTACGGCCGAGGAGGGGCTGCCGAGCTTCTCGGCCTCAAGCCGACGACCCTGGCGTCGCGACTCAAGAAGCTGGGGCTCACCACACGGACGTAGAGAGGCGGTCAGGCGCCGAAGCGCAGGGCGAGCCAGAGCACGACGCACAGACCCACGGCGATCGCGGCCGACGCGACGAGGTTCGAGACGAAATACGGGTAGACGAACATGGCGCCGCCGACCAGCATGTGCGGCAGACGCGCCTGCTTCCTGCCGTAGGCGAAGAGCACGAATCCGATCGATCCGATGACCAGCGACAGCAGGAGCGAGTTGGCGTCGAAGCTCACGCGAGGTTTATAGCGCCTTACGATTGGGCGAGCCGGTTTCCGCTGATCGCCAGGATCGCCGCTCCGGGTGGTTGCCGGGAGCTCGAGGGGCGGCCCAACAGACTCTCAGAAAAGATACTCCAGCCGAAGCCGCCCGCTGACCATGCGGTTGGCGAACGTTGGCGGCGAGATTGGGTTGAAATCGGCCAGCGCATATCCAGCAACACCTTTGATGAATAGATGTTTGAGAAGTAGGTATTGGAGGGCGACGAACCCCTGCCACTGGTCGTAATCTTCATACCGATCGAGCGAAAACGAGAACAGCTTGTCCTGAAGATAAGTGTAATTGACCCCGCCTCCCAGAATGAGATCTTCGGCGAGCCGAACGTTGACGAATGCTCCGTTGCTCAGCGTCCATGTGCTGCCCTGGAGGTTTTTCTGATCGTTGGCTTGAATCTCAATGTGCTGTGCGTATGCGCTATTGACACCGAACTCCACGTACGGGTCGAAGACGAACTGCAACGCGCCGCCGAACCCCCAGTCGGTCGTGAGCTGCGAGCTCGACGTCTGGGGGGCCTGGCGCTGGTACTCCCCGCCGAACTTGAACTTCAACCAGCCCAGGTCGACGATCCCGACGGGGCGAGTACCCACCGTGTTCAGCCCGCCCTCGTTTCCGTAGCGGCCTTGCCACTCGAAACGAAGCCAGGAGTAAGGGTACAGGTGCAGTGCGGCCTGACCTACCGCTTCCGGGTAATAAAACTCGGTCGTCACCCCATAAATTGCGGGATACGGCAAGTTCAGCTGGTCGGTCGCGCCGTTGCGCTCGAGCGTGTAAAGGTCGAGGCCCATGCCGAAGTGGTAAATCTCCCAGCCCATGAATCGGCCCGCCTGAAAGTCGAATGCCCTCCAGATCCCCAGCCTGACCCACAAATCGTTGATGTCGGCTTGGATCGGCTGTGTTTGAGACTGATCGTGCTGGGCCACGAGCTCGGACTGCCCCTGGACGAACCAGGTGCCGTTGCTCCACGTGGGGGTGATCCGCAGAAGCATCATTCCTTGCTGCACGAAATACGTGATGCTCGGATCCGTGGGTTCTCCACTTCCGCGTGCGATGTGCTCGTAGCCCGTGTCTATCCAGACGTAGCCCGAGACGCCGATGCCCGTCTTCGGGAAGTACGGCCACTGCTGTCCATTGAAGGTCATCCACAGCGATCCGCCATAGATGCCGCGAATGGGATCCGTCGGATAGGCGGACGCAGGCAGCCGCTGGATGGGCCCGAGGAGCTGGCTCGACTGGTCGTTCGCGGCAGGCGCCGTCGACGGCGTCGGCTTGTACGACGGCTCACCCGAGGGCGAATCTTGTGCGAGCGCTCGCTCCGATGAAAATGAGATCGAGGACATTGCGAGCGCTCCGAGCGACGCTCGCCACACCGCGTGGCATCGGCCAGTGTTCATGTTCCTCAGTTCATGACGGTAATCGAGCCGGTGAGGGGCAAGGAAGCCGAGCTTCCACCCACCATGATTTTCACCGTGCCGTTTTCCCATTCCCAGTCATGGTTCGTGGCGTTCCAGTATTTCAGGTCCTCGACGCGAAGCGGGATCGTGATTTGCTCGGTAGTCCCCGCAGCGATGGTCGTGCGGTGAAATGCCTTGAGCTCTTTGACCGAACGCCGCACTTGCGAGTTCGGATAGGAAACGAACAGGAACGTGATCTCGTCGCCGTCGTAGCTGCCCGTGTTCGTAACGTCGACCTGCACGTTGACGACGGCCCCCGTCGTGACCGTGGTGCATGGGACGTACAAGTTGGAGTACGAGAACGTCGTGTAGCTCAACCCGCCTCCGAACGGGAACACCGGAGTAAGGTTATTCTGGTCGAAATACCGATAGCCCAGGTAGTAGGGCATCACGGTCGTCGCGCCCGCGCCCGCGCTCAGAGGGTAATACTGGCTCTGGCTGCCCCAGGTGACAGGGAGCTTTCCACCGAAGTTCGCCTGCGTCCCGGTTTTCGTGCCGCCCGACGTCTTGTTGGCGAAGAGCAGATCGCCGAGAGCTTTGCCGCCCTGCTGGCCGGGATACCACGCCATCACCAGCGCAGGGACTTCGTTCAGCCATTCGTGGCTCGTCAGGGCGCCCCCGTCGATGACGCTGCCGCCCTCGAGCACCACGACCATCGGCTTGTTGAGCGCCTCCACCGCTTGGATGAGCGGATCCTGGACTGGATTCATGTTGTGAGCATGGATGTTCTTGTCGTCGAGCGAAAAACTCGTGCGATCGCCCCCCTCCGGAATCGAGTAATCCTCCCCTTCGTCTTCCGGCGTCAGCCCCGCGACGACGACGACGAAATCGGCCGACATCGCATCCGACGCCGAGGTGCCATAGGTGACCGTCACGCCGCTCGGCGCCGCGGCCTGGATGCCGGCAAACGGGCCGACGGCCTGGTCCGGGTCGGGGTACGTGCGGCTGCTTCCGAGGTCGCCGGTCCTGACGTCATGGGCGAAATCCACATTTCCGCCGGTCACGTCGGTCTCCTGAAGCGCGAAGGGCACCTGGCTCGGTGGCGCCGCGATGACCGCGACCGACTTGGCGGAGCTCGGAATCGGCAGCGTGTTGTTCGTGTTCTTGAGGAGGACCATCGACTCCAGCGCCGCCTGATACGCGAGCGCAATGTGTGTCGAGTTGTCCGCAAGGGAATTGTTGGAGGAATTGTACTGCGTGCTCGAGGAGTGCAGCGGTGTCGACCCCGTCGCGAAGCTCAAACGAATGCCTTGCTGGAGGATGTGCTGCGCCGAAGTCCCGAGCGTCGCGGCCGGAACCGTACCGTTCTGCACGAGGTCCGTGAGCTGCGAGTAGTTCAGTTGCCACGGCATTTCGATGTCGAGACCGGCCGTGACCGCGTTCTGGGCGATGGGTTGTTCCTGATTCGGCATCGTGCCGCAATTTTCAGTGTTCGGCAGCGCCCACCAGTCGGAGATCACAAAGCCCTGGAAGCCGAACGTGGTGCGCAGCGCCTGGGTGAGCAGCACGGGGTCCGTCGTGCACGGATATACCGTGCCTCCGGTCGGGCCCGCGTCGGAATACTCGCCGATTTGCAGGTTGTTGTACGCCGCCATGACGCACGCGACACCGCCGTCCTTGACGAGCATTTCGAAGTGACGCCCGTAGACCTCGTAGAAGGTCTGTTCGTCCATGTAAGCCACGTTGGGGCTCGGCCCGGTGCGTCCGTCTTCGATGTTGTACGCGGCGAAATGCTTGGCACACGCGGCCACGTATTGCTGCACTCCCGACACGAACGCGCTGCCCATGCGCCCGAGCAGATACGAATCTTCGCCGTACGTCTCCTGCGACCGCCCCCAGGCGGGGTGACGCAAGACGTTGATGACCGGCGCCAGCAGCACGTTGTTCTGCGTTGCGACCATCTCGTCGCCCATCGCCTGCCCGACCTGCTGTTCGAGAGCGACATCGAACGTCGCGCCGCGGGCGGATCCGGAAGGAAAGGTCGTCGAGTAGTTGCCTCCGCACGTCGAATAGTTCGAACACTTCACCGGCGACGGGGCGCCCGTCATGTTCACGCCGCGGGGGCCGTCGCGAAAGCCGTACCCATTGACGCCTTGCGACTTGAGGCCCGGAGTGACGAACGTGTTGTAATTCGGGCTCGAGCACACGGGCACGATACCGGCCATGAGCGTCTGAAGGTTCGCGGTGCTCGACGAGAGGGTGTTGACGAGCGATTGCGCCGACTGGACCTCGCTGCCCGGCGTGTATCCCGGCGTATAAGGATCGCTGTAGGTCGTGTTCGTGCAGGCCATCGGCGCCGCATCGGAGACACCCGCGTCGCCGCTGACCACCGTGTCTCCGGGTGTGCTGCTGCCCGAGGTGCTCGACTGGTTTCCTCCGCTCCCGCTGGACGAGCTGTTGGAGGCGCCGGGCCCTTCGGCGGTCTGGAGATGCGAACACGAGGTCGTGACCACGACCCCGGTTCCGAGCCCCAACACGAAGGTATGGCGAACTAAGGATTTCCAATTGGAAATTCGGTGCGGATGCATGTCCCAGACGTCTCCCTTCGATCGGCGTGCTCCGGGCGCCCTGGCTCCGCGAAGCCGGCCCAGCGGATGCCGCGAACGATAGTCGAAAATCCGGCTCAAGAAAGGCGGTGCCCGCCCGCTCGATGCTCTCGTGAGCCGAATGAGGCGAAAACCTCCCCGACGAAGTGCGCTGAGACCAGAAAATTCAGCTCGAAGTCGCAGCGCGACGACCGCCGAAGCGGTCGGCCGCCGCCTCAAGAGCGGTCACGATGCGCTGCGGCGCGTATCCCGCGAAGAGGAGCGTCATCATCAAGAGCGCGAACCAGCGAACAGGACCGAACATCAGCCCGATCATGGCGTGCATGCTCAGTCCGAACGCGAGCGCGTAGGGACGGGTTCGCGCAAGGCCGAACCACAGGGGCGCCAAGAGCTCGAACGCCAGCACCAGACCCTGCGAGACGGTCCAGGCCCACGCCGGAAGAATGGAGGCGAGCGCAAATGCCAGCGGCGTCTGATAGCTGTCGTGCACGTGCGACCAGAGAACGAGCGGAACCTTGAGCCAGTCCCCCTTCGCCTTCGCGATGCCCGAGGCGCTGTAGATGACGACGGGAAGCATCTGCAAAAAACGCACGGCGCCCGAGCTTTGCATCGTTTCGCGCCCGCCGCCGCCGCCTCGATTGCGGCGCGCGTCGACCGACAACAGCGTCCCGGCCGGCCCCGCGGCGACCGCCAATATGACCACCGGGGAAAGCTTGCTGACCGTGAACGACGCAAGGCGATCGGCGAGCGCGGCGTACATCAGCGTCGCCGCGAAGATCAGCGCGTTGGTGCGCGCCCTCCATCCGATCGCGCAGGCGAGGCCGGATGCGGCCATCACGACCGCCACGGCCCACGCCAGGCCGGAGGGAAGCGCTGGCAGGAAGAGGGGTTGACGCCAGTCACCACCGAGGTCGGGTACGCGGAAGCCGGCGTCCCCTAGCCACTCGTCGGCATGGGCAAGCCTGGGCGACATGAAACCCAGGATCGCGAGCGGTGCGGCGATGCGGACGATCTCCAGACGGACGATGGAAACCGGCTTGTCGACCAGGCTCGTGATCTCGCGCACCCCCGGCAGCATCAGTCGCCCCCGACGCCGCCTGCGCCAACGTCCTGTGTGCCGCAGCGCTCGGCGAGCTTGGAGCGCGGCGTGTGATAAAAAACGTGCTTTTCGTCTTCGGGGTACTCCGCCAGCGATCGACGCCGAGGTCGCTCCAGGGAGTCTCCCGGCCTGGGGATCGGAATTCGCAAGCTCGAAAGACGTACCCCGCCGATGGCGCGGTCGGCGATGCCGTCGTCATGCCGACCCTCCCGGTGCCGCTCGACCAGGTAAGCGTCGAGCGCGTGCATCGTCCGCCGGTCCTGCCGGTAGAAGTGCATGACCCTCTGGAATCGATTCTCCTTGTCGTCAGGCTCGATTGGAAAATACGGACGAGTGTCGAGCTCTTCCCACCTCTGGCCCGCGCACACCCAACCCTCTGCCCGATAGTCGATGGAGGCGACGGCCGCCGAGGGAAAGAGAGCGGCGACCTGGAGAAAGTAATTGATGGCGCGCGGGAGCACCGACGCCGGGAGCGTGCTGCCCGCCCCGTCGAGCCACACGCCCGCGAGATACGCGCACGCCAGCCATCGGAGAACCGCGCGCAGCGATCCGAACGCGGCCGTCATCGCGGCAGGGGCGTTTGCAAGTGCATGGCTGCGACCCGCGTAATCCGGCCGCGAGGTGTGTGCAACCCGGCCCTAGCCAAGGAAGAGACCTGTGGAGCACCTGGGGACTCCCGAGACAAAATATCGAAATTACGAGCAGTTGTCTTGTGGGAGGCATTCTTGGTGGGCCGACCGGGACTCGAACCCGGGACCTACGGATTAAAAGTCCGCAGCTCTACCGACTGAGCTATCGGCCCCAAGCGCCGTGGATTTGTGCCGCGCTCGCGCTGTCTAACGAGAGCTTGCCGCGACGGCCAGCTATTTGTCGGGATGGGCCCCGCCGTCACCGCCGGCCGCCACGAAGGCGGCCCGCGCCAAAAGGCGACCCGATCGGGCCGGACAAGCGGAAACTCGCTCGAAATACGGGCAGGTCAATACTGTCGACGAGACGCCGGAACGTCCCGTCTCGGGTGGATCCAGGCTGCGGCTCGACCCGCAAGGAGCAGGCCATGCTGTTTGCGCAACGGCTCACCGTCGATCGGGCGCAAGCCCTCTGGGAGTTGGGACTCCGCCTCCGGCGTGGGTTGCAGGCGCGCGAAAACGACCCGAACGACGCCGCGCACGCCCGCGGTCATGTGCTCGTCGCCGCGAGCGAAGGGACGCCCGCGGTGGCGGTCGACGACGAGGGGCGCGTCTTCGCCGTCAACCTCTCCGAGGGCAGCTACGTCGTTCGCATCGGTCGCGTTTGCGATGGCATGTTCCGCCCGTCGGAGTGGTCTCAGTAGCGGAAAGCGAGCCGACTCAGCGACGGGAGCGCGCGTCGATCGTGGGGAACAGGTACTCGTCGAACGCGCGCCGCCAGTCGTACAGCGGGTGCCACCCCCAGTCGGCGCGAGCGCGCGCATCGTCGACGTCTTCCGGCCATGACGCGACGATCCTGGACCGCGCAGCATCCGGGGCGTAGTCGATCCGGGAGCGAGGGAACGCCTCGTGGACTCGTTTTGCGATCTCCTCGGCACTCGGGTTGAACGCCCCGACGTTGTACACGCGCGTCGTCAAACGCGATGAGTCGGCGCGCGCCAGCTCGACCAGTGCGCGGACGGCGTCGGGCATGGCCATGAAAGGAATTCGCGTTTCGGGCTCAACGAAGCACGAATAGGAGTGGCCGCGCGCAGCGGCATGAATCATTTCGGGTCCAAAGTCGCTCGTTCCGCCCATCGGCAGGGTGTCGGCGGAAATGAGCCCAGGAAAGCGAACGGCTCGAAAATCGAGGCGCGTGGCGCCCGAGAGCGCGCCGAGCTGCCGCGCGTGGTAGGTGAAGTAGCGCCCGAGATGCTCGCAATAGAGCTTGTTGCATCCGTACATGGTGATGGGCGCGTTCCACTGATCCTCGCGGATACGACCTACCGAACGCTTCTCAGCGAGCGATGGTAAGCCGTAGACGGCGATCGAGCTGGGAAAGAGGACCTGGACCGGTCGCCCGAGGCGTGACGACTGATTTTGCGCCATCCGAAGGACGTTGAGAGTTCCTTCGACGTTGACCCGGTGCGAAAGCTCCGGATCGCGCTCGCCGCGCGTCGACAGCAGTGCGGCTAGATGAAAGATCTTGTCCATCTCGTGCTGTGCCGCGAGCTGATCCAGGAGACTCTTGTCGACGATGTTGCCGGTGTAGCTCGCGGCGACGCAGTCGCTCATCGCGTCGTGCAGCGGGGTGAGATCGAGCGCGACGATCTCGCTTTCGCTCCCCCGCGCGAGCTCTTGCAACAGCGCACGCCCGATCTCGCCGTTGGCACCGGTCACGAGCACGACGTGCTTGGCCATCAGACCAGGCCGAAGCGCTTGCCGACGCGACCGAACGCTTCGACGGCACGGTCGATCATGTCCACCGTATGCGCGGCAGAGACCTGGACGCGAATGCGCGACTGTCCTTGCGGCACGACCGGATACGAAAACGCCACGACATAGATTCCTTCGTCGAAAAGGGCTGCGGCGACGTCTTTCGCGAGCCGCGCTTCCCCCCCACCCCCAGCGCTCGGGCCGCTCATCATCACCGGCACGATGGGATGAAAGCCCGGACGGATTTCGAAGCCCAGACGGGCCATCCCTTCGCGAAATCGGCGCGCGTTGGCGAAGAGCCGCTCGCGAAGCTCCGGCGCCGTTCCGAGAAGCTCGAGCACCGCGAGACTGGCTGCCACGATGACCGGGGCAAGCGTGTTGGAGAAGAGGTAGGGGCGCGAACGCTCGCGGAGAAGCGCGACGATCTCGGCCCGCCCCGTCGTGAAACCGCCTGCGGCACCGCCGAGCGCCTTGCCGAGCGTCGAGGTCACGATGTCCACCCTTCCCTGCACGCCCCAGTGTTCGACCGATCCGCGACCGGTCATGCCGACGAAACCCGTCGCATGGCTATCGTCGACCATGACCAGAGCGCGGTGACGCTCCGCCAGCTCGCAGATGCGGTCGAGCGGGGCGATGTCGCCGTCCATGGAAAACACGCCGTCGGTCGCGATCAGGCGAAGCCGCTTGTTCTGCGTCTTCCGGAGCGCGTCTTCGAGCGCGTCCATGTCCGCGTGCGCGTAGCGGTGTCGTTCGGCGCGGCAGAGGCGAATGCCGTCGATGATGGAGGCGTGATTCAACGCGTCGCTGATGACCGCATCGTCTTCGTCGAGGATCGATTCGAACAGTCCGCCGTTCGCGTCGAAGCACGAGGAGTACAGAATGGCGTCCTCGGTCCCGAGAAACGCCGCCAGAGCCGCCTCCAGCTCCTTGTGCCGGTCCTGAGTCCCACAGATGAACCGGACGCTCGAAAGGCCGTAGCCACGGTCATCGAGAGCACGACGTGCGGCCGCGAGAACCGCGGGATGAGAGCTCAGGCCAAGATAGTTGTTGGCGCAGAAGTTGAGCACCGAGCCCGGACCATCGGTCGTGCGGACCGTCGGCCCCTGGGGGCCGACCAGGATTCGTTCGACCTTCCGCCGGCCGGCCGCAGCGATCGCGTCCAGCGCGGCCGCATAGATGGCTCGGGCGTCCCCGTACATTCTCGATTGCAGTGTAATCTACAGCGAGGTTCACCGCACTTTGGCGCTCGGCGCCAGCGGAGCAGCGAATCCCTGGCTCGCTGAAGAATTCGACGCATCGTAATAGAACGCTGCTGCCACGAGCATGAAGACAGCGAAAACGATGGGCCAACTGGTGCTCATGTTTCGTTCTCCGAGCGGGGGCGTTGCACTGCGGGTGCCAGGCCAGGCGCGCAAGGCGAAGGGCGGCCATTTGCTCCCGGGGATCACGGATGTGACGTGCAGACGACGCGTCGCGAGGCGAGAGCGCGCCTCCGGTCGGGGTTACATCGAGGCAACAGCCTGACGGCTGGGCGTCCGCGTTCGAGCCAGCTCGACCGAGCGCCTCACGGTACGATGGTGTGGATGCGCCGCGCACTTGGTCTCGAGCCGCGCCGCGCCATCGTGCGGGTGGGCCTCTCCCTGGCCGTGGGAGCGCTGACCTACGCAAGGGTCGCGGGCACCCTGGCGAGGTCGACAGCGCTGCTCGTCGGATGGGACGCTGCAGGCCTGGCGCTGCTCGCCCTCTCCTGGCACCTCTTGGCGTCGGCCGACGCTGCATTGACCCGGGAGCGCGCCGGTTCCGAAGATCCGGGACGCACCCTCGTCTACGTCACCGTGGTGGTCACCTCCATCGCGAGCCTTTTCGCGGCAGCCCTGCTCGTTCCCGGAGCGCGCTCGCACACGACCGCGCCTGCGCAGACAATCGCCCTCTCGCTGCTGACCGTCGCCATGGCGTGGGCAATGACGCACACGGCTTTCACGTTCCGGTACGCGCACCTGTACTATCGCGAGGACGCCGAAGGGGTCGGCGGTGTCTGTTTCCCGGGTGGGGACTCGCCGACTTATTTCGACTTCGCCTATTTCGCTTTCACCGTGGGCATGTGCTTCCAGGTGTCGGACGTCTCGGTGACGAGCCCGCAGATCCGGCGGACGCTACTTCTGCATGCGGTGATCAGTTTCGTCTACAACACCGTCGTTCTCGCGCTGGTCCTCAACCTGGTGTTCGGTGCGGCACAGTGACGGCGCCGGAGCGAGAAACTCCACGCTGCGGCCGAGCTTCCCGATCCGGCGCGCTTCGAGGCACGCAGGCGAGCCCGGCTCGACGATCCGGCAGTCGTCGGGGCGAACGTCGTAGATCGCGCATGGAAACCGGTCGTCCGAAAGTACCTCGAGGGCGGCGCAGTGGTCGCCCGTGGTGCGCATGAAGCGCCATCCTGGCGGTCGATCCAGCATCACGGTCAACCGACGCAAGAGCTCGCTGCCATCCGGCCGGGCGAGGACCCGGGCATCGTCGGACTCGAGAAAGTGAACGGTCTGCGAGCCGTGATGGCAGCACCTGCCGCATGAAATGCAGTCTGCCCCCGAAAGGTCGGGGGGGGCTTCGATGGGGGGCAGAGCCATCGACGGTCAACGTCCGTCGGCGGACCCGGCCGCGCGCAGATCTCCGCGGCGCATGGATTTCATCCTTTCGGTCTCATCCTTTGGGCCCCAGCGGCCACCCCAGCTTCGAGAGCGCGGAGGCCAGTCGCGAAAGCTCCTTCCGAGCCGCCGCCGCGGCCGGCCGCTCGGCCGGATCGGGCCGGAGCATGGCAAACAAGAGCTCTGCTGCATCCGCGAGCTCGGGACGCTTCGCAAACTCTCGAAGCAGCGGCGGAAACCCGTTGTGCGCGAGATGCATCGCAATCTGCTGCATTTCCGTATCGGCCTGAAAGAGAACCCTGCCGGTCAATGCTTCGAACGCGACGCAGGCGAAGGCGTACACGTCCGCCTTGAGCGGCGACAGGGCACTCCGGCCTGCGTGGGCGCCCCAGACTTCGGGAGCGCCGTACGGCCCGGTGGCGCACCCCGGCCGAATATGGCGTCCCGACAATCCGAAATCCACGAGAACGGCCTCCTGACCCCCGCGGAGGACCACATTGGACGGTTTGAGATCGAGATGACCGACACCGACCGAGTGCATGGCCTCGAGTCCGCGAAGCACATCATCGAGCAACCTGAGCGCTCGTGCCACGTTAAGTCCCCTGGCTTGCACGAAGCTCTCGAGCGTCGTCCCCTCGACCAGCTCCATGACGAGGATCGGCTTCGGCTTGCTGCCCGCGTCGAAGGTCACGAAGCGGGCGAGGTTCGCGTGCGGCGGAAGCGCCAGGAGCGCGCCGGCTTCTTCGCGAAACAACTTCAGGAATTCGGCCTCGCTCAGACTTCGAGCGGCCGTGGCGGAGTACTCAGGAACCTTCAGGGCGAAGCGTTCGGCTGCTTCTTCGCCCTTGTCTTCGACGCGGGTCGCGACGAAAACGGATCCCGCGGCGCCCGCACTCAGTGATCGGACCACGAAGAAACCGCCGATCGTGCGCCTGGGCGACAACCACACCGGCAGTGATTCGGCCCCGCGCGTCCCTTTCGCATCGGGGGCGGCGCCCTCGATCGGCAGCTCGATCATCCGCCACACCGTCGACGAGACGAGCTTGGCGATCGCGCGAGGAACGCCACCGAGCAACGTATCGAGAGAGGCCGCCACCACCTGCTCGCCGAGCGCCTCGTCGGTCCCGGACAGCACCCTGGTCACGGCAATCGTGAGGGGACGAAAGCCGCCCGGAGGGGTCACGACGGAGCGCTGCGGATCGAGCCGGGCGCGTGCGCCGATGGCCAATTGGGTCAGCGATCCGAGGGCGCCCTCGAGGACCGAAACGTACTCGGGATCGGTGCCGCCGGCGGGCGCGAGAGCCCGGAGCGAGGCGGACTGCGTCATGGCGGCGAGCGCGCCTCCGAGCCGTACGAGGACTGCCCGCAGCGCTTCGCTGCGTCCCGAATGATCGAGGGCAAGGTTACGAGTGAGCTCGTCGTACGCCGGCAAAGCACCGGCCACGTCGCGACCGACGGCGTCGGCGAACACGGCGTATTGCTCGAGGACGTGGACGAGATCGGGGTCCATCGAAGCCTCGGCGAGAGTGCGCAGCTCGGCCGGGTCGACCACGTGGCGGGCGACGACCAACAGCACGTCGATCGGGTCGCAAGCTCCGACCCGTACGAGAGCATCCAGAGCTCGCGCGAGCGCGGCGACGATGGTGCGACGCACGGGCGATGCCGGCCCACGCTCGAAGCGCTCGAGAAGCACCCGCGCGATTCGAACGCAACGCTTGCGCAGGCGCGTCGCTCTCGCCGCGTCGACCTCCTCGTCGCCCATGTCACCGTCGGCGAGGTGCAGCAAAGCTCGGAGGCGCCGCATGGAAAGCGTCGGGTGGGCCGGCGTCCCCGATGACGCGGCATCGCCCGTAGACCGGCTACCCTCCCGTTCGAGCATCCAGTCGGCGAGCCGGTCACGCAGACCGTCGAGTGCATTGTCGATGCCGCGCGCACCCTCCGGGCCGAGGGAGAGCAGGTGGCAAAGGACATCGTTCTCGAGCAGACTCAGGTCGAGGTCGCGGAGAACCGCGAAGGTCTTGCGGCGAGCGGCAGACCCCGCGGCGCCTTGCGCGGCATCCTCCTGGGGCGATACCGCCTCGAGCGCATCGACCGAGCGGCGCGCAGTCGATAGAACCTGGCGGGCACGTACGTAGGCATCCTTGGCGCCGTGCGTCAGAAAAGCGCGAAGCGCGCGCTCAATCTGCGCTCGGACCGATTCTTCGTCGCGAGGGCCAGCGATCAGGTCGCGAACGACCTCGGCCGCCAGAGCCGCAAAACCATCGTCATCCTGGTTGGTTTCGGTCGCCGCCAGGAGCTTGGAGGCTCGATCGGCGGCGCGCGTCGTGAGATCCGTGTCCCCGAGCTCGGCGCGAAGATCCACGACCGCCTCCCCCATCTCGAGGGTGGCGGTAGCCGCCGCCGTGGCGACGCGATCGAGCAGTTTGCTCGCGGCTTCCGGTTCGGCCTCCGCCGCGCGCGGAAGGCCCCAGAGCAGCGCCGCCGATGCGCCTGGATCCCGGACGAGCAGGCCCTGCGAGATGGCCCGATCGGCGAGCTCGAGACCGGCCTCGGGATCCACGGCCACGCTCGCCGCGACCGAGGCCGCGGCGCGGCGCCACTCCGTCGGCGACAGCCCCGGATCGAGCACACTTTGCATGGCGCTGCGAAGCTCGGGAAACCAAGGCGACAGCAACCCCCGTGCTACTGCGATGTGGCGCCAGACGAGGGACTCGCGATCGGCTAGGAGTCGTTCCCACGCGGGCGCGACCACGTCGCCGCTGAAAAAGCGCAGGTTGTGTTCGTCGCCTTGCGCCGCGCGTCGAGAAGCTTCCCGCGCCGCGCGCTCGAGCAGCCTCGCGGCCAACCGGCGGGAGGGCAGCGAACCGGTCGACGGAACGGCGACCCATTCCCGCGCCAAATCTCGACGCGACGCCAGGGCAAGGGACAAGGGGCCATCGGCGACGCCTGCGGACAGTGGAAGCTCCGTCACGAGCGCGACGCGTACCCGGATGGCGGGCGTCCCCAACCCCTTGCCAGCACCGAGTGCCATACGTCGCACGATCGCCACGAACGTTTCGGCGTCGCCCACGAGAAGGCGCGCGAGCACGCGTCGACCCAGCTCACGCTGCTCCGGCCCGAGGGGAAGGGCCGACGCGAGCTCGTAGAGCGCAGCGCCTGCGGCGGCAGGAGCGAGCCAATCGAGGTCTTCGACCAGCCCGCCGTGCAACGCCGCGCGCACGCCGGCAAGGAGCGCGTTCGGATGAAGGCCCTCGAGCGGTCCCGGTCCCTCTTCGACGGTGGCACGCGCGAGCGCCGCCATCGACTGCCGCCAGGAGGCTCTCCGTTCGGCGGCGCCCTCGAGCTTGTCCAGGTCGAGCAGGCTGCTCGCATAAAAGGTGGCGTCGCGCACGCTTCTCCGTTCCAGGGTACAAGGTTGTCGCCCTCATCGGGAGAACTTGCACGCTGCGAGGCTTTCGACGGCAGGAACGGGCAGGCCGCACGCGCCGGGACCCGGGCAAATTGCCGACGCGTCACGCTTGCGCTTGCGCCCCGGCGCGGGCAACCCCCGCTCCTTTCCGCGCGAGAATCGGCCCAGCCATGAGCCATGGACCTGCTGCCGGTATGCTATGGCCCGCCGTCGATGATCGTCCTCAATTCCGTGACGAAGCGCTATGGGCCCAAGGTTCTCTTCGAGAACGTGACCACCCAGTTCGACCCGGGGAAACGCTACGGAGTCACAGGTGCCAACGGCGCGGGCAAGTCGACGCTACTCGAGATGCTCGCAGGTCAAGAAGAGTGGGATGCCGGAACCATCGACATGCCGGGAGGCATCCGCGTGGGAGTCCTCGAGCAGAACCATTTCACGTACGACAAGGAACGCATCCTGGACACCGTGCTGGCGGGAAAGCCCGAGCTATGGGCCGCGATGACGGAGAAGGACCGACTCCTCGCCGGGGAGATCGACGATGCGGTCGGAGTGCGCCTCGCCGAGCTCGAGGGGACCATTGCCGAGCACGACGGATATACGGCCGAAGGCGAAGCCGCCGAGCTGCTCGTCGGCCTCGGCATCCCGGCCGAGCGCCATGGCGAACCGATGCGGACGCTTCCTGCAGGGTTCAAGCTTCGCGTGCTGCTCGCGAAGGTGCTCTTCGGCAGACCGGACGTCATGCTGCTCGACGAGCCGACCAATCACCTGGATCTCGAATCGATCCACTGGTTGATTCGTTTTCTGGTCGGCGAGCACAGGGGGACGCTGCTCGTCGTTTCCCACGATCGGCATTTCCTCAACTCCGTGGCGACGCACATCGCCGATATCGACTACCGCACGATCACTATTTACACCGGCAACTACGCGGAGTTCGTGGCTGCGAAATACGAGAACAGACAGCGCGCCGAGGCGGTCGCGCAGACCGCGAAGAAGAAGATCGGCGAGCTTCAAGACTTCGTGCAGCGCTTCGGTTCGCACGCGGCGAAAAGCAAGCAGGCCCAAAGCCGACTCAAACAGATCGAGAAGCTCGAAGAGGTCGTCGAGTCCAAGGGAGCCAAGCGATCGAGTCTCGTCAGACCGTACGTACGCTTCGAGATGTTGAAGCCGAGCGGACGCGACGTCGCGCGGATGGAGGGCGTCCGAAAGGCGTTCGGCGAAAAGGTGGTACTCGACAACGTCAGCCTCAACCTGAATCGCGGCGATCGCGCGGCCGTGATCGGTCGGAGCGGGATCGGCAAGTCCACGCTGCTGAAGTTGTTCGTCGGCGCCTACAAACAGCTCGACTCGGAAACCCGTCCCTACGCGCTGACGCCGGATGCGGGCGAGGTGCGATGGGGGCACGACTCCAGCGTGGGCTATTTCGCGCAGGACCATCACGAGGCTCTCGGTGCCACCGCCAAGGGGACGACGCCGTACGACTGGCTTTATCGCTTCGACCCCCAGCGCCCGAAGGAGGAAATTCGCGCAATTCTCGGGCGACTGCTTTTCAGCGGCGAGGCCGCTCTCAAGCCCACGGAAGCGCTGTCGGGCGGCGAGGCGGCACGACTCCTGCTCGGCAAGATGGTGCTCGGCCGGCACAACGTGCTCGTGCTCGATGAGCCGACCAACCATCTCGACATCGAGTCGATCGAGGGGCTGCTCGAAGGCCTGCTCAAATTCGAGGGCACGGTCGTATTCGTGAGTCACGATCACCACTTCGTCGCGCGCCTTGCCACCCGCATCATCGAGCTCCGCGACAGGCCGGCTGGCGACGCGCGGCGAGGGTGCGAGATCGTCGACTTCGGCGGCTCTTACGACGAGTACCTGGACCGCCGGTCACGCGCCTCGGCTTGAGAGCCCTCGGCGGAGCGGCGGCGCTCCCCCCCACCGAAGCTCTCGGGATTGCACATCAACCGCTTCCTGCACATGAAGTCCGGGCGCGACCGGCCGCTGCACAAAAAGCTCGGCACTTGCGTTGGCGCCCGCAGTCGGTGAGCGCTACCTTTTGCGCATGAGCCTGCGCTTTTTGCCGGGCAACTACGGCCCTGGCGTCGTCGTCGCCGTTCCGATGATGACGCAGGCGGGCATCGTGCTTCACAAGGGGATTCTGGCCGATGGGACCGGTTGGGACGGTTATCCCACCGTCGTCCACAATTCGAAGCTCTATGGGACCGCCCTGGAAACGACGATGACGGAATACGCGCGAGGTGCGAGAGGTCCCGTTCGCTCGGAGGGTTATCCCGGCCGGTTGCCTCGTTGGCGTGTCCTGCAAAACGCACGATCCATGCTCGGGTTGCCATGGAGGCTGGAACAAAATTGCGAGCATTTCGTCTCGCTCGCGCACGGTCTGGTCCCAAACTCACCGCAGCTCAAAGCAGGCGCTGGAAAGGCGGCGCTTATCGCGCTCGCGGCCACGCTTTTCTTCCTTTGACACGCGGGCGCCCGGTGTAACCAACCCGGGGTGTTAGCCGGGAAACTTCAGCGCGAGCTGCTTGCACGTGTTCTTGACCGCCTTCTCGACCTCGGCTCGTCCGCCCGGTCCGAGCATCTTGTCGAGGGCGTCGGCCGTATCGAGCGAGGCGTGCCCCGTCGCCCGAGCGATGATCCGCTTGCTCTTCTTCGTCCGCGCGACGGCTTCGTACTCTTGCCCGTCTGCGGCGGCTCGCCACGCGCCCGTGACCTCGAAGTCGCTTTCGTTCATGACGCGACCGTATCAGGCAGAAAATGAGCGGCGCAAGACACGAGGTCGCCCGTACGCCTGTCGAGATCCAGGCGGTCTACAAGGTGATCGAGGCGGTTACACGCGCGGCCCTCGAAATGGCGCTCAACACGGCGCGCGACTTCCGGACCGCTGAGATGGTCGCCCTGCATGCGACCATACCGGCTCGGTTGATCGCCGAGGGCGTCGATCCCGTTCGGGCAGCCGTCCTTGCTCGAGGAATCCGGGTCGAAGTCGAAGTGGCCGAGGACGGGAACTAGCTCCATGACGGGCGCCCCCAGGGCCCTCGGTGGACTTGCCCACGCTCAGTCGTCTTGGTCCTCGTCAACGGGTTTCTCGGGCGCCCGAGGGCCGCGTATAGCCCTCAAAGCATCGATAAACGTCGCGTGCTTCTCATCGGCCGTCCATTCGTCGTCGGTCATATCCTCTACGGCAAATCCGTTCGCCACGGGCCGGACGATCCATCTCGGGTTCTTGCCGTCGTAAATGATTACAATGTGGGTCCGCCCTTGTAGCCATTTCCCGATGTCCGCTGGCCTTGCCAGCCGCTGGACGAGGGCGGTGCGCCAATTGGGCTGCTCGAGACGGAGGCGGATCGTGAGCGCGCAAGGGATAGGCTCAACGAGGATGTTGTCACGCGTTGCGTTCATCACTCTCCCACGCAAAAGACGGCCAGGACCAGTCACTGCAAAAAACGCGGCGTGCAGGGCCCACCTATGGCGATTGCGTCTTGAGGATCACGTCCTGCTCGACCGAACCGATCACGGTCGGGACCACGAACCAGCCCACGCGGCCCTCGCGAAGTCGCACGTCAATGTCAGTCATATCTTGGGCGAGGCCGACCCATGTCAGGACGGCCCGGCGGGGGCGCAAAAGAACTTCCTTCGCGTCCGTGTTGTAGTCCCATTTGTCGGCCTCCCAGCCGCCCTGGTTCTCAAGCTCGCGGTTGAGCGCGATCCCGACCGGAGTTTGTGCTCCTGCCCCCTTCCAGCCCGCCATCCATCGCGGCGTCCGTACGGTCACCGTCTCGCCCCCGTCGTTCAGGATGATGGCGTAGAGCTTGTGCTTGAACTGCGTGCTCTCTCGATTGTCCCGCTTCGGGTATGCGTTCACGAGTCGAAGCTGCGGTTTCGGCGGTACGGCTGGAGGGGAAGGGCCGCTGGGGGTAGCCCCGTTCAACTTCGAGCGCCCCATGTTGAAGACGACCAGCAGGATGAAGCTGATGAAGCTGACCAGCATAAGCGCCGCCCCGACAATCAAGTAAGCGCGGTGCTCGTAGTTCAGCGACTGCCAGAGACCGATCATCGCAAGCACCACCGCGGAAAGTTGGGCCACGAGGGTGAAGAACGCCGAGAAACCGCGCCAATGGCTGTAGATCCGCTCGAGCACGGTCCGAAGCTACCGATGGTGACTTCGCTCGACAACCGAAGTCGATGCATACGAACCAGATACACCGACGCACGTGGCCAACCGGCTCGAAAATGCCTCCTCTGGACCGAACGGCGACCGGGTCTCGCCACCGTCCCGTCGTTGACGCACGCCATGAGGCGAGGGAGCGTCGTGCCCATGACGCAACCCGCAGAGCCGACCCCCTCTCGAATCCTCTATGAAGAGTTGAGGCAAGCCATGGGGCCTGATCGAAACAAGCTTCCCGGTTACCCAGAGGAAGTCCGCGCGTTTGTTCCGGGCCAAACAGCGGCGGCGTGGTTCTCGAACAACCGCGCTGCCGACAGCCGACGGATCTGCGCGA
>DASPUY010000034.1:0-4675 GCA_035622655.1 Polyangiaceae bacterium
GACCCCTCGTGCTGTCCGTACCACCGCGAGCATCGCTGCAAGGGCGGATTGGTTTTCACGAACGCACCTCCGAGCTTACCATCACGTGGCCTCGAAAGCTCTCGACCCGTCTTCGACCCAACCCTCGCGTCCTCACGCCACCCCGAGCACCCTCATGAGCGAATCGGAGCTTCGAAGCGAATTGAACCACCTGGCCGATGCATTGCGCCGCCGGCTGGCCGCGTCCGGTTTCGACCCGGAGCAGCTCGTGTCGCTCGCGGCTCCGCTTTTCGCGCGCGCGCGGGGAGAAGCGGGCGTCGACGCCGTCGCGACGAATCGAGTGCGGGGCACGGTAGAGCCGCCGGATGCCAGCGATGTGGCAGACGCCCCGTTGGCGGGGACGGTCGAGCACCGTCGGCTCGCCGCCGTGGGGCGAAAGGCCCTTCAGCGCGGAGAGGTCGCATTTTGCGTCATGGCCGGCGGCATGGCGACCCGCATGGGAGGGGTCGTGAAAGCGCTGGTCGAGGTGTTCGAGGGAAAAACCTTTCTCGATCTGCGCCTCGCGGAGAACGAGCACTGGTCACGGCACGCGGGGGTGCCCATACCGCTCTGGCTGATGACGAGCGAAGCCACCGATGCGCCAATCCGCGATGCGCTCGCCAAGCACGGCGTTCCCGGGCACGTCGCCACGTTCACTCAGAACCTCGGGCTGAGACTCACGCGCGAGGGACGTCTATTTCGGGGCGAGGACGGAGAGCCGAGCACGTATGCTCCCGGTCACGGCGACCTTCCGGACGCGCTGCGACGATCGGGCTTGCTCGCGTCGTTCGTGGCCCGCGGAGGCCGGTTCGTGTGGATTGCGAACCTGGACAACCTGGGCGCGACGATCGACGAGGCGCTGCTGGGCCACTTCATCGAGCAAGGCAGGCCCGTACTGGTCGAGACCGCTCCCAAGCTCGCGGGCGATCGCGGTGGAATCCCCGTGTGGGCCGACGCCGAGGACGAGGGCGGACGAATGGCTCGCCGCCTGCAGGTATTGGAGGAATTTCGCCTCCCGATCGGGTTCGACGCCAACGCGGTCCGCGTTTTCAATACGAACACATTTCTCGTCGACGCGAAGACCCTGCTCGAGGGAAAGATTCGCTACCACTGGTTCGAGGTCGAAAAGAAGGTCGGCGACCGCGTGGCCGTCCAGTACGAACGGCTGCTGCAGGAATTGACGACGGCATTCGATGCCGCGTACGTCCGTGTTTCGCGCGACGGCCCGACGTCGCGGTTTTTACCCGTCAAGGACTTCGGCGAGCTCGGGCAGCGGCGCGCGGAGATCGAGGCGGTGGCCAGAGCGCGAGGCATGATCTGAATGGCTGCGCGCCCTGCGTGCAAGGGGGGGAACGCCGGGTGGTTGGAGTGGCCGCGTGCCCTGAATGGCCGCAGGGGGGCGGACGGTGAGCTACAACGTTGGCATGGGCCAACCGGTGTCCGCCGCGGCGTTTCGGGAGGCCCTCGCTCATTTCGCGAGCGGGGTGACCGTCGTGGCCGCGAATGGTCCCTCGGGGCCCGCGGGGTTCACCGCAACGGGTTTCACGTCGGTGTCGATCGCGCCGCCGCTGATTCTCGTGTGCATTTCGAAGGAAGCGAGCGCGCACGAGGCGATCGTCGGTGCGGCGAACTTCGGAGTCAGCATCCTCGACGAGCGCCAGGCATGGATCGCGCTTCAATTCGCACGCAGGAACGTGGATCGCTTCGAGGGTGTGGGGTTGGTCCGCGGCGCGACGGGCAGCGCGCCGCTCGTCGGCGAAGCGCTCGCCCACATCGAGTGCCGTAGCTACGCCTGCCACGATGGCGGGGACCACACGATCCTCGTGGGGGAGGTGCTTGAGGCGACGGTGGGGGCGGGCCGGCCCTTGCTTCACTTCGCGCGACGCTTCGGAGCCTTTCTGGCCGAGCTGCCCCAGCGCGCGGTCTCGACGTCGGCGTCGGCCACCGAAGGGTCCGAGGAAGGCCGCGAGTGACCGAGCGGTCCGCCGGCGGCGTGCGCGTGAGCTGCTTCATTTCGATCGACGGCTCGGCTAGGGCCCTCCCGCGTAGTCGGGGGCGTCCGTGGCGTCGATGCCGGGATCGACGCCGGCGCGGTTGAGGATCGCGCTGAGCACCACCGCGACGCCCAGGTTCGCGAGCAGGGCCCAGAGCGCCGCGTACGCGGAGATGGTCCAGGGCCCGACGTGGAGCGGGTACACCGTGCCTTTGAAGTGCAGCTGGTAGGCCATCGTCGTTCCGACCGTCATTCCCGTGGCCCAACCTACGAGCAGAGCCCAGCGGTGGAGCCGACGCGTGTACAGGCCGACGACGACGGCGGGGAAGGTCTGCAGGATCCAGACGCCCCCGAGCAGCTGCAGCTGGATCGCGTACTTCTGCGGCGCCAGAACGACGAAGGCGAGGGCCCCCACCTTGACGACGAGCGACGCGATCTTTGCGACGGTCGCCTCTTCCTTTCCGTCGCAGTCGGGGCGCAGGTACTCGCGGTAGATGTTGCGCGTGAACAGGTTGGCCGCGGCGATGGACATGATCGCCGCGGGGACCAGGGCTCCAATGGCGATCGACGCGAATGCGAAGCCGGCAAAGGACGGCGAGAAGGTCCGAAGAAAGAGCGCAGGAACGGCGAAGTTGGTCCCGTAACGGGCGAACCCGTGGGAAAAAGCCGGGTCCTTGTCCACGCCGGCCGCGAGCGCCATCGTTCCGAGCAGCGCGATGAGCGCAAGCAAGAACGAATACGCCGGCAGGAGGGCCGAATTGCGCCGGATGACGGCGCGGCCGCTCGAGCTCAAGACGCCCGTGAGCGAATGCGGATAGAGAAAGAGTGCGAGGGCCGATCCGAGAGCGAGGCTTGAGAACGCGGAGTACTGCCCGAAGTCATGGGGCCCCGGGGGCGTCAGGATGAGCTTTTGGGGGGGAACCGCATCGAAGATCTTCGCGTATCCGCCCAGACGTATGGGCACGACGAGCACGGCGGCGATCACGGTGACGTAGATGACGGCGTCCTTGACGATCGCGATGAGCGCGGGAGCCCGCAGTCCGCTCTGGTACGTGTATGCGGCGAGGATGGCGAAGGCGATGACGAGGGGCAGGTCCGACATCCAGCCGCTTCCTTCGACGCCCATCGCCCCGAGGACCACCTGGATTCCGACGAGCTGCAGCGCGATGTAGGGCATGGTCGCGAGCAGGCCCGTGATCGCGACGGCGAGCGCGAGCGTGCCACTGCCGAACCGTCCGCGCACGAAATCGGCGCCCGTGATGTAGCCGCGGCGATGCGAGACGCTCCAGAGGCGCGGCATCACGACGAACACGAATGGGTAGGCGATGATCGTGTACGGGACGGCGAAGAAGCCGATCGCGCCGGCGCCGAAGACGAGCGCGGGGACGGCCATGAAGGTGTACGCGGTGTACAGGTCTCCGCCGAGAAGAAACCAGGTCACGACGGTGCCGAACCGGCGGCCGGCCAGCCCCCACTCGTGAAGCTGATCGAGATCGGCTCGGCGCCAGCGAGCCGCGACGAACCCGAGGGCGGTCACGAGCCCGAACAGGCCGACGAAGACGGTGAGAGCTGCGTAGTGCTCGTGGCTCATCAATCCGGCCACCGCGTTGCGAAGTAGACCACGGCGGTCACCACGGCGCTGATGCCGATCCAGGTCAACTGGTACCAGTAGAAATAAGGGATCCCGGCGAGTCGCGGGTCGATGGCGTTATAAAAAGGCACCCAGAGTGTGCCGACGAATGGGGCGAGAAGAAGAAGGTGCCAGAGCCACGCGCGCGGTCGGGGGTTGCTTGACGTCATCGCTGAAGGCCGGAGTGTACGTGGCCTCGCGCGAAGAGGGTCGCTCCCTCGATGCCTGCGCGCCGGCTGCTGCGGGAGAAACCGGAACGTCTGCGCCAAGGGGTGACATGCCGCGCCGCCTGTACTAGGTTCGCGCGCCACGGAATGGCGCAGGCACGCACGACGACCCGCGGCAGCGAGGCACGCATCGGCAGCGGGGCGCGCGTCCGCGGCCGGATTCACGGCGATGGCGATCTGGTCATCGAAGGAAATGTCGACGGGGACGTGGCGCTGCAAGGCGACTTGACGATCGCGGAGGGTGCGAGCGTGTCGAGCGAGGCCATCGCTGCCCGCGGGGTGACGGTCGCGGGTGCGCTCGAGGGCGACCTCACCGCGAGCGGTGAGGTGCGCATTGCGGCGAGCGCGCGGGTGCGCGGAAATATCCGGGGAACTCCCGTCGTCATCGAAGACGGGGCCCGCTTTTCGGGTAGACTCGATTGCGAGTTCGAGTTGCCCCCCGAGCTGGGAGGAGCTTCTCGGAGCGAGGCGCGCGGGCGCGCGCCGGCGCGGCGCTAATCGGAGAGACGCATGGCGAGCACGGTCATCGGCACAGGCATCACCATCGAAGGCGAAATCGCGACGGACGAGGACTTGGTCGTGGCGGGGGTCGTGCGGGGTAAGGTCACCGCGAAGGAAGCGGTCACGATCGAGCATGGCGCCACCGTCGAAGCCGACGTCCAGGGTGGGTCCCTCTCGATCGGCGGCTCGCTCACGGGCAACGTGGTCGCGACCGATCGGGTCGATCTCCAGTCGGGAGCTCGAGTGATCGGCAACGTGAAAGCGGCGCGGGTGACGATTGCGGACGGTGCCCAGTTCAAGGGCAAC
>DASPUY010000035.1:0-10496 GCA_035622655.1 Polyangiaceae bacterium
TGGAGCACTGCGGTCCGTTCGGCGGCAGCGCGCTCGGCAGCGGCCCGCTCTGTCGCGGCACGTTCGGCGGCGGCTGCGGCGGCTTGAGCCTGGGGTCGGGGTGCGACGGGAGCCGTTGACGTCGCGGTAGGACCGCGATCGAGAATGAGAGGCAACGTCGCGCTCTTTGCGCGCGGGGCGCCAGGTGGCACGGCTGCAGGCGGAGACGGGGCAGCCTGCGTGGAAGGCGCGGCGGCCTGCGGCGGAGACGCAGCTGGTTTGGGAGCGTTCGGCCGCCCTGCATCGTTCTTTGCGGGCACGGCCGGCGATGCGTCCGTCTTGGAAGCTGCCGGCGGCGACGCGTCCACCCTGGGAGTGGCCGGCGGCGTGCCTTCCGTGCTCGTTTTTTCCACGTTCAGTTGCGGCGACGACACTGCGGGGGGTCGGGGAGCGATCGGCGCCTGCCCGGGCCGCGCGGGCGCCGCCTTCCCGACGCCCGCAGCGCTGGGCGACGCCGCAGTCGCTGGTTTGGGCGCGACTTGCGGCGCCCTGGGCGAGTCGGCGCTCCCGGGCTGCGGCTTCGGCGGTCCGGCAGGTCCCCGCGCACCTGCTTGGCTCATGAAAACACGGTGCCTGATTTGTGCGCGAAGCGCCAGCGCCGTTCTGCACGGAACGCCGACCCTGGGACTGCTCGACAACGTGAGCAGGGTACGCAGGATGTCGCAGGCGGCCTCCCCTCTGAGCCTGGTCGCTGCGGCCGATTTCGGCCCCAACCGTTCGAACGAGACGCTCTTCACGAGTCATTTCCACTTGCGCGCTCGGCCGCCGCACCGTCCCCCGCGCACGCATGCGGCCACCGCACCGGCCTTCGTCGTTCCGGCCCGAAGCTTCGAGGGCGACCTCGCCTGTCGGCAAGGGAGCTATGGTCTCGCCGATGGCGTATCGAACGGCCGAGCATCACCGGCTCGAGGAGGCGAGATCCGGCGAGAAGAAATGGCGAAGATGGGGCACGTACCTGCCGGAGAGGCAGTGGGGCACCGTGCGCGAGGACTACTCGCCGGACGGCGATGCGTGGAGCTATTTTCCTTTCGACCACGCCGCCATGCGCGCCTACCGGTGGGGCGAGGACGGCTTGCTCGGCCTCTGCGACAACCGGGGACTCGTCTGCTTCTGCACCGCGCTCTGGAACGGCGCCGATCCGATTCTCAAGGAACGCCTCTTCGGACTCTCGGGCCCGGAGGGCAACCATGGCGAGGACGTCAAGGAGCTCTACTGGTACCTCGACGCGACGCCGACCTGCAGCTACGCCCGGGGGCTCTACAAGTATCCGCACGCGGCCTTCCCCTACGAGGACCTTCGAGCCCGTGCTCGTCAGTCCAACCGAGAGCAACCCGAATACGAGATCCTCGACACCGGAGTGTTTTCGGACGACCGCTACTTCGACGTCGTCGTCGAGTACGCCAAGGCGGACGTCGACGATGTCTTGGTTCGGCTGACCATCACCAATCGCGGTCGCGGCTCGTCGTCGATCGTCGTCATTCCGCAGCTCTGGTTTCGAAACACCTGGTCGTGGGGATCACCGGTCGCGGGCGGCTCCGATTCGCGGCTGGACTCGAGGGCTCGGCCGCAGATGTTCGAGCGCAAGACCGCCGGCGAGGCGCGAATGATCGAGACCGTGCAGCCGCACCTGGGCCGATACTGGTTCTACGTCGAGGGACCCGACGAGCTTCTCTTCACGGACAACGAGTCGAACGCGGAGCGCCTGTGGGGGGCGCGCAGCCGTTCAGCCTACGTGAAAGACGCATTTCACGACGCCATCGTGCGGGGCCTGCGCGGCGCCATCAATCCGGCGCAGCGAGGTACGAAGCTCGGGGCGAGCTTCTCTTTGCACCTCGGCCCCGGAGAGACTCGCGTGATTCGCGCTCGCTACGCGGCCTCGCAGCTCGAGCGGCCCTTCGCGACCCACTCGGCCGTTTTCGAGATGCGGGCCGCCGAAGCCGATGAGTTCTTCGCCGCGATCACGCCGCGCGTGCTGGAGGAGGACGACCGGCGCATCTTCCGGCAGTCGATCGCCGGACTGCTCTGGAGCCGCCAGTACTACGCCTACGAGGTCGAACGCTGGCTGCGGGGCGACCCCGAGCAGCCGCCTCCCCCGACGGAGCGCTGGGCGCGCCGCAACCACGAATGGCGACACCTGTTCAACAGCGAAGTCCTCTCGATGCCGGACAAGTGGGAATATCCCTGGTACGCGGCCTGGGATCTGGCCTTCCACTGCATACCGCTGGCGCTCGTCGACGCCGAGCTCGCGAAGCAACAGCTCACGCTGCTCGTCAGAGAATGGTACATGCACCCGAGCGGGCAGATCCCGGCCTACGAGTGGAAGCTCGGTGACGTCAACCCGCCCGTACACGCGTGGGCGGCGTATCGCGTGTACCAGATCGAGCGACGCACGACCGGCCGGAGCGATCGCGGCTTCCTCGAATCGATCTTTCTCAAGTTGATGCTCAACTTCACCTGGTGGGTCAACCGTAAGGATACGGCCGGGCGCAACGTGTTCGAGGGGGGCTTTCTCGGACTCGACAACATCGGGGTTTTCGATCGAAGCCAGCCTCTGCCGGGCGGCCGGACGCTCGAGCAAGCCGACGCGACGAGCTGGATGGGCATGTACTGCCTCAACATGCTCGACATCGCGCTCGAGCTGGCGCGCGAGAACCCCAGCTACCAGGACGTCGCGAACAAGTTCTTCGAGCATTTCCTGCTGATTGCCCACGCGATCAACCATTTTGCCGGCGAGGAAACCCGCCTCTGGGACGAAGAAGACGGCTTCTATTACGACGTCATGCGCCGCTCGAAGGGAGAAAGCTTTCCCGTCCGCGTGCGGTCGATCGTGGGGCTCACTCCGCTCTTCGCCGTGACGACGATCGAGGCGAGCACGATCGAGCGTTTCGGCGCATTCTGGAGACGGGCGCGCTGGCTGCTCGAAAATCGGCCCGAGCTGGCGGACCATTGCCCGCTGCTCGAGACGCCGGGACAGAGCTCCCGTCACCTCCTCAGTCTGGTGGATCGAGAGAGGCTTCCGAGACTTCTCGCCCGAATGCTTTCCGAGTCCGAATTCCTTTCGCCACACGGCCTGCGGTCGCTTTCCAGAGCGCACGCCGAGCAGCCCTACGAGCTCGTGCTCGACGGCAGCGTGCACCGGGTCGGCTACGAGCCCGCCGAGTCGCACTCGGGGTTGTTCGGTGGCAATTCCAACTGGCGCGGTCCGGTCTGGATGCCCGTCAACTATCTGGTCATCGAGGCATTGCAGCGTTTGCATCACTATTACGGCGATACGTTGCGCGTCGAATGTCCCACAGGGTCCGGCCGCGCGATGACGCTCTGGGAGGTCGCCGGCGAGCTCTCGGCGCGGCTCATCGCACTCTTTCAGCGAGGCGCCGACGGCCGCCGCCCCGTCCACGGATCGCGCGATCTTGCGCAGCACGACCCGCACTTCAAGGATTACGTGACCTTCTACGAGTACTTCAACGGAGACACCGGTGAAGGGCTGGGCGCCCGCGCTCAGACGGGGTGGACTGCGCTGGTTGCGAAGTTGCTCGAGCAAAGCCGTCTTCGGCGCTGAAGCCGGGCCGCCAGTACCGCGCGTCGCGCGGACAGGCTGGGCCTCACGGCTCGAGCAAAGAGTTCAGCGGAACGCCGAATGCCCGCGCAACGCTCACCAGGACGGCGAGTGACGGATTCGCCAGACCGAACTCCATCCGGCGCATGCCGGCGGCGCCGATCCCGATGCGCAGCGCCGCGCGCCTCTGCGTCCAGCCACGCGCCATTCGTAGGCCGCGAATTCGCCGCCCCAGCACGCGAGCGAGCCTATGAAAGGGTCGCCGCTCCCGTGGCCGCCGGCGCCTGTCCAGCGCGCGCTTGCGCATATCCCTCTAGCTTTTTGCGACGGAACATTCTGCGCCCGGGTTAAGGGCAAGCGTTCGGGAGCCCCTCGATCGAAACAGCTCCGCGACGCCTTCGTTACGCCGATCCGGCGCCGCCGTCAGAACGTGAGAGCGGCCCCGAGCCCGACGACGGCAACCCCCGCCGCCGCACAGACGAGCGTCGCCCATTTGGCCCCTCGGGCATTGCCGACATAGACCGTCTCCCTCACGCGCGCGGCCTCCGCCTCGACTTCCGCGACTTTGCGCAGGGTCAGTCGCCCGATGACGACTTTCAAGACAGCGGACGCGACGAGGGCGACGAAGAAGACGACCCGCATCGTGGAGTGGACGTCCGCCTCCCGGAGCGAGCCGAGAAACCTCGAGTCGAGGACGAGGATCACCAGGATGTTGAGCATAGCGAACATCGATGCCCGTCCCGCGAGGACCTGGACGGCGCGCTGCTCCGGACTGAGCACGGACGGATCGTCGACGGTGACGACGTTGTCGTCGATCGCCTTCGCCGCGGTGTCGGCGCCCACCTTTTTCGAGCCCATCTCGAGTGGGAAGGGAGCCCTGAACGCCGCCCAGGCCGAGGGCACCGAGGCGAACATCACGACGAAAAAGAACGTCGAAAACCCCAGCCATTCGGCGAGCGGTCCGGAGATCATGTTCGTGGGAACGAGCATGAGATTCATGAGCGAGGTCGCGAAGGCATAGTGGGTCATCGTCGACCGGCCCGGCGCGAGCTGCTGCATCATGTAAACCATGTTCCCCACGAATCCGAAGCTGTAGCCGAACTTCTCGATGCTCACGGCGGTCACGATGGTGGCGTAGTCCACGCCATGATGTGAGGCCGCGAGGTGACTCAAAAAAACGTACGTCAGGTGCGGTACGTTGAGGCAGAGTCCAAGGACACCGAGCGCGCGCGGAAGGGTCAGCCACGATGCAAACGCTCCGCCCAGCAAGCCGGCGATGATCGACGCGATCGTCCCGTAAACGGCGTCGATGCTGCTGACGTCCCCCGCGCTCAGCCCGAGGCCGCCTTTGCTCACGTCCGACTGCAGAAAGAGCGCCCCCTCCATGATGATCAGTCCCTCGCCGATTCGATAGAGGAATACGAAAGCGATCATTCCCCAGAACGCTCTCTTATCGAAAAAACTCACGGCCGTCCGGCCGAAGTCCTTGATCACTTGTCGTACGTTCTCCGGGCGGTCGGCGATGCTGCCCGTGGGGAGAAAAAAGAAGTGATAGACCGCGAGGGCGAGCATCGCGCCGGCGCACGTGAGCATCACGCTGCTCCACATGCGCAGCTGCGACCAACCTTCGGCGATCCGGAGCTTGTCCAGGACCGCGATGAGCACGCCGGTCGCGAGCAGCTTGCCGCCGACCCAGAACATCCCTTGCACACCCGCGAGGCTGGCCTGAGCCGAGCGATCGAGCGACGTCAAATAGACCCCGTCCGCGCAGATGTCTTGCGTGGAAGAGGCGAAGGCGGCGACCCAGAAAAGCGCGACGCTGACCTGGAAGAAACCCGAAACTGGGAGCGACATCGCCACGCTCGTGAACAGGATTCCGAGCAGCACCTCCATCAAGAGCACGAAGAACTTCTTCGTGCGATACATATCGAGAAACGCGGCCCAAAGGGGTTTGAGCGACCAGGCCACTCCAATGCTTCCCAAAGCAATCGTAATCTTCGAATCCGGATAACCGAGCGACTTGTACATTCGCGCGGCGGTTCCACCCATGACGACGTTGAAGGGGATCCCCATCGCCAGATAGAGCGACGGCACCCACGCCAGCGATCGCCACCAGGGCTGCTTGGCGGCCGCGGCCGCCAAGGCCGCGGGCTCGGCCGGAGCCGGGGCGGGAATGTCTTGCACGCTCATGATTCGGGCGTTTTAGGCGAGAGCCTCTCGGAAGTAAACCGGCCCGCCGGCGCCTGGCCGCGACCATAGAGCAGGCCAGCGACGCCCGCGGGCGGGCCCTTTCCTGGTCCGGAAGTCCGGGCGCCGACACCGGGCCCGGGAACCGACCTGGCGGAACCGTTTCTCCTACGGCGACAAATTCCGCAGAGAGCGAATATTCCGCGCACTGCTGCTACACTATGCGCGCAAACCGCCATCGTCCCGCAGGAACCTGATGCTCATTCCGACGCACACGCCGAATGACTGGCTCGCGGACAAAATGGGATATCGAAATGAGCGCGGAGGCTCGCGATGCCGACAGCATCCGTGCGCGTGACCCTCGCGGGAGCCTTTCTGCTGGGCTGCTCGTCGTCGGAATCGCTACCGCCCAATCTGGTTTGCGACTCCGGCTGCGAGCCTCAGATTCCCGCCGCGGCCTTCGGCCCCACCCCCGCCGACGCCGGCGCCGGGGCGTGCGCGTCCAGCTCCGGCGACTCGACGTGTGTGCAATGCGCGAAAGCGAGCTGCTGCGCCGACTTTTCTCTTTGTGCGGAAAGCACTGAGTGCACGAGCCTCTCGGCGTGCGAAGCGAATTGCAATGACTCGGCCTGCGTCGCGGGATGCGAGCAAGAGTTTCCGACGGGAGTGGCAACCCTGGAGCAGCTCGATTCGTGTCTCGGCACGGAATGCCTGTCGTGCACCGAGCTGGGGGTCGGCGATCCGTGCGCGACGGCCCTTGGCAGCTGCGAGACCGGCCTGACGTGCAACGGACTTTGGTGTGTCAAGGCGTGCACCACGTCGACGAACTGTGTCGGACTCGGCGCGTCAGGCGCAAACGCGCTCGGAGAGCAGAGCGCCTGCGTCGGGACGGCGACGAACGGCGACGTATGCTTTCCGGGTTGCGCCGTCTCCGCGAGCCATTGCGCGTCCTTTCCGGGTACCGCATGCTTCTCGACGACGAGCGTGGACGGAGTCACCGTGGCCATATGCGAAAGCGTGCCGGATGCGGGCACGGATTGACGTCCTGCGGCGCCCCGAGTCGCGGGCGCCGTGGATTTCGCCGGGGTTGCTCGTGGCCGCCGCGTGCGCGGCGTGCTCGTCGCATTCCGACGGCTCGACGCCCCCGCAGTGCACGAGTCCGAGCGGTTCCTACGTCCTGGCCATCGCTCCCACGGGCCAAAGCGAAAATCTGGCAGGTACGTGCTCCGCGACGGATCCACCCCAGAACATCGAAGTCTCCTTTCCGGACGGCGGAGTGTCCGTGAACGGAGAGAACTGCCAGCTCTGTTCGACCAGCAGCTGTCAAATGGATGTGCTCTGCGGCGAGTCGGTCACATGTCCGGGGGCGGTGGTACCCTTCGCGAATCCGACTGCCACCTACGTCCAGACCGTGTCTTTCGTGCTGCCGCTCGAGGCCGACGCCTCCACGCCCAACGCCGCGGCGGAGCTTGGACCGGACTACTGCGGGTACATCGGAACGGCGTCCGTCGCGTCTCCGTAGGTATACGCCCGGGCTGGCGTTCGTGATCTTCGTCGGTGCCTGCGCCGCGGGCAGCGGCGGCGCCCTGCGCCCTGCTCCCTCGGTCACGCCGATCGCGACCGTCGTGAGCCACGAGTCATGCGAGGAAGCGCGCGCCGCGGCCGCGTGCGCGGAGCTCCGCACGCTTCGCGGAGTCGAACCGCACAACCGCGGCGGCGCCGCTGATGCGGCGGACCGCGTGTTCGCAGGTCCGCCGGTGCCCGCGCAGGGCAACGCCGATGCGTGCGCCGTCACCGAGGAACCCCTCCGAGCGCTTGTGGACGCGATTGCCGCCGAACCCGCGCGGGGCCCCGGGGCGACCGATCCTCCGCCGACCGCGGCCTGGCCGCCGCGGTATCTCGACCGCGTGGACGCGCGCCTGTCGCTGTCCGTCGCCGAACGGTCGGCGCTTCAATCCAACGGCTTCGTCGTTGCGGACCGGCTCCGCGTATCGAGTTACGGCGAAGCCCTGGACGAGCTCTCGGAGTGGCAGCTTCCCATCTTCGTCTCCGCGGACATGCTGCTCTCGGCGGTCCACGCCGGTCATGAGGCGCTCGTCATCACGCTCGAGCAGGAGAAGCTCGCGCCGGCGATGCGAGAGCTCCTCGCCGCGATCGCCTGCGACCTTCCGGCGGCCAGTCGCGCGTGGCCCGCGGAGGTGGCCCACGACGTCGAGCTTTTCGTGTCGGTGGCGCGTGCGCTTTTTCGCGCGGATCCGACCCGCGTCGACGAAGGTGAAGAATCCGGCGACGCCGGGGACGACTCGACGTGTCGAGCGGACGGGGGAGACGGCGGGATCGGCGCGGAGACCCGCGCCCTCGTCCGCGCGCTGACCGGCGACGCCGCGCCGCCGGTCCCTGCGCAGTCATCGTCCGTCGTGCTGGAGCGGGCCGGGGCGCTCGACCCGTCGCTCTTCCGTCCGCACGGACATTACGCCGTGCGCGCCCTGGGCCTCGCCGGTTACTTCCGGGCGGCCACCTGGCTCTCGCGGCTCGAGCTGCGCCTGGGGGAGGAGCGATGGTGCGGCGGCGCCGCAGCCGAAGACGAAAGCCGACGGGTGGGACCGTCACTGGATGAAGCGCTGGACGCTCTGGCCCTGGCCGAGCTCGTCGAACGATCCGGGGCGGCGCCGGAGCTCGAGACGATCGACCGGGCCTGGAGTCTCTTCGCAGCGCGGCGGCACGACCTGTCGATGAAGGACCTGATCCGCCTTCGCGCGAGCGCGGAGATTCACTCCTTGTCGGACCCGCTGGCCGCTTCGAAGCTGCAGGCCGTGCTCGACGGCGCAGACCTTGCTGCGTCACGGGAGGGCGTATCCGAAGCGTGCGGGCCGTCGTCGATTGCAACCATGCTGGCCCCGCGAATCGCGTCCCCCGGGGCAGCGACGAGCCATCTCGTCGGCGACGCCGTCCCGGAGCGCACGATGATTCACGCGGCGGACATTGCGTACGCGCTCGGCAACGATCGCGCGAAAACCTACCTGGCCGGGGACTTGGCACGATGGCCGGAGCTCGCCGCAGGCCTGGATCGAGCCCGCGAACAGGCCGCCATCGCGCCCTCGGGCGAGGGTCTGGACGGCGCGTGGCTCGACGCGATCCGGGGGCTCGCCGAAGGTCCCTCTGCGAGCGCGCCGTCGTTCATGCGCACGAACGCCTGGCGTGACCTGCGCCTGAACACGACCGTGGCGGCGCTCGGTCAGATACACGACGACGCGCTGCCGGCCACGGCGAGCACGGCGCGGGCCCGCGGTTCGCCGATTCGGGACGTGTGGCTCGAACCCATCCCGGCGACGATCGATGCCGCGCTCTCCTACGCCGTTCGGGGGTCCCGCGGCATGGCCGAGATCGATCCGCACGACACGACGCGCCTCGGCGCCTACTTCGATCGACTGGCGCGGCTCATGGGGGTGCTGCGCAGAATCCTGGACCACGAGCTTTCCGGCGATCCACCGGGCGAGGACGAGCGGCGATTTCTCGGAATGATCGCACGATACGACCGGTCGCCGCCGCCGGGGTGCACGGGCGCGGGCTGCGCGCCCGTGACGTGCCCCGGATGGTGGTTCGACCTCTCCGTCGATCCGGGCGATGGGGGCATGGTGGATCCGCAATTCGTCGCCGACTACTTCGTGTCGGCGGAGCGAGGCGAGGTTGCCTACGTCGGGGTGGGAGCGCCGCGCCTCGGGATCTTCGTCGTCGATTCGAATGGTCCCGCGCGTGCGATGGTAGGCGCGGTCACGACGGCGTACGAGGCCGTCGGGCCGCTGCAGGGGTTCGTGGGGGATCGCGATTCGACCCACGCCGGCGCCGGCAGCTCTCCCTGGTCGGCGAGCTACACGGTGCCCGCGACGACCGTGCCCGCGACGCCTGCGCCGCAAGGACCGACCGCACCGTGAGCCGCGAGGTCACCGGTCGAAGGGAAGGAGGCCCCCGGCGGCTCAGCCGTTGCCCTTTCCGACGTGGAGCCACGAGGTGAAGGAGGCGCCGTCGATCCCACGGCAAGGCATGGGAACGCCCGACCACAGCGGATAGCGCAGCAAGAAAAACACGACCGCCGCCCCGACGTAGAGAGGTTGCACGATGCGGCCGACGCGAGGCCACGTCGCCTTCAAATCGAAAAGGACCATCGTGGTGGCAAGGGCGCAGAAAGGGACGGTCGCGGCGAAGTAGCGGGTGAACACGAACCGGTGGACCAGCGCGTAGGGAAGCCACGTGGCGCAGGCGCCGACGATGACGAACGCGCGCTCGAAGCGCGGCTCCCCGGTGAATTGCTCGCCGGCGTAGCAAATGGCCGGCACGAACGGCCACCAGACGATCCAGTTGCTCGAAGCGAACGTGTACTGACACGCGTTGTCCTTCGCGCGCGTCAGAAACCATGTGTAACGCCGGTCGAGCGGCCATTGGTACCAGAGCGAAGAGCCCGGCGCCGTCGGCGGTGCGCCCACGTTGTAGTCGACGATCGCGCGGTGCATCTGGACCCATTCGTCGATCGAGTGGCCAGCGGCGAAGAAGGGCCAGAACGAGGCGAAGTAGACCGCAGGGGGAAGTACGACGAAGGAGGCGAGCGCCGCGGCGGCCTCGCGCAGCGTCTCCCTCCGCGTGTCGGGTGATCGCCGCCACTCCAGCACGAGACGTGCGAGCGTCATTGCCGCGAGGCCGGCGATGGGCGCGGCTGCGC
>DASPUY010000036.1:0-18188 GCA_035622655.1 Polyangiaceae bacterium
GATCACGCGCGATACGTCGATCCTGAGGCGCTCGGTCGATGTCAGCAGCGTCACGTGCAGTCCCAGGGCCCCCGCCTCCGCCAGCAGCGCCCGCGCCTTGCCGGGCTCGAATGCGAACGGCGGCGCCTCCGAATGAGCCCAGTTGGCGGGCGGAATGAGCCCCGTGGCGGGGTGGGCGGTCCCTCCGAAGAGCGTCGCCGTCAGCATCGGCCGATCGACGGCGCGGGAGATCGCCTGCCGGACCCGAGAGTCGCCGAATGGTGTCCGCATTTCCTGAACGACGATGTACGTCAGGTTCGCGCCGGGCCGGGCATGGACGCCGAGGCCCGGTTGCCTCGCCAGGACCGGCAACAGCGCGGGCGACAGAAGATTGACCGACGCGTCCGACCGACCGCTCTCGAGCCTCAAAACGCGCGCGTTCTCGTCGTGCACCGTCCTCAGGATGACCGCGTGTGCAGGGCGGGGAAGGGCTCCACCGCTCGCAGGGGACAGCCTCACTTCGCCGCGAGCCGCCGAGACGATCGCATACGGACCGAGTCCGTCGAGCGAGCCCTCCGTCGCGGGCGGCGACAGAGCCTCGTCCGCCCGCAGGATCGGCAGCTCCAGGTCCGTGAGCAGCGTCGCGTGGGGGCGGACGAGACGAATCACGACCGCGTGGTCTCCATCCTCCCGGGCCTCGCCAATCAGCTCGACGATCCGTGCCAGGCGAGACGCCACGCGCGGCGACGCAATTGCGCGCAACGTCTCGACGACATCGCGCGAACGCAGCGGAGCCCCCGAATGAAAGCGGACGTCCTTGCGAACTTCGACCCGCAGCGTCAACGGGTCGAGCCACTGCCACGCGCTCGCCAGGTAAGGCCGCGGCGCGAGCGTGTCCGGATCGAGCCGTACGAGACCCGCGTGCACGAGCCGAGTCGCGCGCAGTCCCACTGCATCGGTGGCGTAGCGGGGGTCGAGCGTCTCGGGATCATTGGCGACGAGCATTTCGATTGGCCGCGAGTCGTCCGAAAGGTCCGCGCGCGCCGCGTGTCTGGCGCCCCCGCAGGCCGACAGAAGAGCAACCGTGATCGGTGCGATCGAGAGAAAGACGGCGAGATTCCAGCCGGGCGCGCGCAACCTGTGCCATCGTAGCGTGCGGAGCCGGTTGGCGAGCCAGCGTCCCGTGGTGCAATCCCTTCGAATCCTGGCAGCCAGTTTGTGCGCTGGCCTCGTAGCCCTCGGTCCCGTGCGAGGCTGGACGGATCCGCCGTCCGATGCGGGCGTCGAGCCGGCACCCTCGAGCCCCGAGCTGCAGGCCGCAGCGCATGCCATCGCCTTCGATCGGGTCCTCGGTGGCGCAAGCGTGGGCATCGCCATTCTCGACGTGGATTCCGGTCGCATGCTGGCCGCCGACAACGAACACCTCGCCCTCAACCCCGCGTCCAACGCGAAGCTCTACACGGCGGCGGCTGCCCTCGCCATGCTTCACGGCGAGCACCGCTACGAGACGACCCTGTCCGGAAGGCTCGAGGGCGACACCGTCGCCGGTCCCTTGGTGCTTCGCGGCTACGGCGATCCGTCGCTGACGACCGCCGACCTCTGGGCGATGGTCCAGGAGGTCGATGCCTACGGCGTGAAACGGATCAGCGGAGACATCTTCGTCGATCAGCGCTTCTTCGACGAACAGACGACGCCCCCGGCCTTCGAACAGCAGCCGAACGAGTGGTCGGCATTTCGCGCTCCGGTCAGCGCCGTCGCGCTCGACGAAAACTGCGTGACCTTGACCGTACGCCCGTCGTCCGGAGGCGCTGCGCGCGTCCAGTTCCAGCCGTTCGGCTTCGTCGACGTCGACGGCACGATCCGGACCGCCGAGCCAGGGACTGCGGACAACGTCGAGCTCGTGCTTTCGGGGAACGGTTCGCGCATGACCGCCCACGTCAGCGGGGCGATCGCCGCGGATTCACGCCTCGTGCGCTACACGCGCCGCGCCGACGATCCGCGCCTGCTCGCGGGCTATGCGCTCAAAGCGCTGTTCGAGAACGCGGGCATCAAGGTTACGGGGGAGGTGCGCCTCGGTCACGAGCAGGATGGGCAGGCCCGTGTGCTCGCGAAGCACGCGTCGGCGCCACTATCTTCACTGCTCTATGCGCTCGGCAAGCAGAGCGACAACTTCTATGCGGAGATGATCTTCAAGAGCCTGGCCGGCGAGATCAAGGGACGGCCCGCGAAGAGCGGCGACGCGGGCGATGTCGTCGCACGATGGCTGGAGCGGGTCGGAGCCAGCGATGCGGGTGTCGTGCTCAAGAACGGATCGGGACTGTTCGACGCCGATCGCGTGACGGCCTTCAGCACGGTGCAGCTCCTTCGGTGGGCCTGGCGCGATCCGGACGTTCAGCCCGAATACCTCGCACAGCTTTCCATCGGAGGGGTCGATGGCACGCTGCGCAAACGCTTTCGCACGGAGCTCGCAAAGCGCCGGGTGCGTGCCAAGACGGGGACTCTCGACGACGTGATTGCGCTGAGCGGCTACATTTTTCGCTCGGGAGGCAAGGGGCCTATTGCCTTGTCGGTCTTTTTCAACCACGTTGCAGGCAAACAGGATGGGGCGCGCCGCGCCGCCGACCGGCTCGCGGAGCTCGTTTGCTCTCTCGAGCGGTGAGCTCACCCGGTCGCGCCGCCGGTTGCCTCCGTCGACGGAGAGCCGACCGCCTCAGTCGCGCATGTGCTTGCGGATCTTGCCCAGCGCCTGTTCCTGGAGCTGACGAATTCTTTCTCGCGACAGATTGTACTTGTCGCCGATCTCCTTGAGCGTCAGCTCCTCCTCGTCGTCGAGACCGAAACGCCAGCGGATGATGCGCGATTCGATCGGCGTGAGGGTCGTGAGCAATCGACGGACCTCGGCGCTCCACTTCTGGTTGGCGAGGGCGTCGTAAGGAGACATCGAGCCCTCGTCCTGCAGGAAGTCGATGAACTTCCGGCCGTCCTCGTCGCCCACCGGCCGGTCGAGCGAGAAGGGGGTGTCCGCCCACGACCCCTGAACCTTGTCGAGCTTCTCTTGGGGGATCCCCGTCTCGTGCTCGAGCTCGCCGAGGGTGGGCTCACGCCCGGTGCGCGCCAGCACGGCCTGCGTCGCGCGCTGAATGCGGTTGTGCGTGTCGAGCATGTGCACCGGGATGCGGACCGCGCGGCCCTTGTCGGCGAGCGCGCGACTGATCGCGTGACGGATCCACCAAGAGGCATAGGTCGAGAATCGATACCCGCGCGTGTGGTCGAAGCGCTCGACGGCCTTCATCAGCCCGATGTTGCCCTCCTGGATGAGATCGATGAGTGGAAGGCGGCCCCGGTTGTAGCGACGCGCGATCGACACGACCAGCCGCAAGTTCGCCTTTACGAACCTGTTTTTCACGTACCGCGAGTGCGCGGCCGCGTCGGTCATGCGGTCCAGGGCCTTTCTGAAGGCCGGCGTGAGGGGCAAGCACACGGGCGGCGTCGGCGGCGGCGCGTCCTGCGAAGCTTCGGCTCCGGGCGCTCCCCCGGCCGGCTCGTCCTCTGCCTGGTCCCGATCGAGATCCGCTTCCTCTTGTTCCTCGTTTGGCTCGCCCGACAGCTTGCGGACAGCCTCCTCGGCGTGGGCAATCCAGAGCCGGTCGCTGTCGGCGAGGCGGATCGCCTTGGCGAGCGACGCGCACCAGGCGCGGTACTTCTTTTCCTGATCGCGGCTCAGCTTGTTGTGTTTCTTGTAATTCCTCAGGATTTTCCTGAGCTCTGCGATCTGCGGGAGGTCCAGCGTCTCCTCGCCGGTCGGCAGATCTCGTTCGAGGGCATCGAGCGCGGCGTCGGCCGCAGGGTGGTGGCTGAGGATCGCGACCCAGTGGTCCACCTCGGCGCTCTCGACGTCAATCGCGGTCTGGAGCTCTTCCTCCGGCCCCATGACCGGATGCGTGGCCATCTCGCGGAAGTAGCGCGCGAGCATCGAATCGCCCCCGCCCTCCTCGATTTCCTTGTCGCTCGGGCTTTTGGGGGGGAGGATCGATTCGTTCACGGACATCGAAACCGCCGCCGTACCCTCGAGATCGAATTCGGCCTCGATGCCGCGCTCGAGCGTTTCGAGGTCGGGCTCCGCCGCGTCGGCGCCGGTGTGAGGCTCCTCGAGCTCCGGCTCGACCGCGGCGCCGTCCGGCGGCGTGCTTCGCGGGCCGTGTGCGCTCGGCGCCGGCGCCACCCGGGAGAGCGCCTTGGACCGCCGTCGTCCACGAGGCAGAGGCCCCGAGCCTGCAGCCACGGGTGCGGCCATGGAGAGGTCACTTCGACTGGCTGCGTCTCGTTCGATCGCGGCTGCGGTCCCCTTGCTCTTGCCCATCGGCGCTACTCCCTCGCTTGCGAGCGGGTGACTGGGTTGTTGTTTGGAACTTCGAGAGCCTCGACGCTTGTTCTTCGCCTGGTGCGCGGTTCGGGACGAGGAGGCTCTTTCCTTCGGCACGCGCAGGTTCCCGGGCTTCACGCTGATCGCACGCGACAGCGCTGCATGACTTGTGCCGGCGCAGCCCGGGCGCCGGGAGCCGTGCGCCCTCGCCGCGACGTCGGACGCTCCGCGTGAAGCCATTCTCGCCGGGGGCCCTCCTTGCGCGGAACCGAGCGCTCCGTGGACGAAGGCCCCGGCGGTTCGAGATGGAAGGGCGCGGCGGCGCCCCTGGGGGGATCGCGGGAAGTGCAAGGGATGCGGAGCCATGGTCGCCTTCGAGCGCATTCGAACCGTCGCGCGCGCCTCCGTTGTCAGTTATGGCCACTTCGTCCAACAACTTTCGTTCGAGATCGATGCCTGCGGGCTGCCGCCGTGTTCGGCGAAGATGATTCGCGATGCCACTTGCCCCTTTTCGTCTATCGGCCCTTTCGAGGTACTACGTTAAGAGTCTGCGTCGTGGATTGAACGGCGCGCGACGGCTCGGTGGACTTTTCGCGTCCTCCGCGGTGCACGCTGCCAGTCACGCTCTCGTCGCGCTCGTCGGCAGCGCGCTTGCGCTGGCGCTTGGTGCGCAATGGGGTCACCGGATCGGGGGGGAAACGTCCTCGCTCGTTTCCGGATGCCTGCTGCGCGTCTCGTCGATTCGGCTCTGCTCGCTTCTCGCCAGCCGCAACACGAACGGCAACCTCGCAGACCAACAAGCATTTTTCCTATCGCTCCTGGGGCTCGTGGTGCTCGTCGTCAAGGGAGTGTCGGGCGTTTGTGCCACCTACATTCAAACCCGCATTGCGGGACAGGTGGGCGGCGCGCTTCGCCTCGAGCTCTTCGATGCGCTCATCGACCTCCATCGGTTGCGCCCACCACGACATGCTGATCATGGGAGCGACCTCGTACCGACACCTGGCGCACGCGTCGAAGCGAGGGCTCGCACCGTACTCGCACCGAGCGCTCGGGTCGCCGAACCGAAGTCTCCCGCCGACCTCGTGCCGACGGCGCGCGCGGTCGTCGGTCTGACCGAGCGCGTTCGTGAGGTCGAGGCAGGTCTTGCGCACGGTCTGCTCGGAGGAGCGCGCTGCATCGCCCAGCTCGTCCCACTGGCTGCCCTGCTTGCGGCCCTGTCCCTCCAGGCCGCCGGCATCGCGGCGGGCGTGCTGGCCATCTTCGGTTGGCTCCTGGGGCGCTGGCGGTCCGCGTACCGCGAAGCCACGCGGCGCAGCGCGAGGCAGCACGAGCAGCTGGTCGAAATTGCCGACGACTCGGTGCGGCACGCGGACCTATGGGTGAGCTACGGCGCCGAGGCGAAGGCGCGTGACGACGTTCGTCGGCTCGGAAACTCGGTGGCTGACGGCTGGGCGCGCCTTTCTGCACGCGCCGCCGCGCTGAGCGGGGCCAACGAAGTGCTCGGTGCCGCGGCCCTGGCGGTCGCCATCGGCGCGGCGCGTGCCGGTTGGCTGGGTTCGATCGGCGATGGTGCGACGCTGCTCGCCTTCGCCGTCACCTTTTTCCTTGCGTACCGACCGCTGCGCGAGCTGGCGGATGCGCACGCAGTCTTTGCGCGTGCGGAGGTCGCATACGACGAGCTTCGACGTGTGATCGAAAGCGCTCAGGGTCCGGGTCAGGGCTGCGCCCCTCGATCCGATCTGTCCCCTCGACGCGTCTGGCCGCTCGCGCCGCTCGAGCTCGCAGGCATTCGCCTCGCACGCGGGGCGAAGGGCCCCATCAGCCTTCATGTCGCGCCCGGCGCGATCGTCGTCGTCACGGGCCCGACGGGGGCTGGCAAAACGACCCTCCTCCGGACGCTCCTCGGGCTCGAGAGCGCGCTTGGCGGCCAAGTGACTTACGGGGGAGATCCGCTGGGGGACGTGCCGGCCGGCCCCATGGCACGACCGTTCGCGTGGGTTCCCCAGGACGCGCCGGTGCTCGCCGACACGTTGTCGGCGAACGTCGGCCTGGGCGCGCCTGGTCTCGACGTCCGCGCAGTTCTCGACGGACTTGGCGCATCCCACCTCGTCCGGGAGCTCGACGCATCGCGTCTGGGCGAGGGCGGCCGCGCCGTTTCCGGAGGAGAGCGTCAATGGATCGCTCTCGCGCGTGCAATCGGAACGCGGCAACCGGTGCTATTGCTCGACGAGCCGACGAGCGGCCTCGATCCCGGGGCCGAGCGCATGGTTCTGGACGCCGTCCAACGGTTGCGGGGCGAGCGGACGGTCATCCTCGTGACCCATCGATCGGAGCCGCTGGCCATTGCAGACGCGGTCGTTCGCATCGACAGTTCCGGATCGACCGAGCTCCCTCGCCACGACCGAGACGGCGGTGTCGATCGAACGGGGTGCGTCAGCTCGGACGATCAGCCGATCCGTAACATCCGAACCGCTGGGCCCGTTTCCACGGTGAGCGACGAGGCCTGAAACACGTCGCCATCGAGAACGTACGCAGCCCCGGGCGCCTTGAAATCCAGTCGCAACGAGGTCGCCAGCGCGTCGACGTGGGGTTGGCCGCGCAGCGGGCGCCCTGCGAGGACACGAGGCATCTGGCGGCCGAGCTCGTAAGGGGAAAGCCCGCTGGCCACCACGTGGAAGCACGGCCCGTCGCTTCGCGCCCGGTAGGTGACTCGAAAGTGCAGGCCAAGGTCGCACACGACGCTTGCGACGACGAGACTCCACCCCGTCTCCTCTCGACGGAGGCCGTCGACCGAGAGCACACACGCGGCGGGCGCCAGCACGCGGGCGGCCAGGCTCGTTCCGACCAGCGAGCTCGTGAACACGCGCGCCGCGATGATCGCCGCGGTCGCCAGGCCGGGCCGGCGCGACCGATGGTAGAGGTCGAAAAATTGGCTGACGAGGCCTGCGCCAAAAATGAAGCCGATGCGGCCGGCCTCCGCCCCGTCGCGGACGCACAGAGTCGACTGGGGGGATCCGGTGGCGGTGACCGAGCAGGCCGCGCGGACGATGGTCCGGATCCTCGCGCGAGCGACGCCGAGATTGCGACTCACCGTATCCACGGTCCCTGCAGGGACGATTCCGACCAGCGGCAGGGACGCCGGTTCGAAGGCGCCGACGAGGGCGCTCAGGCATCGCATCAGCGTTCCGTCGCCCCCAGCGACAAGCACGACGCGGACGCCGCGCAACGCGCAGCCCCGGGCGACCTCCTCGAGTTCTGCCAGCGTCGTGGGCTCGTGGATCCGGACGCCCTCCCGCCCCGCCTCGTCGACGACGATCCGCCGTCGCGCCGATCCCGGACGAAGTCGCCGTGCGTGGGGGTTCAAGACGAGGTCAACGCCCGGCACGCCGCGCGGGCGCTTAGCATCGGCGCCACAAAGCGGCTACATCTGGATTGATGGAGAAGGGGCTCGCGCCGCGCATCCTTGCGCCACTCGTCGCCACCGCCATGGTGGCCTGCGGGGCATCGCCCGCGATGCGGGCGGTCGAGCATGGCGATCGCCCTGCGCTCCACGACCTGCTGGTCGAGAGGCAGAGAACGGGCGATCTGGGCCGCGACGCAGCGGCGCTGGCCAAGCTCGTGGCCGAGCGCGAGCTCGCGACCTCGCCTCCCGGCGATGCCGTCGAGCGCGTCCTCGATCTGCGCTCTTGCGCCCACGAGCTCGACGGCGCTCTGGCCCTGCGCATGCACACTCACGACATCGCGGGCGCCGAGGCCGCACTGGCGCGCGTCGAGGTTCGGGGTCTAGACCCCCGGCGTGCCCGAGAGTTCGTGACCGACCCGGATCCGCACTGGCGCGCCGTCGGCGCCCGAGGTCTCGTCCGCCTGGAGGACCGGGAGGCGCGCTTGCACGCGCTGCTCGACGCGAACCCCATCGTGCGCCGCGAGGCCGCCCGGGCCGCGCGCGATGCCGCGGATCCCGCAGACCTGATCGCGCTCGCCGAGGCGGTGCGAGTGGACCCCGAGCCCATCGTTCAGACCGAGGCGGTCCGCGCGATCGGTGCTCTTCCCGCCCTCCCGACGGGCGCCATCGAGGGGCGCTATGCCGTCGCCGTGCGGCATGCGGAGGCGGAAATGCTGCGCGACCTCTGGACCACCGGCGACGAAGCCGTGCGGGAAGACATTGCTCTCGTCTGGTCGAGCCCGTCGTTGTGGCGAGAAGGCGGACGCGACGAGCTCCGGACGATCGTGGCCACGGGCCACGGCCCGCCGGCCATCGAGGCCGCCGCCGCCGTCCTTCGCCGACGCGACGCCGATCCGGAATTGAGCGCCCTTGCGAGCGGCCAGCTCGCGAGCGCGATCCGAAGCGGTGTACGCGCCTCGCGCCTCCAGGCTCTGGCTGAAGCGCCCCTCGATCGGCCCGAGCTGATCGCCGCAGTGCGCGCAGCAGCCGACGACGGTGACTACGCCGTCCGGATTCCTGCCCTCGCGCGTCTCGCCGGGGCGAGCGACCGCAAAGCGCTCGTCGAGCTCGAAGCGCTCGCGAGCCCAGGCTCCCCGGTGTCGTCGCGCGCGCGCATCGCATCGGCCATGGCGGGCGACCGCCGCGTGCAGGCGTGGGTCGAGGTGGAGCTCACCTCCGACCGAGCGGAAGACCGCATCGCCGCCGCCGTCGCTCTTTCGGCGCTGGGCGTCGCTTCGCGCGCCGCGCCTTTGCTTGCGGACCCGATCCCGCGGGTGCGCACGCGCGTATCATGCGTCATTTTGATGGCGGCGCGCCGGCAGGGTTAGCTGCCCGATCGGCCTGACGCGGCCGTTCGTTTCATCGAGGCGCGGTGCTTGCGCCAGCAGCTCCCGCAGCGCCACTCGACCGATCTCGAGCCGTCCGGCCCGATGATCGTGGACAGATGCCACCCCGTGGACGGACTTGCGCTCGCGATCGTGGTGGCGCCGCGCCCCATGCTCGGTGGCGTCGCACGGCAACCGACGCAGATTTGCCGGCTCATTGCATCACGGATCGTAAAACGCATTTGGGCGAATTTGGATGAACGCACACGGAACTTTGGAAAAAAGCGTGGGCGCGCCGGGGGTGCTGTCGGGACTTTCGGGCGAACGGCTCCGCGGCGGTCCGCCGTGGTCGTCGGCCGTCGAGGCCGGAATTTCGCGGCTCCTGAGCGCGCTTGCGCCATGCCCGGCCCACGCCTAGCTGCAAAGGATCGGCGCACTTTCTGCTCCCGCCGGCTCGCATGGAACCCATCCTTCGTTTGCGCCCTGGGTGCGCGGCTCCGCTCGGCGCGACGTGGGACGGCTCGGGCGTCAACTTCGCGCTGTACTCGGAGGCGGCCACGGCCGTCGCGCTGTGTCTCTTCGACGCCGCCGGCGAGGAAATGCGCATTCCGGTTCGGCAGCGCTCCGACTTCGTCTGGCACGTTTACGTGGAGTCCGTGGGCCCCGGCCAGCGCTACGGATACCGGGTCGACGGGCCATGGGAGCCTGCGCGCGGGCTGCGGTTCAATTCTCGCAACGTGCTTCTCGATCCCTACGCCAGAGCCCTCGCCGGCCCCGCGGACTTCGCCGCCGGCGTCTTTTCGTACGACGTGCGCCACCCCGATGCGGATCTGGCGATTGCCGCGACCGATCAGCGGGGGGCACCGTTGGGCGTCGTCGTCGACCCGTCCTTCGACTGGGGTGACGACTCGCCCCCCAACACGCCCTTGCGCAAGACGGTCGTTTACGAGGCTCACGTCCGGGGGCTGACGGCGCGTCATCCCGACGTGGCCCCGGAGCTCCGCGGTACCTACCTTGGTGTTGCGACCGATCCGATCCTCAGACATCTGCGCGAGCTCGACGTCACCGCGCTCGAGCTCTTGCCCGTCCACGCGTTCGTCGACGACAAGCCTCTGCTCGACCGCGGCCTTCGCAATTACTGGGGATACTCGTCGATTGGTTTCTTTGCTCCGGACGTCCGATATCGCTCGGGTGCCCAGCCGGCGGCCGAGATCCGCCAGTTCAAGCGAATGGTCAAAGCGCTGCACGCCGAGGGCATCGAGGTCATCCTGGACGTCGTCTACAATCACACGGCCGAGGGAAATCACCTCGGGCCCACCTTCGGGTTCCGTGGAATCGACAACCAAGCGTACTACCGGCTCCTGCCCGACCAGCCGCGCTTTTACCTCGACACCACGGGCGCCGGTAACAGCCTGAACGTCGTCCATCCGCAGACGTTGCAGCTCATCATGGATTCGCTGCGATACTGGGTGCAGGAGCTGCACGTCGACGGGTTCCGGTTCGATCTGGCATCGGCCCTGGCCCGGGGACTCTTCGAAGTCGATCGGCTCTCGAGCTTCTTCAGCGTCATCCATCAGGACCCGGTCATCGGTCGCGTCAAGCTCATCGCCGAGCCGTGGGACGTCGGCGCGGGCGGCTATCAAGTTGGCCGCTTCCCCGTGAAATGGGCCGAATGGAATAGCAATTACCGCGACACGATGCGCGCGTTCTGGCGCGGCGACGGGGGTCGCGCCGCCGAGCTCGGATATCGCCTGACCGGTAGCTCCGATCTCTACCAGGGTGGGGGCCGTACTCCGGCATCGAGCGTCAACTTCATCACCGCGCACAACGGCTTCACACTGCACGATCTCGTCACTTACGAGAACAAGCACAACGAGGCGAACGGGGAAAGTAACAGCGACGGGCCGGAGGAGAACCTGTCGTGGAACTGCGGCGTCGAGGGAGAGACCGACGATCCCGACGTGCGAGCCATGCGCGCGCGTCAGGTGCGCAATCTGTTCGCGACCCTCGTCTTCTCCGAGGGCACTCCGATGATCTGCGGCGGCGACGAGATCGGCCGGACGCAGCGCGGAAACAACCACGCCTATTGCCAGGACAACGAGATCACGTGGCACGACTGGGACCTCGACGACGAACGGCGAGCCCTTCTCGCATTCGCCCAGCGCATCGTGCGCCTGCGACGCAAGCACCCACTGATGCAACGGGCGGCGTTCTTCCGCGGCCGCGAGATCCGCGGCGTCGGTGTGGAGGACGTTCGCTGGTTCCGGCACGACGGAGAGCCCATGAACGACGGCGACTGGAACAACCCCGCGACCTCGAGCCTCGGGATGTTCGTGGCCGGAGCGGGCCTCGAATCTCTCGACGAGAACGGCGCGCCCCAGAAAGACGACGATCTGCTGTTGCTCGTCAACGCCAGCCCGATCGACCTCGAGTTCGAGCTGCCTTCATTCGTCGGCCGCGGCCGTGCAGCGCCCTGGTCGCTGCTCGTCGACACAGCCGACGACACTGCGCACGAGCGGAGCCCATCGACCGGGACCTCGACGCGGGTCGTGAAACGCTCTCTGCAGCTGCTCGCGCGCCGCGCGCTCGGGCCCGGAGGCCTCGAGGCGGTTCGGGGTGCCCCGACGTCGACCTACCGCGTCCAGCTGAGCGGCAGATTCCCGGTGGACCAGGCGACGTCGATCGTCAGCTACCTCGATCGCCTCGGCGCGGGTGCGGTCTATGCCTCGCCCTGTCTGCGCGCCCAGCGTGGCTCCGAGCACGGTTACGACGTCGTCGACCACAGAACGTTGAACCCCGAGATCGGAACGGTCGAGCAGTACCACGCATGGACGGACGCCATACGTCGTCGCGGCATGTCCCATATCTTCGACTTCGTGCCGAACCACGTGGGGATCGGGTCGGGCGAGAACCACTGGTGGACGGACGTGCTCGAGAGCGGTCCGAGCTCGCTCTACGCCGACTTCTTCGACATCGAATGGGACTCGGCCGAACGCATCCTGCGCGGCAAAGTACTTCTGCCGGTTCTCGGACGGCAGTTCGGCGAAGAGCTCGACGACGGCAAGCTCTCCATCACACGCGACGGCGGTGCTTTGTGGGTCGCGTACTACGACCGGCGCTTCCCTGCCTCGCCGCGCAGCTATGCTCAGGTGCTCGAGCGCGCCGCCGCCAGCCTCTCGGTATCCGAGGACGATTCGATCAGGCTGGAGCTCGAAAGCATCATGGCTGCGGTGCGTCATTTGCCGGGCGCACGCACCCGGGAGATTTTCGAGCGACGCGAGCGCGCTCGGGAGAAAGAGGTCATCAAGCGCCGGCTGGGCGACGCTTGCGCCCGCAGCGTCGAGCTCGCGAGAGCCGTCGACGAGGCCGTCAAGTCCATCTCTGCGAGCCCCGAGCGGCTCGAACGCTTTCTTGGAGACCAGAATTATCGTCTGAGCTACTGGCGGGTGGCCGCTGACGAGATCAACTACCGGTGCTTCTTCGACATCAACGAGCTCGCCGCGATTCGCATGGAGGACGCCGCGGTCTTCTCGGCGGCACACAGCCTGCTGCTCGATCTCATCGCGTCCGGTCGCGTCACCGGTCTTCGCCTCGACCATACCGACGGGCTCTACGATCCTCAGGCCTATTTTCAGGCGCTGCAGGACGCGATCCGCGAAGCGCTCGCGCGCCGCGGACAGGACGACGTGACTCCGACCTACGTCATCGCGGAAAAGATCCTCGAGGCCGACGAGGAGCTTCCGCGTCCGTGGGCCATCTCCGGGACGACCGGGTACGATTTTCTCGCCGCCGTCAATGCCCTCTGGGTCGATGCCCGCGCCGAGCGGGCCTTCAACGACATCTACGCGCGGTTCACGGGCTGCGACGTCGACTACGAACGCGTCGCGCTCCAGTCCAAGCGAGACGTCATGGCGGAGACGTTCTCCGGCGAGATCCACGTGCTCGCCAACGCGCTCAAGGACGTCGCCGAGGCGACGCGGCACGCGCGCGACTTCACGCTGGCGAGTCTCGTGCGCGCCATCCAGGAGATGATCGCGGCCCTCGACGTGTACCGGACCTACGTCCGGCCGGACGGGACCCGCGAGCCGAGCGACGAGTTGCGCATACGTGCCGCAACCGAGCGCGCCAAGCGCCACAACCCGATTATGGATCCTTCGATTTTCGATTTTTTGCGCGAGGTGCTCCTCATCGAGAATCGCGGTGAAGCCGCGGTCCGTTTCGCCATGCGTTTCCAGCAATTGACCGGTCCCATCATGGCGAAGGGGATCGAGGACACGGCGCTCTACCGCTACGGTCGACTGCTCTCCTTGAACGAGGTTGGTTGCGCTCCCGCCCGATTTGGATCGACGGCGGCGGAGCTTCATGCCCACAACGCCAGGATTCTCGCGCGCTGGCCCATGTCGATGACGACCACCACGACCCATGACACCAAGCGCAGCGAGGACGTGCGCGCACGGCTCTCCGTGCTGAGCGAGATTCCCGATCGCTGGAGCGAGCTCGTCGCGCGTCTCGTGGAGCTGACGCGGCCGCTCGTCGGACGCGTGGACGGCTTGCCTGCACCGTCGCCAGCCGACGTCTACTTCTTCGTCCAGAACGTCGTCGGAGCCTGGCCCTACGAGCGACTGCGCCCCGGCGCCATGACGGATGCGTTCAGGGACCGGCTTTCGGCCTACATGGCCAAGGCCGTGCACGAAGCCAAAGTGCGCTCGTCGTGGACCCACCCCAACACCGCCTACGACCAGGCCGTGCGCCGCTTCGTCGAGCGGGCCTTTTCACTCGAGGCTTTCGTCGACAGGGTCGATGAGTTCGTCCGGACGATTGCCACCTACGGCGCGAGCAACAGTCTGGCGACGCTTGCGTTGCGGCTCGCCTCACCCGGGGTCCCCGACGTTTATCAAGGCTGCGAGCTCTGGGATCTCTCCCTCGTGGACCCCGACAACCGCCGGGCGGTCGACTACGCGCGGCGCCGGTTGGCCCTCGAGGATCTCGTCTCGCGGGGTTCACCGACGCCCGCGCTCGCGCGCGAGCTCGTCGAGCGCTTCGGCGACGGCCTGGTCAAGCTGCACCTCACTCGTACGGGCCTCAAGCTCCGGCGGTCCGCCCCCGATCTGTTCCTCCAGGGCGCCTATGATCCGATCGAGTCGGGAGAGCACGTGGTGGCTTTCGAGCGGACCCACGCGAGCCGCCGGCTCGTCTGCATCGTGCCCCGTCTCACCTGGCGTCTGACACGCGGTGCGACGCCGTGGGCGCTGGGCGACGTGTGGGGACAGCAGCGAATCGTCCTCGGGCGCCCAGGCCGATTCACGAACGCCTTGTCCGGCGAACGATTCGAGGGCCAAAGCTTTCTCTTGTGCCGGGTGCTCTCCGACTTTCCGGTAGCCTGGTTGGTGGCGGATTGAGCATGTCGCGGTATGCAGGCTCGGCATCCGTGCGCGCCGACGGCTGGCCCCCGCGGCTCGGGGCCATCGTCGAGCGCGGAGGGACCACGTTTCGAGCGTGGACTACGCGCGCCAGGCGAGTAGCCGTCCGTATTCTCGACGGTCAGCAGCGCCCGACGTGCGTGCAAGAGCTCCAGCCGCGCGGCGGCGGCATATTCGAGACGCACGTGCCGTCGCTGGGCGCCGGAACGCTGTACAAGTTCCTGCTCGACGACCGGGAGGTGCCTGATCCTTATGCCCGTTATCTCCCCTTCGGCGTGCACGGAGCAGCCGAGGTGATCGCTCCGGCGCACGCATCCGCGCTGCGCCCTGCGCCCATGCTCGAGCGTCTATGCACGTACGAGCTGCACGTGGGCACGTTCACACCGGAAGGTACGTACGAGGCGGCCCGCGCCAAGCTCAATCACATTGCCGAGCTGGGAATCGGCGCCGTGGAGCTCATGCCTCTGTCGGCGTTTCCTGGTGAGAGGGGCTGGGGCTACGACGGCGTCGCCCACTACGCGCCGCACGCTTCCTACGGCCGACCCGAGGACCTGCGCCGCTTCCTGGGCGACGCGCACGAGCTCGGGCTCTTCGTACTCCTCGACGTGGTGTTCAACCACTTCGGCCCCAACGGCAACTACCTCCCCTCGTTTTCGCCCGAATACTTCACGCGGGCCTTCACGACGCCCTGGGGCGACGCCCTCGACTTCGCCGAACCTCACATGCGCGCCTACGTGCTCGGCGCGGCTCACATGTGGCTCGAAGAGTACGGGTTCGATGGTCTTCGCCTCGACGCCACTCATGCGATCTTCGACGGCTCGAAGCCGCACGTCCTGCGCGAGTTGGCGGATCTGGCCGCCTCGCTCGATCCACCGCGACTGCTCGTCGCCGAAGACGACCGCAACGAATCGTCGCTGGTGACCGAGCTGGGGCTCGACGCCGTCTGGGCCGACGACTTCCACCATCATCTTTGGGTCCTCATGACCGGCGAGCAAGACGGTTACTACGCCGCATACGAACCCGCAGCTGCCGCGCTCGCGCATGCCATCGAGCGGGGCTGGTCCTACGAAGGCCAGCACTACTCCCCCTGGGGAAGGCCTCGCGGCACGCGCGCCGATGCATTTCGCCCGGAGCAGTTCGTGTATTGCATCGAGAACCACGACCAGGCGGGCAATCGCGCCTTCGGCGAACGGCTGTCGCAGAAGGTGTCGCCCGGCGCGTTTTGCGCGGCGTCTGCGCTGCTCTTTTTCCTGCCGATGTCGCCACTCGTCTTCATGGGTCAGGAATGGGGCGCTTCGACGCCGTTCCTCTACTTCACGCAGCACGACGCGGAGCTCGGCGCGCTCGTCTCGAAGGGGCGTCGCGAGGAGTTCAAGTCTTTCCGCGCGTTCTCCGACCCCGACGCCCGCGCCCGCATCCCGGACCCGCAGGCCCCTGCGACCTTCGAGACCTCCAAGCTGAGGTGGCAAGAACGCCTCGGGCCACCTCACGCACGCGTTTTCGCGATGGTCCGCAAGCTCCTCAGCCTGCGTCGTGAGGATCCGGTGCTGCGCGAGCGGTGCGAGCGAAAAGATCTGCGCGCGCGCGCCGAAGCCGACGTGATCGTCGTCGAGCGTTCGGGAGGCGGCGGCCGGCGGGTGCTTCTCGCCAACTTGACGCCGCGTCCCGTCGGCATCGCGTGGCAGTCCTTCGGGGAGAGCATCTTCGCGACCGAGGACATGGCTGCGGGTTCGCTCCCGCCTTGGTGCGCGACGATCCTCAAGGCCTGAGACGCCCTGCCCTTTATCGGACCGGATTAGAGGCGGATGCTCTTCCAGCTTCCGCTCGCGAACTTCGCGCTCATGACGGCGGCCGCAAGGCACATGTAAATGAATGCGGCAATCCAGATTCCGTTGAGAGACATGTGCAGCCGGACGCCCAGCGAGTACGCCGCCGGGACGAGCCATCCGAAGACGAGCCCGAACTGAGCGAACGCGACGAACTTCGTGTCGCCCGCGCCGAAGAGCCCCTCGCTCAGGATCATCGCCACGGCGATGATGGGAGTCACGACGCCCATCAAGTGCATCGGGAACGTGGCCGCGTCGCGCACGGCCATCGAGTTGGAAAAGAGGGCGACCACCTGGTCCGTGAAGAAAATGCCCTCGAGGACGCCCACGACTCCGAAGACGACCACGCCCAGCCTCACGGAGGCCCAGCCCCAGCGCTGGGCTTCCTCCGGTTCGCGTCGGCCGAGCGATTGCCCGATGAGCGTCGCCGTTGCCGTCCCGAACGACATGCACGCCGTGAACGTCAGCTGCAGCAGCTCGACGATGTCGGTGTTCGCAGCGCTGTTGACCGCTTCGACCTTGCCACATCGGCCCGCAATCGTGGTCGCCGTGGCGCCCTGAAGGTCGAGCTGGCCCACGGTGCGCGTGAAGAGGCCGAAGCCCACCATCATGACCACGGTCGCCACGGCCGCGGGAATCGACAGGCGCAGGATGGATCCGGTGAGCTTGGCGGAGAGGTTCGACCAGCGCGCGGGGCGGTACTCGCCGCGCGTCAGCGAGGCGAAGCCGACCATGATGAAAAGCCCGATCCACGTCGCAATGAACGCGCTCAGCCCGGCGCCCGCGGCGCCCATCGGGGGCGCACCCAGGTGTCCGAAAATGAAGATCCAGCAAAGGAGCGCGTTTGTGACGTTCATGACGATCGAAGCCACGAGGTGCACGTGAGTCTTGCCGATTCCATCGAAGAACGCCTTGATCGCCATGGTCGCAGCCATGGAAACGACCCCGAGCAGTCGCCATCGCGTGTAGGAGAGTGCGACGCTCTGCACCTCGGGCACTCCGACCATCAATCGAATGAGCGAGGGCAGCAGCACGAGGCCGACGATCGAGAATACGGTTCCCGCCGCCACGCAGAAGAATGCGGCGTTGGCCAGCACGGCGCCGGCCCGCTCGCGGCCGCCCTCGGCATAGCGGCGGGCGACGAGGGCCTGCGTCCCGACGCTCACGGCGCTGAGGCTTCCACCGAAGAGCCATACGAGGATGAGCGAAGGGAGCAGCGCCGCCTGCGCGTTCGACGAATCCGGGCAGGGCAGGCGGGAAAAGTAGAGAACGTCGATCTCGTTGACGACCGCCTGCGACAGCATCGCGAACATCGTCGGCAGGGCCAGACGGAGAATCGTCTGGTAACGTCGTAGTCCGAGCGCGATCGGCGCCGCGAGGTCGAGCGTCTCCATGCGCGTCAGGCGAGGCGGACTTTACCGGGCGGTCCGGCAAAGACAAGGTGATGCGCGGGGCGGACCACCCGACATCTAGGGCAAGGGAGGCGAGCTCGAACGCAGGCTTTCGGGCACGCTCGAGCGGTTCGGCTTTCGGCGCGTCTCTCCCGGGTGGACCCCCTCGAGGCGCGCTGCGTCGGGGCGCGCTTCCGGGGAGCGAGACGAAGGCCGCGAGGGCCTCTCCGGCCGCAAGGGCCTCTCCGGCAGGGAGTCGGCCGCGATCGCGTCATTCGCCGTCGCGAGAGGTTCTCTCGGCGACAGCGGTCCGTTCGTCGGCGAGACGATGGTCACCGCAGTCAGCGGTTCGTTCGTCGCTGCGGGCGTACCGATCGTCACCGCCCAATCCCTCGGCGCGGCCGCGGACCGGCCATCGGTTCCCGCCGGACCGGGAGCCGTT
>DASPUY010000037.1:0-7492 GCA_035622655.1 Polyangiaceae bacterium
TCGCTTCGCTCCGACCACCGTCGCCGGTTCGACGCTACGCGTCACCCCGGCCCAGAGCGTCGCTTCGCTCCGAAGTGTCCGGGTTCTGCCGGAATCGTGTCCGGGTGCCCGGAACGATGTCCGAGTTGGCCGGAATCCGCATAGCGGTGATGATCGCGGGATTCGCCTTCTGCTGGTGGGCTCGGATTCACCTCGGTCGGCTTTGGTCCATGCGCGTGACCAAGAAAGAGGGGCACCACGTGGTCGACACCGGTCCGTACGGCGTTGTGCGCCACCCCATCTACACGGGCATCCTCGTCGCGCACGGCGGGCGCTCGCGGAACGCGGCCTGCGCTGGGGGCGGCGCATGAAGTCATTGCGCAAGTGCGCGGCGCCCGACGACGCGGTGGTTCTCGAGCGGTTTCACTCGAGCCTCGGTCTCGTCGAGTCGCGCGCGGCCGTCCTGTTTCGGCATGTCGGCCGCTGGGGCGTGGTCACCCTGGACGATTTGCGTGCCTTTGGCCGAGAATGCCTCTTGCACGCGGCGCGAACGTACGACGAAGCGCGCGGCGTGCCGTTCGGCGCCTGGGCCGAGCTTTGCCTCCGAAGATCGATGGTCGACGGCATTCGCCAGTGGGGAACCCGGCGGGGCGAACGTCGCATGCGAAGGCTCGCGCGCGCCCGCGTGTAGGGCAGCCATCTGGGATGGGCCACGACCGCCCGGGGCGACGAGCACGGCCTCGAGCCCGGGCACGCCAGCAGCCCCGAGAAGATCGCCATGCAGGGGGCAGCTCACCGCGAAGGTCTTGTCCGCGAGGTCCGGGGCGGCTCGTCCGCGACGAAACCGCCTGGAGCGTTCTTCGACCTCGGCGGTCTTGCGAGCGATGACTTCTTTCAGCTCGGCCTCCGAGGCTCCGACCTCGTGCACGATCTGCGCGTCTACGAAAAGCTTCGCCGCCCTCAGCGACGGCGCCCATCCCCAGTTCGGGCTGCATGGGAGCGCCGAGCTTGCGCACGACCCAAACGTCCAGCGGCGCGTGCAGGGCTCCGAGCGACCTCGTACGCGACCGGTACGCCTCCGCGCGGAAAACCCAGAACGATTGGAGATTGCTCGCGGAAACCGAGGAGGCACTTGGCGAGCTCGCGTCCCGCGTGCGCACGGTCGTGAAAGAGGCGCTTGACCATCACGGCCTGCGCTCGTTCAAGAGGAATGCCGAAGTCTGAAGTCTGATGGGCGACCTTCCCGTCGAGTACGTCGGAACGGCCTCGACTTGATCCTGGGCTACAGACACGGACGCTGTTGGGTTGGACGCTCGTCTCGGGATCGTGCGCTAAGGCGCTCCACCGTGCCTTTGAGCATTCGAGCCCTCGCGAACGCCGACCCTCGGGTGCCGGCTCGGCCTGTGGATGCGTGCCCGCGGGATCATGGACAGGGCTGCGATCGGATGATCGTCCTCACGTTGAGGATCCCGATGCCGAAGACTCCAAATAACTCCAGCCGCTCTCGGGTGCCGGATCGACGCTCTTCGACATCGATGCCGCTGCTTCGAGGGCCCGGCAACCGAGGCGAACCAACTCCTCGATAAGCTGGCGCACGCACTCCGAGTACTGGGCGACGGTGACCTCGGTGAGGTCCATCTCGAATGCGGCCACGTGAACTTCGTGGGGCGGCCGCTCGTCGGGGTTCGCCTTGGTCGGATCCCATTCGGTAGGTGGCCTCCGGAATCCGTGCCATGCTCCCAGCGGGACTGGGCCGCATTTCGATGGTTCCAGACGCGACCTACTTGCTGCTGGGCGCCGCCGGGAACGACGCGAGCACTTTTTCGACCGCGCTGCGCACGCGCCCGTGATCGATGGTTCCAGGCGTGACCTCGGTGCGGGCGGCGCCGTGCCAGACCAGAGCGTGCGTCTTGCCATCGAACGCGTCGATGACGAAGGCGCCGTCGACCAGGTCTTCCTGTTCACGATCGAGCTCGCCGTGAAACTCGGTCTCGACCGGCGCCGACGGCGAGGTGGGCTGCATAGCCGTTACTGTCACCACGCGCTCGCGGCGGCCTGCCTCGATCCGAATCACGAGATCAGCGTCTTGCTGTTTTGCGACCACGTAACCTCGGCCTTGCAGAATATCGCCCGCTCGGTCCTGCACTTCGGTACGCACCTGCGCCGATTGCGGCGACGGCGAATAGTCGCTCGGCGGCTGCGGGCTCTGCTCGAAGGCGACCGTGCGGTAAGCGTCGAAGTGAGCCGAGGGCGATTGGATCGTGTGGACGTCGATGGCTGGCGCGCAGCCAACGACGGCTCCGAAAAGGCCGGAGGTGAGCGCCGTTCGAATGAATGTGGGGAGACTGCCGGAGCATCGCACCGCATCAAGCATCATGGCCTGGGTCCTTTCTCTTTCCTCCGGGTCCGAGCAGGTTTTGTGCCAGCGCGACGATGGCTCGTTGGGACCAGCTCCAACACGACCAAGTCCGTGCGGGTGGCCGAAACTGCAATCCGTCCGTGCGGTGCTGGAGATGCGGCGTTCGTCGGCAAATGATTCGTCCGGCGCAGTCTTTTCATCGATTCCCGACGAAGAACCGACGAAGAGAGAGGCGCAGCGGCCGTGGAGAGGGCTTTCCGCATCTCGATGTCGCTGCGACGGAACACAAGCTGCTCCGGGTCGACGCCTATGACGACGATCTTTGCCGCAACTGGAAGTCTCTCGCCTGGCGGGTCGCATTCGGCGTCTCCTTCGGGGTTGTCGCGCTCCTTTGGCCGGGGATGACGCTATCCGCGCTCGCCCTGCTTTTCGGCCTCTACGTTCTCCTCGACGGCATTGCGGCTTGTTGCCGCAACAGCTTTCGAGCATCCGGTGGGTGACGAGGGCGGTCGCACGTTCTGGCCCAGCAGAACTGCAGCGTGGAGATCCGCAGGCTTCTCACGCCGATCGAATCGCGCATCATCCGCTGGCGCTTTGGGCTCGACGACGAAGAAGAGCTGACGCTCCACGAAATCGGCGACAAGTACCACTTGTCCAGGGAACGCATTCGCCAGCTCCAAAAGCAAGCGCTCGGCAAGATCCGCAAACAGATGTGCGACTGACTCGAGAGGCCCCTGGATCGAGGTCCCGAGGAGGCACCCCCTGTTGCAAACTGTGAAGCTCACCCTGGTCACAGGTATCGCCGCCTTCGAGCTCGAGGCGCGACTCGTGAAGGGATCTGAACGCAGCGGGAGTGAAGCGCTATACGCTGCGACATTCGATTGCTGGAGCTACGGGTCGACGATCGGGACCAAAACCGCCGGTGCTGAGGCCGGCGATGCGGCCGGGGCCGACGCGACGATCTCAGCCAGGGTGAGCTCTTCGGATCGGGTGCTCGTCGGGTGGGCGGGGACGTCAGGCGACTGCGAGACCCTGAGCGGCGCCTGGGAACGTTCCCCTTTGACTCGATCTGCCGGGCGATCGCTGCGCGTCGACCCTTGGGCGAGTGCGCGCAGCATGGACGCTCCCCGCGGCGACAATGCGCGAAAGTCGCCCTGCAGCTCTTGGGGCGTCCGCGCGGCGGTGCCCGCCAAGGCGAGACCGAATGCGCCGGCGAGCAAGAGGGGCGCACCGCGACCTCGCCGCAAGTCCCGGCGCCACTTTCGCGCCTCGCCCTGCGAGACCTCTCCAGGGCTGACGCCGAGGCCCTCCAGCTCCCTTCGCGCGAGCTCGCACGACCTGGGCGTAGCAGGATGAAGCGCTAAGGCGGCCGTTGCGCGTTCGGCCCGGGGTTCGGGCACCGGCTCGGCCGGTGCGCACGCCTCCGCCGTGCGGTCGGACGCATCTGCAAAGGCGAGTTGCAGTGCGTCGCGCATCGCTCGTGCGCTTGGCCAGCGGTCGTGCTTCTGCAACGCGAGCGCCCGGTCGACGATGGAGGCGATTCGAGCAGGAACTTGCGGAAAGGCATCGGCGAGCGGCGGGGCCGGCAAGATCGCCGTGCGCGCGATCGTTTCTGCGACGGTCGCCCCCGGATGCACGAGCCTGCCTGAGACAAGGGTGAACACCAACGCGCCGACCGACCAGATGTCCGAGGACGCATCGACCTCGTCGATCCGCCCCAGCGCCTGCTCCGGCGCCATGAAGCCGGCGGTACCGAGGACCGTGCCCGCGCCCGTCTTCGCGGTCGCGAGGTCGGCGCACTGGGCGACGCCGAAGTCGAGAAGCTTGATCCGGCCGTCCGTCGTGAGAAACACGTTGTCCGGCTTGACGTCGCGGTGCACGATCCCTTTGGAGTGCGCGGCTGCGAGGACGTCGAGCACGTCGCTGACGATCGGCATGGCCTCGCCAATGGGCAGGCGGCATCCCCTCTGTCGCCAACGCGTCTCGAGCGACTCGCCGTCGAGCAGCTCCATGACGAGAAACAGGCTCCCGTCGTCGGTGATGTCGTCGTCCAGGACGTGGACCGCTCCGGGATGGAGGACGGCGTTGGACAGGTACCCTTCGCGCAAAAATCGGGAGCAGAGGTCGTCGTTGCCCGCCAGCTCGTTGTGAAGAATCTTAATGGCGACTCGGTTCCCATTTCTCAGATGCACGGCCGCGTAGACGGCCGCCATACCGCCGACTCCGAGAAGACTCTCGAGCCGATACCGAGCTTGAAGCACGGTGCCGACACGTACGCTCGCGCGGCGGAGCGATGAGTCGCTGGGCGGGTTTTGAACACACTCGGAAGCGCTCGGACTGAAGTTCACGCGGGCGGGTTGCATGGGTCCCTACAAACTGGTGGCCCTGACCGTGTGCGATGTCCGTACCAACCGCCGTCCCCCGCAGCGGAAAGCCCTCTCGGGCTGACATCCGGCCGCCGATGCAAGTTCCAACCCCTGCAGGTCTTGCACAGCAGCGCAGCGCTTGCGGGCGCTCCGTGTTCGGGTCACACGCTGGGCCGCCGAAAGGGAAAAGCGCACTCGAGAAACGTGACGAGCGCGGTCCGTGGTCAACGTTCGCCCACTTACTCCGCATGCGCCTCGCCCTCGTCCTCATCGCCATCTTGGCTGGAGCCTGCAGCAGCCCCCCGACCACCGTAAGCGATCAGTCAGTCGGGCCATCGTGCGACGCGTCGGATTTGTGCGTTTATAGCTCCCAAGGGGCCGGGGTTTGCCACCAGAGCTGCGACACTGATGCTTCGGCTTGTCCGATAGGCCAGATTTGTACTGGCACAGCGGCCTGCTGCGGCGGGGGCGGCGCCCCGCTCGTTCCGTCCGGCGAGTGCTCGTCACCAGCCGTACTTGTCTGCTGCTCCGATTCTGGTTGCTGAAAAGTCCTGATGCGTCGGGCTGGAACTTCAAATCCGACCACTACCGGCGTTCGAGGTCGCGTCCAGGCGGACCGAAAACGCGTCCGAGAGGGCGACCTAAAGCCTCCGTCGAGGTATCCTTGTCGTTCGCCTCGTCCTTGAGCGCGCGGCTCTGGCGGATTTCGCCAGACGTGGGCACGGTCACGGGCCGGGGTCGGGCTCGCGCAACTCGATGACGGGCTCGTCGTACAGCTCGTCGTCGGGCACGAAAACGATCCGCATGCCGCAACCGCCGAAAGTTCCGACCATCTGCGCAAACTCCATCGGCGTGAAGTCGCGGTCGTCGATGGTGATGAAGGGCTCGTCGGGCTCGCCGCCTCGACTGCCACGTGCTCGTAGTCCTGACCGAGATCGCCGACATCTACAAGGTAAGCAAGCTCGCGGTCGAACACGGCGGCGCCGGTCCGACACCTCTGCGCTGGACCGGCGCCCCGCCGGCCCTTGAAGTGTATCGAGCGCGTGGGCACCGGCGGCTCGACGCGAAAAGTGTTCGCGGCCTCGTGCACGTCGTGCATCTGGGGCTGCGAGATGGCGGTCGAGATGATCATCGACCAGTGGAACCCGAGCAATGTCCGGTGGCGGCGCGAGACGTTCTGCTACGGCCGGAAGTCATGTTGGCGCTACAAGGCTGGCCCGACGCGCAAAGTCCCGGGACGCAAAGGCATGAGCTGGACGGAAAAGGATTGGATCGACGAAGAGGCGACGGCTCACCGAGCGGCGGACGAATAGGGCGACCGGCCCGTCACGTCAGATAGACGGCCCCCACGTCGAACGCCTCCTCCGGCGTCCCGAAGGCTCCCCCCGATCGGAAGAACGTCGGTTCGTATCGCTCGTTGCTGTACGTATAGAACGCGACGCTCCAGCGACCACCTCCGAAGTATTGGAGCCGGCACAGATGCGTCGGCGTACTTCGCAGTCGCTCGATGAACTGCTCGCGGCTTTCGCCGGTGACTTTCCAAGCGGCCCCGTGCGTGTTGGGCTCGGTGTAGGCGTCGATGTAGCAGAGCGCGCCCTTGAAGCGAATTTCGAGACGGGCGTAGCGGCCAGCGTACTTCTTCTTGGCATGGGCGAGGATTCGCTTCTCGATCGCCTCTTTTACGGCTTCAGGGATCTTCACGCCGGCCCCGATGCGGATCTCGACCCCACAGCATCGCGGGGATCTATCCCCGCAGCACTGCATGCACCTGGGCGCGCTGGGCCAGCAGGACTTCGATGGCCCTCGCAAGACCAACTTCGGCGGCGACGGCCCGCAGCAGGTCTTCGGCTTTCGAGGACGTTGCGATCGGCTGGCCCACGGACGCGGCCTTCCTGGCCGTCCGGGCGGCCTGTTTCGTCGCCTTCGTCTTCGATTTGGCCTTGGCCGCTCCGCGCACGTTGTAGACGTAGCTCACGTCGAGCTTGATCCCGGCCGCCTGCGCGTCCTCGACGATCTCTTTCGGGGACAGCTGCGCGCGAGCACGCACGAAGGCGGCCTTGCTCCCGTTCGACGTGTTCGAGGGAACGCCCGTCTTGGTGGAGATCGGTGTCTTCTTCGCGGTAGTGGGCTTCCTCACCTTCGCCGTTCTTCGGACCTCGTAGACGAGACCCGGCCGGATCGCGAGCCCCTCGGCTTTTGCCTTCGCGACAACTTCGGCGGCGGACATCGAGTCGGGTTGCTGTCGGATGAAGTCGGACTTGTTGATGGTTTTCTTGGCGGTCATCTCGATGTCTTCTCGGAAGGGCGTGCGAGTAGCATGAGCCGGGCGGAGGGGGCAACGGGAGACGCGCCAGCCGATGACGTACGGGGTCCAGCGGCGAGGCGCGATCATCGAGACGCGGTCGGGCTTGCTGGGCTCGGGCGGCGGGCCGACGAGTCCGGCGGCAGGCCAATCACTGCAGCGAAGACGAGCCGGGATCGCAGTTGAGTCTCCCGCTTGGGTTCCGTGAAGGGTGAGCAACGATCGATCCGTGGAGGCCGGCACGGTTCCTGCTCCCCGCAGTTGGCGGGACCGTTGAGTGACCACGCAAACGCATGCGGACCTCGCGACGCGATCGACGCGCCGACCGGCGCTGATCGCGGTCGGCCTGCTGATGGCGTTCATCGCTTTGCTGCCCGAGCGCTATCGCTTTCTCCCGAACGCGGCGCGTGTGGCCGTGCTGATGCTCGTCGTTGTGTTGGCGGTCGCCTCGACGATGCCGCCGGCGAGTCCGCGAAAGCGCCGCAT